>CAYRFV010000111.1:0-16495 GCA_964423545.1 uncultured Anaerolineales bacterium | reverse complement strand
GTAGGCTCGATCTCGACGATTGCGATCATCATGGCCGGATGGTCATCAAACAACAAGTTCGCGCTCATCGGTACCTTTCGGATCGTGGCGCAGTTGCTCAGCTACGAGATTCCGATGATCCTTGCCATCGCTGCGGTGGTGCTGCTCGTCGGCACCATGAGCATGGCCCAGATCGTTGAACTGCAGACTGTGCCGTTCGTCCTGGTGTTGCCCGCTGCGTTTGTCACCTATATTCTCGCCGCCGCGGCGGAAACCGGCCGCGCGCCGTTCGACCTGGTGGAGGCTGATTCGGAGATTGTGGCGGGCTATTTCATCGAATACAGCGGCCTTAAGTTCGGCTGGTTTTACATCGCAGAATACGGCAACCTGCTGGCCGTCTCGGCCATCGCTGCGACCCTCTTCCTGGGCGGCTGGCGCGGCCCCTTTGCTGGCCAGGTTCCGGTCCTCGGCCCCTTCTACTTCATCGTGAAGACCGTGCTCATCGTCTTCCTGCTGATGTGGATTCGCGGCACGTGGCCTCGCTTTCGCATCGATCAGATGCTGGCGCTGGCCTGGAAAGTGCTGGTGCCGTTGGGGCTGTTCAATCTTCTATGGGTCGGGGTGGTCATCAAGCTCCCGGTTCCTTCCCTCGTGCAATGGGCGTTGGGGCTGGGTGGGAATGTCATCGCCATCCTGGTGACACTGGCGATCATGGGCCAGGCTGCGAAACGCTATGCCGACCAGCATGGGCTGGCTGGCGCCTGATCGGCCAGGAAGCAGGTCGCGAGGGCCGCGCAACCGGTTTCGCGCATCGCGTCGGATGCATCCTCACTTATTGTCTTGGTTTACCGTGGATGACTCGAGGTGATTCTCATGCAAGCGGTCATCTTTGTGCTTCTGGCTGTCATTACCCTGGGCGCCGCAGTGATGGTCGTGACCAGCCGCAATCTGCTGCACAGCGCGCTTTGGCTGATCGTCTCATTCTTTGGCATTGCAGGCGTTTTCATCCTGCTCCACGCCGAGTTCCTGGCGGTCGTCCAGGTGCTCGTCTACGTCGGCGCAATCTCTATGCTGATCATTTTTGCCATCATGCTGACTCGCAGGATTATGGATCCCGCACAGCCGCGCTTCAACAACCAGTGGGGTCTTGTGGCCGGGTTTGCTGCGTTGTTGTTTGTCGGCCTGGCGGCCGTGGCGACGCGTGTCACCTGGCCCGTCGTCGCGGGCGCTGTCCCGGCAGACGTGATCGCTCGACTCGGCGCCGACTTCGTGGGCGTCTACGCAGTGCCGTTCGAAGTGGCGTCGGTGCTGTTGGTTGCAGCGATGATCGGGGCGATCATCATCGCGCGAGAACGAGATTAGGGTGCTGAGGGGTGCGTGAAGCAGCGTGCGTCATGCAGGGTGCTTCACACGTGCTGCACCGTTTCCTGCCGTAAGAGGGAGTGTTTTTGGATGGTTCCACTCACCTGGTATCTGCTGCTGGCTGCGGCGCTGTTCTGCATCGGGCTGTTCGGTGTGCTGGCGCGCAGGAATGCCGTGGCGGTATTGATGGGCATCGAGTTGATGCTCAATGCGGTCAACATCAATCTGATTGCCTTCTGGCGCTACACGGCGCTGAGCGCACTGGTCGGCCAGGCATTTGCAGTGTTTGTCATCACGGTCGCAGCTGCCGAAGCCGCCGTCGGTGTGGCGCTTTTCGTTGCAATCTACCGCCTGCGCAGCACCGTCAATGTCGAAGAGCTGGATGAGATGAAAGGGTGAAGCCGGCGGGTTGGCGCCTTCTCGCCCGAGAAGACGCCGGTTCACGCGGGCCGATCCGACGATAGCGAGGGCAGATATGCTCGATACTCACACAGCCACCACGCCTGCCATTTTCAACCTCACCTTCCTGGTGCCGTTGTTGCCTTTCCTGACGTTTGTGTTGATCGTTCTCTGGGCGAACCGCTCCCGGAAGTTGAGTGCTGGACTGGCGATTGGCGGCATCGGGATTGCCTGGGTGCTGGGTTGGGCGATTGCGTTGGCGGCATTCGGCCATCACGGCATCGCTGAAGATCCGTTTCGCATGTTCCGCGATTGGCTGCCGATTGGGGCCGGCTGGCAAGCCTTTGGGTTGATGATCGATCCGCTGAGCGCGCTCATGCTGATCATGGTCCCCTTCGTATGTTTCCTCATCTTTGTCTATTCATACGGCTACATGGGCGTCGGCAAGAATCTGGGCCGCTACGACGAGCGCGGCCAGCCAGCCGAGCCGGGCCATGCCGATCGGCTCGGCAGCCGTTTTTTTGCCTACATTGCGCTCTTCGCCACCGGCATGCTGGGCCTGGTCCTGGCGGACAACCTCCTTCTCCTGTTGGTCTTTTGGGAGATCATGGGCCTCTGCTCGTACCTGTTGATCGGCTTCTGGTTTGCGCGCAGGTACGACGATCCGAAGAAGATCACGCCGAAGGAGGCCGGCCTGAAGGCGTTTCTGACGACGCGTATCGGCGACACGATCATGCTCGCCGGCATCCTGTTGCTGTTCATCCAGGTCGGTTCGCTAAGCTTTGAGGAGATCTTCAAGCCAGAGACGCTGGAGCGCCTGGCTTCCACGACGACGGACATCCTGCTCATCGGTCCGGTGCCGTGGGCCACGTTGATCGGCGTCCTGATCTTCTGTGGCGCGATCGGCAAGAGCGCCCAGTTCCCGCTGCACGTCTGGCTGCCGGATGCCATGGAGGGCCCGACCCCGGTCTCGGCGCTGATTCACGCCGCGACCATGGTCTCTGCGGGCGTCTACTTGATCATTCGCACCTTCCCGCTCATGGCGGCATCGCCGGACCAGGTCACCCTGCACTTCATCGCGTTCATCGGATCGTTCACGGCGCTCTTCGCCGCCACCATTGCGCTGGCCCAGAATGACATCAAGAAGGTGCTGGCCTACTCGACCATCTCCCAGCTTGGCTTTATGTTTGCTGCACTGGGCATCGGCGCCTACGTAGCGGCAACCTTTCACTTGTTGACCCATGCCTTCTTCAAGGCGTTGTTGTTCCTTGGCTCGGGCAGCGTGATTCATGGCATGGAGCATGGGCATCACGAGGTGGAGGGCCACGGTCACGCCGGCGCGGAGGCCGAGGAGCACGCGCCGGCTCATGGCGCAGCACAGCCTCACGCAGCCGCGCATTCCTCCGCTCACGCTTTCGATCCCCAGGACATGCGCAATATGGGCGGCCTCCTGCGCAGGATGCCGCGCACCGGCTGGACTTTCATCATCGGTGGGCTGGCGTTGGCTGGTTTCCCGATCGTCACCGCGGGCTTCTGGAGCAAGGATGAAATCCTGGCCGACGCGTGGATCAACAACCATCGCCTCGTATTTGCCGTGTTGGCCGTGGCCGCATTGCTCACAGCCTTCTATACCGCACGCCAGATCACGATGACTTTCCTTGGGAAGCCGCGTACGGCAGCCGCCGAGCGCGCCAGCGAGCATGACAGCATCTACCGCTGGATGACCATCCCGTTGATGGTGCTGGCGGTTTTTGCCATCGGCTTTGGCTGGTTGGGCATCCCAACCACCTTCCCGGTCCTGGGCCCACTTTCGCCCGCCTTCATACACCATCAGGTCGGCAGCCTGGCCGAATCGTTTGAGATCGAGGCAGCCGAACTGCCCTTTGCCATCCCGCCGCTGCTGACTTCGTCGGTGGTGGCCCTGGGCGGCTTGCTGCTGGGCTGGCTGGCCTACCGCGGCGTTTCGGCCATCGGCAAGAAGCCGGGCGATCCCGCGTGGTCTCCGTTGCAGATCGTCGACCCGATGGCCCGGAGGCTGGGTCGCATCTATAGCGTGCTGCAGAACAAATACTACTTCGATGAGCTCTACACCAAAGTGTTCGTGAAAGGCACGCAGCGCCTGGCGAACTGGCTTTTCCGCTTTGACGATCTGTGGGTGATCGACCCAATCGTTGACGGCGTGGGAAAGCTGTGGTGCCGCATCTCCGAGGTCGGCCAGCTCTTCGATGTAAAGGTTGTAGACAGCATCGTCAACGGCATCGGCGCGGTCACGACCGCGGTCGGCAGCGCCATGCGCGTGATCCAGACCGGCCGAGTCCAGAATTACCTGCTGGTTATGTTGGTGACGGTGTCGGTGCTGCTGGCGGCGTTCTTGTTGCTGCCGAAATAACGGCGATGAGGTCATCGACCGGCGGCTAGGTCATCGACCGGCGGTCTCATCGGCTCGGCATCCGATCACTCCCACTGGAGGGACGCTGAATGAATAGTTCACTCTTGATCTTCATCATCTTCATCCCGCTCCTGGGCGCCATCCTGACCCTTCTGCCGTACGGCAAGTGGCTGGGGTGGGAGAAAGCGCGCGAAGAACGGCTCATCAAGAACGGGGCCATCGTTCTCAGCCTGCTTCCTCTCCTCCTCTCGATCTGGCTGGCGGCTGGCTACAACACGTCCATTGGAGGATTCCAGTACCAGATCAACGTGCCGTGGATCGATGCGCTGAACGTTGACTTCCACCTCGGGGTCGACGGCTTGAGCGTGCCGCTGGTGTTCCTAACGACTTTCCTGACCACCCTCGGCCTTTGGTATTCGGCGCGAGTCATCAAGGTGCGGGTGCGGGAGTTCTTTTTCCTCTTTTTACTGCTGGAAGTCGGGATGCTGGGCGTTTTCGCGGCCCTGGATCTGGTGCTGTTCTACGTCTTCTGGGAGCTCGGGTTGGTGCCGATGTATTTGCTGATCGGCGTCTGGGGCCAGGCCAAGGATCGGCCGCAGTATTCGGCGATCAAGTTCTTCCTCTACACCATGGCCGGCTCGGTGCTGATGCTGCTGGCGATCATCGGCGTCTACCTGGCCACGGGCACGTTTGACATCGTGGAGCTGCCGCAACTGAAGCCTTTTGCTGGCAATTTCGTCCTTGCCAGTCTGGCTTTCTGGGCCTTCTTCATCGCCTTTGCGATCAAAGTGCCGAGCTGGCCCTTTCATACCTGGCTGCCCGACGCTCACACCGCGGCCCCGACGGCCGGCTCTGTGCTGCTGGCTGGCGTCTTGCTGAAACTCGGCGCATACGGTATCCTGCGCATCAACCTGCCGATCTTCCCCGAAACCTTCAAGGCCTACGGCTTGGTCATCGTGATTCTCGGTGTGATCTCGATCATCTACGGCGCCTTGGTGTCGCTGGCGCAGTGGGATCTGAAGCGCCTGATCGCCTACTCATCGGTCAGCCACATGGGTTACATCCTGCTGGGCGTAGGCGCGGCCGCGCTCGCCGTCGGCGCCAGGGACCTGGTCGATTCCAGCGTCATGGCGCTCGATGGCGCCGCGCTCCAGATGTTCAACCACGGGATCAGCACTGGCGCCTTGTTCTTCCTGGTCGGTGTCATTTACGAGCGGGCGCACCTGCGCGATCTGAAGATGTTCGGTGGGCTCAGCAGCAAGCTGCCCTATTACTATGGCCTCTTTGCGGTGACGGCGTTCACTTCATTGGGCCTGCCCGGCCTGGCTGGCTTCTGGGGCGAGTTCTTCGTCTTTCGCGGGGCGTTCGCCATCACGCGGTTCTGGGCGGCGATCGGTATCATCGGTGTGGTGTTGACCGCCGCCTACATCCTCTGGAAGATCGTTCAGTTCGTCTTCCTGGGCCAGTACGATCCGCACAAGATCGAGCATTGGACCGATCCGACGACCGGCGCGGATGCGCATGAACCCTCTGATCTGGTCCGCTACGAGAAGGTCACCCTGTGGCCGCTCGTTTTCTTCATGGTGTTGATCGGCATCTTGCCGGGTGTGCTGTTGAACTTCTTCAATGGCGCCTTCTTGGCGCTGATGAGCGGTCTTGCCGGGAAGTGAGACTGGAAGCTCGGAGCTGAGTGTCGGAGGGTCGGCAGGCAATCGCCAACAACCTCCGGCCTCTCGCTTCCAATTCTTGGCAGCCGGCTTCCAGACGGAGGCGGTTCCTTGACTCTCAAAGATCTGACCTATCTGCTGCCCGAGATCGTTCTCCTGTTGGCCGCAGCCGCGATCTTCATCCTCGATCTTGCCGGCCGCCGGCCCGGCGATCCGGTCACGTTGGAGCGCCGGCCCAAGCCGTGGCTGCCCTACGCCGCCCTGGCCGGATTGGGATTGGCTGCGCTCGCGCTGCTGCCCAGCCTGGGGCAGACCGCCCAGGTTGCGTCGATGCTGGCTGTCGACGCGTTCGCGGTCTTCTTCAAGGCCCTGGCCATCATCGGGATTGCGCTGGTCATCCTGGCGGCCATTCCCTACATGCGCGAGCGAACGCCCTATCGCGGCGAGTTCTACGCACTCCTCCTGATCACCGGCGTCGCCGTCTGCCTTGCCGTAAGCGCAACAAACCTCGTGATGCTCTATCTTGCGATGGAGTTCCTCAGCATTACGAGCTATGTCCTCGCCGGGTACTTCAGGGATAACCGGAAGTCGGGTGAGGCGGCCATCAAGTATTTCCTCTATGGCGCCACGGCATCGGCGGTGATGTTGTACGGCATGTCCCTTCTCTACGGTGCGACCGGTGCGACCGACTTCGCAGCCGTTGCCGAGGCCCTGGGCCGGCGAGCTGCGCCCGATCTCCTGTGGGTGGGCATCCCCGCCATCCTCCTGTTGCTGGCCGGCTTCGGCTTCAAAGCAAGTTTGGTGCCATATCATCAGTGGGCGCCTGACACCTATGAGGGCGCCCCCACGCCAGTGACTGCGTTTCTGTCAACGGTCTCCAAGGCGACCGGCTTTGCAATCCTGATTCGCGTGTTCCTCGTCGCGCTCCCCTCGTTCGAGGCGCAGTGGACGGCTCTGTTGGCGCTCGTCTCGGTCCTGACGATGACCCTGGGCAATCTGACTGCGATCCGGCAGACGAATATCAAGCGCATGCTGGCGTACTCATCCATTGCCCAGGCGGGCTATATTCTGATCGGCGTCGCCGCAGTCAGCAGCGGGCCCGGATCGTCATCCACGACCTTCAACGGCATCAATGGCGTCTTGATCTATCTGATGGCTTACCTGGTGACGAATCTGGGCGCCTTCGCGGTGGTGATCGCGGTCGAGAATCGCTCCGGCGCCGTGGAGATTCGCGACTACGGGGGGTTGATCCGGCGTTCACCCTGGCTCGCTGTGACGCTGTTCGTCTTTTTGCTATCGCTGGCAGGCATCCCCCCGACCGCCGGCTTCGTCGGCAAGCTCTTCGTCTTCGGCGCCGCGGTCCAGGCCGAGATGATTCTGCTGGCGGTCATCGGCGCGCTCAATTCGGTCGTCTCCGCCTTCTACTATCTGAATGTCGTGCGCTACATGTTTTTCGTCCCGCCCGAACCGGACGCTGGTCCCTTCAAAGTCGGTCGGGGTCTTGAGGCAGCAGTGCTGTTGACCGGCGCGCTGACCCTGCTCATCGGCCTCTTTCCCGGGCCGCTGATTGACTGGGCCACGCAATCGGTGCAGCTGCTGGCTATGCGTTGAGTGTGTGATCTATGTCAGGGAGTCTTCAGGAAGATCGCCCGTCCGGGGAGTTTCGCCGTCATCGCAGTGCTCGGCGGCGAAGCCTAAGCCCGCTGCTCCTGTTCCTCAAAGCGTATTGGGTCGAAGTCCTCATCGTTGCCGGCTTGATCCTTGCCATCTTCTTGCTGTTCGAGCAGATGAACATCCGTGCAGCGCTGGTGCGTGGTCTGGGCGCCATGGCCAGCGGTGGGCAGAGCGCGATCGCGCGTGTCTTCGCGAGCCTGACCAACTTCCGCTCCCGCCTTGGACTGTCGGAGCTGGTCGCTATCCCCATGCTGATCGCGGTGTCGGTGCTTCTGGTCTATCGGCTGCGGTGGCGGCTGCAGCACACCGAGTCGGTGGTCAGCCTGCACTGTCCGCGCTGCGGTGGCGCACTGCATCGGGTGCATCGCAGGTTCTCCGACAAAGCGATCAGCATCCTGGTGCCGGTGCGGCGCTATCGCTGCGCGAGTCCTGACTGCGGTTGGTCAGGGAGGCGCGTCTCTACGCACACCGGACGGCGGCGCCCCACGCCATCGTCTCACTGAGGGCCGGCGGCATGGAGTCTGACCGCCTGCTCGCCAGCCTGCCGGATCTGATCGCCGCCACCGGCGCGCACGGTCTTCAGATCAGTCATATCGTCAGCGACTCGCGCCAAGTCGGCCCCGGTGCGCTCTTTGTTGCCTATCGCGGGGTGGGTGCGGACGGTCACCGCTACATTGCGGACGCGATGGCGCGCGGCGCGGCCCTGGTCGTAGGCGAGCTGCCGCTGGCGGATCTGCCCGTGCAGCCGCCAGGCTACGTCCAGGTGGCGGACGGTCGGGTTGCGTTGGCGTGGCTGAGCGCAGCTCAGCATGATCACCCCAGTCGCGCGATGGCGTTGGTCGGCATCACCGGTACGGACGGCAAGACCACGACCGCGCACCTGCTCTTTTCGATGGCGCGCGCAGCCGGCAAGCGCGCTGGCATGATCAGTACGGTCAACGCCGTGATCGGCGATGAGCCGCATGAGACAGGGCTGCACACCACCACCCCGGATGCCCCCGATGTGCAGCGCTATCTGGCGCAGATGCGCACCGCCGGCGTCGAAGTTGCCGTGCTGGAGGCGACTTCACACGGCCTGGCGCAGCATCGCGTCACCGGCTGTGCCTTCGATATCGCGGTCGTCACCAATATCACGCACGAACACCTGGACTTCCATGGCAGCTACGAGGTGTATCGCGCGGCCAAGGCCATGCTGTTTCAGGCGCTCTCCACCAGCTATCGGAAGTCCGGCCTGCTGAAAACGGCTGTACTTAACCGCGACGACAGCTCGTTCGGCTACCTGGCGGCGTTTCCGGCCGAGCGAAGGATCACCTACGGGATAGGAGAAGCCGATAGCGGGAGCATCGGGGACCTCGTTCTGAGAGCCGATGCCATCCGGCATTCCCCGGCGGGCATGGAATTCGATGTGATCGTCTCTTCCTCCGCGCCGCACCCCATCCCTCCGTCGTCTTGGCGTCTGGTCACACCGTTGGTCGGAAGCTTCAATGTCTCGAATATCCTGGCGGCCACAAGCGCGGCGCTCGCCTTGGGCATCGACGTAGCGGCGATTGGGGCCGGGGTGCGCGCCTTGCACGGGGTGCCGGGCCGGATGGAGCGCATCCATCGCGGCCAGTTATTCACCGCGATCGTGGACTTTGCCCACACCCCGAATGCCCTGTCCAGGACGCTGGAGACCCTCCGCACGCTGCTCGGTTCGGGCGGCCGTCTGTTTGTCGTGTTCGGCTCCGCGGGCCTGCGCGACCGCGAGAAGCGTCGATTGATGGGGGCGGTGGCGGCGCGGCTGGCTGATGTGGCGATCATCACCGCCGAAGATCCGCGCACCGAGGACCTGGTCGCGATCCTGGCGGAGACGGCAGACGCATTGACGAATGAGGGCCGGCGTGAAGGAGACGACTTCGTCCGCATCCCTGATCGCCAGCGCGCGATCCTGTATGCCGTCCGGCTGGCGCGTCGCGGCGATGTCGTGGTGATCTGTGGCAAAGGTCATGAGCAGTCGATGTGCTTCGGCGCGGTCGAGCACCCCTGGCGCGATCAGGATGCGCTGGCATGGGCGCTGGATGTCGTAGGCGGCGCCGCCCCGGCCGATCCCCCATTCCGCCTGCCAACTTGGTCGCCGTGATTTGACATCTCATCGAACGAGAGTAGAATGCGCCGTGGCGCACAGGTCGCTCCGCTGGTTTCAGAGGGGCGTGCGCCCCTGGCGATGTGTGTCGCCAGGCCGCGATCGCAAGAGATACGATGTCGAACGACCCTTTGCCCAGTAGTACCAGCCCGGCTCGACAGAGCCGGGAGACCAAACACAGCAGCGGTCAGGCAAGTCGCCGGCCTATGCACATGTCCGCCTGTCAACAAGAGGATATCCCCAAAGCATAGATCGCGCTTGCCGGGCCATCCTCCCCACGATGAACCGGCGGCGTTGCCTCGCTTCTGCTGTCATACCCTGTCTCGGAGGCAGCCTTGAAGCGAGTTGACATTCTCGACCTTCAACGAGCACATGCACGCCCGTGTCCGGCGTCGCCAGTTGATCTGGTCACGTTTGGCGCGGCCTTGTCGCGCCGCGCACTTGCTTCATTCCGTCCGGCTTGCCTCTGCGGAAGGAGTGAGACATGATTACAATCTATAGGACGACGGAGCATGGCCTTGAGACCTTTTCCGAGATCTGCAGAGGTTGCTGGATCAGCGCGATCGACCCTACTCCTGACGAGATCGCCTGGATGCAAGGGCTCGGCCTGCCCCAGGAGTTCACGCTCTATCCGTTGGACGTGGATGAGCGAGCACGGATTGAGCGGGAGGACGGCAATATTCTGATCGTGGTCCGTCTGCCTGCGGCTGAGGCGCCGACGGCGGACGTGCCCTTCACCACCCATGCCGTTGGCATCGTCCTGGCGGGGCAATACATCCTTACGATCAGCAAGCGCGACAACGAGATCCTGCAGGAGCTGGCGCGCGGCCGCGTCAAGGATCTGAGCACCGCCAAGCGTAACCGGTTCATTCTCCGCCTCTTACTCAATACCGCCTCCAAGTATCTGAGTTACTTGCGGGAGATCAACCGGGCAGTCGACCATCTCGAAGATCAGCTCCAGATGTCGCTGCGCAACCGGGAACTGCTGGGCTTGCTCAGGTACCAGAAGAGCCTGGTCTATTTCACGACGGCGCTCAAATCGAACGAGCTGATGATGGAACGCCTCCAGCGGAGCCAGCACTTCGCAGCCTATCCGGATGACACCGACCTGCTCGAGGATGTGCTGACCGAGAACCAGCAGGCGATTGAAATGACCAACATCGCCAGCAACATTCTCAGCTCGATGATGGACGCCTTTGCGTCGATCATCTCGAACAACATGAACACGGTGATGAAGTTCCTGGCGGCCATGACCATTGTGCTGACGCTGCCGGTGCTGGTTGCCAGCCTGTACGGCATGAATGTCCCCCTGCCGTTCCAGAACGAGCCCTATGCATTCGCCATCATTATTGCCGCGTCGATGGGTCTGGCTGCTCTGGTGGCGCGTTTCTTTCTCAAGCGCGACTGGATGTGAGCGGAGGTGACCCATGCCCTTCATGAGTGAATTGACCGGCCGCACCGTCGTTGATGTCAGCGGGGAGCGCATCGGACGCCTGGATGACTTGATCGCACTTGTGCGACACGATCTGCCGCATCCACGGATCGCGGCGTTGGTCGTCAAGCGCGACGGCGGTACGCTGTTCGTCCCGATCCTCGATGTCGTCGTGTTGTCTGCGCCCGCAGTGGCGCTCAACAAGCGCCTCGAGGAGATCCTTCCTTATTCGCCCGGTGAACATGACCTCTTTCTGGCGCGCGACGTGTTGGACAAACAGATCATCGACACCGACGGCGTGCGCGTCGTGCGTGTCAATGACCTGGAAGTGGCTCGCGTCAACGGCGACTTCTACGTCGCGAACGTAGATATCGGCGGGCTTGGGCTGATGCGCCGCATGGGGTTGGCCCGGCCCGCCGAGAAGGTCGCCGGTCGCATAGGTCGCAAACTGACGCCTGGCATGATCTCGTGGGACGCGGTGGAGCTCCTGTCGGGGGATCAGCCGATGCGTCTGAAGGTGCCCAGCGCCAAGATCGCCGACTTGCACCCGGCGGATCTGGCCGAGATCATCAGCGATCTCAGCCGGTCTGATAGTAGCAAGCTGCTCGACTCCCTGGATGTCAAGCAGCTGGCCGACACCCTGGAGGAGGTGGAGCCTGACTTCCAGGCCAGCCTGGTCGAGTCGATGTCCGATGAGAAGGTAGCCGATCTGCTGGAGGAAATGGCGCCGGATGAGGCAGCTGATCTGTTGGCCGAACTGCCGGAAGACCGCAGCCTGGAGCTCCTCAATCTCATGGAACAGGATGAAGCCGCCGATGTCCGGCGGTTGCTCTCCTATCCTGTCGACTCGGCCGGCGGTATCATGACGACGGAGTTCATCGCAGTTCGCCCCGACTTGACCGCAGAGCAGGCCATCGCCTACCTGCGCAAGATGGGGCAGGAGGTTGAAACCATCAACTACATCTATGCGACCGACCGGGACGATCGCCTTGTCGGTGTCTTCTCCCTGCAGGATCTGGTGCTGGCGCATCCCAAGACCCCGGTCTCGCGCATCATGCACGAGCGAGTCGTCACCCTCAGCCCCTTGGATAGCCAGGAGCAAGCAGCCCAGGCCATCGCCAAGTACAACCTGTTGGCCATACCGGTCGTCGATGAGGACGGTAAGATCCAGGGCATCGTCACGGCGGATGACGCCCTCGACAAAATCATCCCGACGGCGTGGAAGAAGCGCCTGCCGCGCATGTACCGCTGATGCAGAGGCTCTGGCTGAGGGGAGAATCGATTCTCACCCTCACCTTGGCCCTGTCCTTGAACCCCAACCTCATGCCGGGGCTGCCACATGACTCTCTCGCAGCGCTTCAAACCACTTCGCATCCGGCTGTTCTTGTTGCTCTCCGTTGTTGGACCGGGCATTATCACCGCCAACGTCGACAACGACGCCGGTGGCATCACCACCTATTCGGTGGCCGGCGCGCACTACGGCTACAGCCTGCTGTGGATGATGCCGTTGGTGGCGCTCGCACTGATCATCGTCCAGGAAATGAGCGCCCGGCTGGGCGTCGTTACAGGCAAGGGGTTAGCCGATCTGATCCGTGAGCGTCTGGGCGTGCGCTTGACTGCACTGATCATCGGCATCTTCCTGTTCGCTAACCTCGCCAATACGGTCAGCGAGTTCGCCGGCGTGGCGGCCAGCATGGAGATCTTTGGGGTCAGCAAGTATCTTTCGGTGCCGATTGCCGCGATGGTCGTATGGCTGCTGATCGTCAAGGCCAACTACAAGTGGGTCGAGCGTGTTTTCCTGGCCGCCAGCGCCATCTTCCTGGCCTACATCGTCTCAGGCATCCTGGCTCGGCCCCCGTGGGATGAGGTGGCGATGGCGTTCGTAACTCCCGACTTCCAGGTTGAACCGGGCTACGTGACGATTTTTGTCACGATCATAGGCACCACGATTGCGCCGTGGATGCAGTTCTACCAGCAGTCATCCGTGGTCGATAAAGGGCTCAAGATCACCGACAACTCGTATGAGCGGATCGATGTGGAAGTCGGCTCGATTTTCGCCGAGCTCGTCGCGTCCTTCATCATGATCGCCTGCGCCGCGACGCTGAACGCCAACGGCATTCGGATCGAATCCGCCAAGGATGCGGCGTTGGCTTTACGTCCATTGGCGGGGCCCTATGCTTCGACCCTGTTCGGCGTCGGCCTGCTCAACGCATCGGTCTTCTCGGCGGCGATCTTGCCACTCTCGACGGCATATGTCGTGTGCGAAGCGTTCGGCTGGGAGGCGGGGGTGGACCATGGCTGGCGCGAAGCGCCGATCTTCTTCACCGTCTACACGGCGCTGATCGTCCTGGGGGCGGCGATCATCCTGCTGCCGATCCAGTCGCTCGTGAAGACCATGATGGCGAGTCAGACGCTGAACGGCGTGCTGTTGCCGGTGATCCTGATCGTCATGCTGCGTCTGATCAACGAAAGGCGGCTGATGGGCCGGTTCGTAAACGGCCGCGCGTCCAACCTGATCGCCTGGGTGATGGTTGCGGTCTTGATCCTGCTGACGCTGATTCTGATCGTCGTGACCGCGTTTTCCAGCTTACTGGGAAGCCGATAGCCGCGCTTCGACGGTGACCAGCCGCTGGCGCAACAGAGCCAGGCTTTGCTGTGCAGCCTGTTGGATATCGGGGTCGGGTGTGCTGAACTGGCGCTGCGTGGCTTCTGCAGCCTGCGAGAGGGCGTGACGCCAGCTCTGGAGCAAATCCCGGTCAGCCAGCATCAGATCATCATCGAAGGCGGCGCTCATCCGCAGCGACTCCGCCAACTCGCGTGTGCGATCCCCCTGCCGTCCGTTGTCAGAGACGCTCGCCGCGGCAGCCTGGCTGCGGAGCGCGAAGATCACGCCGTCCGGCGCACGGGTGTAAACTACCGGCGCCGCAACGCATCGGTTGTCGGGGTAGAGAATCGCCAGCAAGTTGCGGGCATAGGTCACGGCGACATCGACGCGCCCTGCGTTCTCGTCGGTGCACAGACGCCGGTAGAATTCCTCTGCGAATGCCATCGATGCATCGTCGCTGAGCGGGTACTGCATGGCTACGACCGCCGGCACGCCTGCACGGACCAGTTGCGGCGCCAACCCCTGGAATGCTCGCGCCTCATCGACCTTGCCGCTGCTACACACGTTGAGCACGGCCAGTCTGAGCGTCTTGCAGTTGGCCGCCAGCCGCGCCAGAACCTGCCCGTCAACGATGTCCGGCGCTCCGTCCGCATCATTGAGCGCGAGGAATCCCTCCCCATCCAGGAAACCACCGTGTCCGCTGGCGTGAATGATCTCGTAGTGCCCGCTGACCAGCACATCGGCTAGGCGTGCGCGCGTGACGATGCCGTCCAGCACATGCATCAGCAGGGGCGGGTCCAGCAGCGCGACGGCCTGGGCGATGACGGCGCGCTCCTTCACCAGGTTGAGGTCGGGCGCGCGGGGCAGTACGACGAGCGCTTCCAGCGGCAGTTCCGTCTTCATGTCGGCAGGGCTGCCGAAGTGGTTGCTCTGATCGAGGTAGCGGACGACGGGCGTGGTGATCGATGTCGAGAAGGTGAAGTCGCGCATTGGGTCATGCAGCAGCTCCCATGGCCAGGCGTTGATCTCTGGCGCATCGATGCTGAGGCGTAGCCGCAATCCTTGCCGCTGCTGCTCGGCGCGATCCCAGGCCAGGCGTAAGTGCATTTCAAGGTGACTGGTGAGCCAGCGAAACATCCCGATGCCGATCGCCGTCAGCAGCTCGGCATGTTCGACCCCGGCCGGCGCCTCGGCGATCTGGGCTATCTGCGCGGTCAACTCATCGGGCGGGTCAGGCAACACATCGGAAGCGCGCCCCATCCCCTCGGCCATGGCCGACACAGGGTACCCGGGCCCCTGGCTCGCCGCAATCGTGATGGTGTAATCATGATAGAGCAATTCCGCCTCCTGAACCTGTGGCTTCACCGCTCTGCGTCGTGCGTGACGGGCGCGCGACGGCGCACCCGGGCGATCTGACAACTAAATTCAATAAGCTTTTTGTATCACAGAACGGATGGCTCGTCAAACTCGAAGATCGGTCGGGTGTTGTTGACAGCCTCCAACCAACCGGCTACAATGATCCATCGCCTGCCGGCTTGGTGCTTTCAGCAAAATAACCGGCTCTGCTTGTGGTGTCATGGGATGAACAGGGAATTCCTGCTCGACTATCGCGATCGGGTCAGCGTGCTGGTCTGGGTCGTGCTGATGGGATTGGCGGCGCAGCGGCTGTTGGCGTTGCCCACGATCGTTGTGACCGGCGGCGTGTTCGGCTCCCCGATCACCGTAGCTGTCACCACCAACACGGTGCTTGGCTTGATCCTGGCGGGCCTCGCGGCCAGCGGCGCTGAGTCGGTCGTGCGCGTCCATCCGCTGAGCCATAGCGGCGACGTAGGCGCCCACTGGCTGTCGTGGGGGGTGCCCATGGCCCTGATCGGCGTCGCGGTGTTCCTGCTTCCGGTCGCGCCTTCGCGCCTTTACTGGTTGGTCGGGCTGACCCTGACGGGTGTCGCCCTGGGTCTGACCCTCGCAGGCATCTACTACACGTTGGACCCCTTCGCCACTGGCTACCGCCGTGCGCGCCTGGGCATGAACGCACTGACCTATGCCATTGCGTTGGTGCTCTTCCTTGTGGTGTATCGCACGCGCGTGCGCAGCATCGTGTCCGCGACCGAAATCATGTTGATCAGTGGATTGCTGGCGCTGGAGCTTTTGCGCGGCAGTCAGCGTTCGACCCTATTGGTTGGACTTTACGCTGTCATCGTCGGCGCGGTGATGGGGCAGGCTACCTGGGTTCTGAACTACATGCGCCTGCAAAGCCTGACGGGCGGCCTCTTGCTGCTGCTGATCTTCTATAACGTGGTGGGCCTCTCACAGCACGCGATTCAGGGCCGGATCGGCCGCCGCGTTGCGATCGAGTACGGATTGATCACCGTCGCCGCGCTGGCGCTGATCTGGGAGTTCGCCCCGCGCGTGGGCGGATAGCGACATCCGCGGTCGGGGGTGGGTTCTTCTCAGCCTGCGGGAGCACTGTCGGCTGCGCCACCCGGACGCAAAAGCAGCACCGCCCCCACGATGCATGCCGTGCCCAGCCACTGGGCCAGCTCCAGCCGCTCCCCAAAGAATAGATACCCGAAGATCACCGCCACCGCTGGCTCCCACGTGGCGACGATAGCGGCCGTGCTGACCGGCACCCACTGCACGCCGATCGCGAATGCCAGGCTTGCCAGCAGTGTCGGGATGGTCCCCATGCCGAGGATCAGCGCAATTGCGCCGGGCGAGGCAAACCCGCGCGCCAGCTCGCCGGCAGGCACGAACCACACCAACACCGCCGCACCGATCAGCAGGCCATAGACCTGCACCACCCAAGGCGCATTGCGCCGCACCAACACCTTGTTGAAGACGCTGTATAGCCCGTAGGTCAGACCGG
>CAYRFV010000110.1:0-16611 GCA_964423545.1 uncultured Anaerolineales bacterium | reverse complement strand
GGCACCGACACCAGGTCGGCGATGCGAACCATCTCGGTGAAGAAGTGGCGGCCCCCGAATTCGAGGCTGGCCCGCTGCATCGCCCTGGGCGTCGCCAGCCGCTGCCATGCCTGCGCGGGGATGACAGGCGGCGTCACAACGTGCCTGGCGACCTCTTCGGCGCTCATCGACGTGACCATGCGCAGGATGACGTCGTCGTAGAAGCCGTCTGTGCGGGCGTCACTCTGCGCGTAGCTGCCGACCAGGTTGAAATGATAGGCGTATTCAGGCGCCTCGTCGCCGACGACCAGCAGGATCCAGAGGCAGAGCGCCTGCGCCTGCATCAGCCGTTCGACCGACAGGATCGGTCCGCCGCGACGGCCCTGCTCGACGAGGGGCCGGTGCGCCGTGGGCGCAAGGCCGGGAAACTCGAAGTCCTTCAGGTCGATCGGCTCCTTCGCCAACGCGACCTCGAAGTGAGACACGACCGCTGCCAGCTCCTCAGGTCGCGCGTGGATTACCGTCCAGAACTGCGGGGTGCGCGTCAGACCGAACTCGCGGCGCAGCTGAAATGCTGGCGCCGTGCGCCAACTACGCGGCTCTCCGAAGCGCGCTGTCGTGAGCACGACATCCGTCTCGTCAGACGGTCGCTCCTGCGCCACGTGACCCAAGGCGCCGAGCCGCTGCATGATCCCCTCGGTGACCTCGACCGCGATCGGGTCCGCCGGGCCGGGCAGATACGCGACGCGCATGGTCTTCAGCCACGGGTGCAGCGGCCGATCGAGCACGAACTGCGAAGCAACTGGAGCGCTGACGGTCATGGTTCCCTATCCCTCCAAACCTTCGAGTCGAAATGTGCGAACGGCCCAATCGCCCAGGTGGGGCGAGAACCGATCGGCGATGAGCAGAAAGCGCGCTGAAAATGGCAAGATCACTTCGGCCTGGCGCCGACGAATCGCTCGCAGCACGGCCGCGGCCACCGCCTCGGCCGAGATCGGCGCCGAGATCGCCGGAATCCTCATTCCGGCGATCATGGGGGTGGCGACGCGGCCCGGAAAGATGATCGACACATCGACTCCGGTGCCATGCAAATCCTGGCGAAGCGCATCGCCGAAGCCGGCGACCGCGGCCTTGGTCGCCGCATAGGGCGCATCGGTACGCACGGCCTTCTTGCCGTCCACGGACGAAACGAGCACGATGTGCCCGCCGCGCAGGGCAGCCACCCGCTGCGGGGCCGCGCTGCGCGCGACCAAATGCGGTAGCGCGGCCAGGACAGGGTACACTGTGCCGAAGTAGTTCACCGCCATGCAGCGCTCGAAGTCGGCCGCAGTGAGGGTCTCGATCGGTCCCCGCACATAGATGCCGGCGCTCGTCACGACGATATCGAGACGATCGAAGTGCGCGAGCGCCGCGCTGACCATCTCCTCGGACTGGCGCTGCTGAGACACATCGCCGGGCGTCACCAACGCGCGCCGCCCCAGGGCGCGCACCTCGGCCGCAACTTCCGCCAGCGCGGCCTCCCGGCGGGCCGCCAGCACCAGGTCTGCGCCTGCTCGTGCGAGCGCCAGCGCAGTGGCGCGGCCGATGCCGCTGGATGCGCCGGTGACCAGTGCGACTCTGTCGTGAAGCGAGTTCATGTCAAGACCGACCCGACAAATGCACGAACCTGCCGGGGAGATCCTGCCGGCGGGTTCAGATCTGCCGCCTGATCAGCGTGTGCGCACCGCGCGTCCACCCCCCCACGCCTTGGCGTTCATGCCGCATCACACTGATGCGCGCAACACTTTACTAACACGCCCGGCGGGAATGAGTTGCGCGGAATCTCCGGCAGCCTATTCAGTCCGTCGCGACCTGGCCCGCTGCGGCGTTCGCGGGCCGAATTGCTGCGCCAGCTCGGGGCTCATCTCCGGGTTGACATAGAGCGGCGCCGGTCGCGCGCTCACCCGCTGGCGCGCCTTGCCGACGCCCAGCGGCGGACAGCCCCACGCGTCGTCGGCAACGCTGCGCCGCGCTTCTTTGAACTGCCCCAGGATGCCGCACGAGTAGCAGTGCTCGCGGCAGTCATCGATCACCGCGCCGACCAGTGCGTGCTGATACTCCTGGGCGAGAAACTTCCGGGAGACTCCCGTGGCAATGAAGTCCCAGGGCAAGATCTCATTCAGGCTGCGCTCGCGGCGGGCGTACCATTCGGGATCGAGGCCCAGCGCCGCAAAGGCCTGCATCCAGGCGCCGGCGTTGAACTGGTCGCCCCAGCCGTCAAACTGCGCGCCGAGCCGCCAGGCGCGCTCGATCACGTCCGCCAGCCGACGGTCGCCGCGCGACAGCGCCGCCTCGATGAGGGTTTCGGCGGGATTGTTGTAGCTGAACTCGATGCCGGGCACGCGCAGCTGCCGCTCCAGCAGACCGATCTGCGCCTGGATGGAGGCTTCGTCGGCCATCGGCAGCCACTGGAAGGGGGTGTGCGGCTTGGGCGTGAGGGTGCTCACCCCGACACGCACGGTCGCCCGTTTGCCGCGCTCGCGAAAGCCGATGCGCCTGACCTGGTGTGCGAGATCGGCGATCGCCTGCACATCGTCGAGGGTCTGCGTCGGATGGCCGATCATGAAATAGAGCTTGATCGTGGTCCAGCCGCGGCGATACACTTCCTGCGCAGTTTCCAGCAGCCGATCGGTTGCGATCGGCTTGTTGATGACGTCGCGCAGCCGATCGGTCGCTGCTTCCGGCGCGAAGGTGAAGCCGGACCGCCGCCGACCCTTCTCAAGTTGTTCCATCAGGTCGACGCTGAACGACTCTATGCGGAGGCTGGGCAGGCCGATGGAGAGCTTGCTGTCGCCGTGGCGCGCGACCACCTCGGCCACCAGCTCCCCGATGCCGCTGTAGTCGGACGAGCTGAGGGAGAGGAAGCTGATCTCTTCGAAGCCGGTGCTCGCCACGATGGCATCCACTGCGGCCAGCACCTCCGCGACGGGCCGCTCGCGCACCGGACGGTAGATCATTCCCGCCTGGCAGAACCGGCAGCCGCGCGTGCAGCCGCGCTGGATCTCGATGGCGGCGCGGTTGTGAACGATGTCGATGAAGGGAACGATGAATCGGGTCGGCGGCGGCGGTAGGACCGGCACGATCCGCCTGGCGACGGCATGGCGGATTGGCGCTGTGGACAACGGAGCGTCAGCCATCCGCAACCCGAAGTCCGAGATGGTCCCGTCCTCGTGATAGCGGGTCTCATAGAGGGACGGCACATAGACTCCCTCGACCTGCGCCAGCCGTGCCAGCGCGTCACGCCGTGACACGCCGGCGCGCCGCGCCTCCTGCCACATCCGCACGATCTCCAGGATTGCTTCCTCCCCTTCTCCGACAAAGAACGCATCGAAGAAGGCGTGCATCGGTTCGGGGTTGAGGCAGGCCGATCCTCCCGCCAGGATCAGCGGCACGCCGGCGCCGCGTTCGGCTGCATGCAGCGGAATGCCGGCCAGGTCGAGGGTCGTCAGGACGTTGGTGTAGAGCTGCTCGTAGGGCAGCGTAAAGCCGATGACATCGAAGTCGGCGAGTGCGTGGCGGGTCTCAAGCGAGTAGAGCGGGATTCGCTCGCGGCGCATGGCCGCAAGCATGTCCACCCAGGGGGTGTAAGCGCGTTCGGCGAGCATGTCGGGCTGGCGATTGACGATGTCGTAGAGCACGGCCAGCCCCAAGTTGGACATTCCCAGGTCATAGATGTCGGGAAAGACGAGCGCGAGCCGGTGTTCGACGGCGGACCACGGTTTGGCGATGCTGTTGTATTCGCCGCCCGTGTAGCGGGCCGGCTTCTGGACGGTGGGCAGCACCCGATCGAGGGCGCGTGAGATGGCGTCGGGGGTGACCATATGGCGCATTCTCCTGGCGCCTGCCGCGCTGATCGAGGCGGAGGAGGAGGTCGAGGAAGAATCCGGGCGGCGGACCGGTCCCGATGAGCCTGCGGGCAACTCAGGCCCGAGCAGTCATCTGCCGGACCGGCTTGACCCTCAACCTTGTCCTGTTCCTCAGCCTCGCCTGCGGCAGGGCGGGATTCGTACCCGCACTGGAATTCTCCAGCCGTCCGCTTCGCGCAGCGGCATCGGCCGGAAAGCTATCTTACCACGGCGACCGCGCCACGGCAAATGGATCATCACGGCCGCCGTGCGAGGCGGGCGGCGACCGTGATGAAGGAGCTTCCCTACTTGCGCGCGATCTGTGCGCGTATGGCATCGACTTTCGCACGCATGGCAGCCTGGGCCTCCCGCAGGCGCTTCGGCGTCGGGTCGGGCTCGCGCATTGCAGCCAGCACGATCGCCTCGGCCGCATAGAAGTCGTCGGCGAGGGCCGCCAGCTCCGCGGCGATCTCGTGCGGGATGGTGGTGACGCCATTGCAGTCGCCGTGCAGCAGGTCATCGGGGCTAACGACGATGCCGCCGACGTGCACCGGGACCATGATCTGCGGAATGTGGGTGTAGCCGTGCGCGCAAATCGTACCGTTGGTGAATACCGGGAAGTCGATGGCGCGCACCTGCTGCAGGTCGCGACCCGCACCGCTGGTGATCAGGCCGACTGCGCCGAACGCCTTGTAGGTGGTGCACATCACCTCGCCGAAGGACGCCGCCGCAGGCGGGTTATCCACATCCAGGAAGACCACCACGGGCGGGCCTGACAGCTCGCCGAAGCGCTCGACCTGGTCGGCGGTGCTGCTGTACGCATCGCCCCGCCGCGGCGGTGCGGCCGAGCGGAATGTCGCGGTCGCCGCAAAGCCGACCACCGGCGGCATCTCCGGGAACGCGGGCACGATGCGTGCGTCCATATAGCCGAGGTTGCGCGGGCGCACATTGAAGAGCTCGATCAGGTTGCACACCGTCGGGGTGTCGATTTGGCGAAGCTTCGCCAGTGTTTCGGGGCCGATTGCCATGGTAGAACTCCTCTGCAGTGGTGGAGTGGAGGAACGCCGGGTCGCTCAAAGTCAGTCGCCGACCCACCGGCGACCGCAGGATAAACCCGGCGGCTGCGATGTGTCAAGTGATGGGCTGACCGGCCGCGACATGCGGATCGCCGGCCATTTGTGCCATACTCGTCCTGGCCGGTTGACTTGCAAAAAGCCGGGGAGCAGGTTACACTACTGGCCCGGATGTGACTCAACTTAGCAGAACGAACCCTCCCGTTTCCGTCGATTCAGCGGGCAGAGTCGAGGAGATTTCCCATGGCTGCAATCAGGACACTTGGCATCCTCACCGGTGGCGGCGATGTGCCGGGTCTCAATCCATGCATCAAGGCAGTGGTGGATCGGGCCGTCGATGAAGGCTACGAGGTGCTGGGCTTCCGGCGCGGCTGGGCCGGCCCCGTGCATATCAATCCCGACGACCCTTCGGACGACTGGCGGTGGGTGATGCGTCTGAACAAGGCGGTCGTGCGCAAGATCGACCGCTCGGGCGGCACCTTTCTCCACACCTCGCGCACGAGGCCGTCGCACGTCAAGCCGGGGGACGTGCCGGGCTTTCTCCAGGGAGTCCACCCCATCAGAGAAGCGTCGGAGTCCGGCGAAGATGCGGTGGTCGACCTCACCCCGCACATCCTGCGCGTGATGGAACACCTCAAGGTGGACGGCTTGGTCGCCATCGGCGGCGACGACACGCTGAGCTACGCGGCCCGGCTGCACCAGGAGGGGTTTCCGGTCGTAGGCATCCCGAAAACCATGGATAACGATGTCTACGGCACGGACTACTGCATCGGCTTCAGCACTGCGATCACCCGCAGCGTCGATTTCATCACCGCGCTGCGCACCCCCACGGGCTCACACGAACGCATCGCGATCATCGAGCTGTTCGGCCGCAACTCGGGCGAGACCACCCTGTTCGCCGCCTACCTGGCGAACGCAGACCGCGCCGCCATCCCTGAAGTGCCGTATGATATCCAAAAGCTCTCGTCCCTGCTGCTGGAGGACAAGCGAGCCAACCCCAGCAACTATGCACTGCTGGCGATCTCCGAGGGGGCCACGCCGATCGGCGGCAATACAGTGGAGAGCGGCGACCGGGATCCCTACGGCCACCGCAAGCTGGGAGGCATAGGAGCCCAGGTGGGCGACCAGATCAAGGAACTCACGGGCGAGAATATCATTTACCAGCAGCTCGGCTATCTGATGCGCTCCGGCGGGCCCGATTCGCTGGATCGCATGGTGGCGCTCGCCTATGCCAACCTGGCCACCGACCTGATCTCCGAGGGCCGCTCAGGCCGCATGGTGGCGCTGCGCGACGGCAAATACACACACATCCCCCTCAGCACCGTAGTGTCGGGCATCAAGCGCGTCGACGTGCAGGAGCTGTACGATCGGGAGAACTATCGGCCCAAGGTGGCCCACATGCTGGGCAAGCCGATGTTCCTCTATTAGCGAGCGCTCGCTTCATCGGGGCGAAGCCGGCCCGGGCCCTCGGCGAGCTCGGGTCCGGCGCAACGGCATCTCCGCGCCGTTCACAAGGTCAGGTGGCCCTGCGGCGCACGAGACCCGTCTTCACCGCCACCAGCGCCAGAGCGACCACAACCGCAGCGACGATGGCGGCCGTGGCGACGCTCTGCGACCGGTCGCCCTGCTTCACCGCGATGCCGATCAGCGCCCAAATGATGACCAGCGAGTACGCGACATCGCGCCGCGTCAGAATCACCGCCAGGCAGATGATCGTCGCGGCAGCGATCATCAGCACGGCCCAGAACTCCGGCCCGATCCCCCCGCCGTTCCACCCAAGATCGTAGAGGACAGTGGTGGCGTTGGCGACGGTCGCCACCGTGATCCAACCCAGGTAGACGCTGAACGGCGCATCGACGGCCCACTTCTCCGCCGCGGCGGTCGCCGTCCGTCCGATGTCGAGCCTGAGGTAGATCACGATCAGGCTGGCGAGGAGGAGGAGCATCGCCAGCAGGCTCACCGGGAAGAGATTGTAGTGCCAGAGCAAGATCCACACTGCGTTAGCCAGGCAGCTCACCACGAACCAGTAGCCGATGCGCCGCAGCCGGTCGTTGGCGCGCTGCGCCGGCAGCGCCTGGTAGACGGCGAAGGCGACCAGTCCGACATAGATCAGG
Organism: uncultured Anaerolineales bacterium; assembly: GCA_964423545.1. Lineage (GTDB taxonomy): Bacteria > Chloroflexota > Anaerolineae > CG2-30-64-16 > CG2-30-64-16 > JALOOE01. The sequence continues at coordinate 9,561 of CAYRFV010000110.1, read as the reverse complement.
CCCCAGATCGAGAAGACGTAGCCCGCCGGCACGAAGAGGACCGGGAACCGGTCTGAAATCTCGCCCGTCTGCTGGCCGTTGATCGGCAGGGCGTTGGCTAACCCGTTCACAACGATCGTGACGATGATGGCCAACACGTTCAGCCACTGACGCACGCTGTCTTTGCGCATCTCGCACCTCCGGGACGGGACACCCGTCAAGCTGGAAACGTCTGCCGTTCGCGCATCACGGCATCATACAGCGCGAGGATGCGGTCGGCGATGATCGGCCAGCCGAACTCCTGCGCCGCTCGGATCGAATTGGCCTGGAGTCGCCAGCGCAGCTGGTCGCTTTTCAGCAACTGCTCCAGCGCGCGCGCCAGGGCGGCCGGGTCGCGCTCCGGCACCAGCAGGCCCGTCTCGCCGTCACGCACCGAGTAGGTGAGGCCGCCGACGCGGCTGGCAACCACCGGCGTGCCGCACGCCATGGCTTCGAGGGCGGCCATGCCGAACGACTCGTAGTGCGAGGGCATCACCAACACGTCGGCGGCCCGGTAGTAGTCGGGGAGCGTGTCCTGGCCCTGCTTGCCCAGGAACGCCACGAGTTTCTGCAATCCGAGGTGGTCGCGCAGCACGTGCAGGCGCTGCATCTCGGCGGTCATCTGCTCCGGCGGCACGCTGGCGTCACCGCCGACGATCGCAACCGAAAGGCACTCGGAGCCGAGGGTGCAGTTCTCATCCTTGTCCATCAGGGCGATTGCTTCGAGCAGGGTGTCGATCCCCTTGAGCGGCTCGATGCGGCCCACGAAGAGGATGAGCCGGCGTTCGGTGTCGAGACCGAGCTTCTGACGGCTCTCGAGCTGGGATCCGGGATAGAAGCGGCCGAGGTCGACGCCGGGGGGAATGACCTGGATCTTCTCTCGATCCGCAGCATAGAGCCGAATCATCTGGGTGCGGTCGTGCGGGCTCCCGGCCACGAGCCGGTCTGCGTGGCGCATCAGCTCCCATTCGCACTGCAGGCGCTGCTCCGAAGCGACCTCGTGGGCCGCGCGCGCCACCAGGTTCTTCATGTGCCCCAGGGTGTGGAACATCTGGATCATCGGCACGGCAGGCCCCCACCTCTTTTGGAGCTGCTGCCCGGCGACGCCCGACAGCCAGTAGTGGCTGTGGATTATGTCGTAGCGCCGGCCGTTTTCGCGGGCGAACTGGTTGACGCAGGAGGCGAACTCCGGCAGGTGCTCGTAGATCACCTCCTTGCTGACCGGCCGCTCCGGCCCCGCCGGCACATGGACCACCTGCGCCGTGGGCCCCAGCTCATGGGAGATGCGCGGCACATGGTCATCCTGCGAACGTGTGAAAACATCCACCGTGATGCCGCGGCGCCCCAGTTCGCTGGCCAGATCGCGTACATAGACGTTCATCCCGCCGGTTTCCTTGCCGCCGAGCATCGCCAGTGGGCAGGTGTGGACGCTGAGCATGCAGACGGTCAGGTGATCAGGACCGAGTCGGGAGGGTTTCGCAGGGAGTATGGCTTTGGCCATGGTTCAATCCGTGACAAGTGAAAGTGATGGGTGGAACTTGGACTGTGAGCGGCTACCGACTATCTGCCCTGTGCCATCGGCGGATCGGCCAGGAGCGCCCGCACATCGGCGATCGCCTGCTCACGATTGCGGAAATGGACCGCATGCATCCCTACGCCACGGGCGCCGTCGATGTTGTGCAGGAAGTCGTCCACGAAGACGGTCTCATCGGGGCGCACCCCCAAGCGCGCGGCCGACAGCTCGAAGATGCGCGCGTCGGGCTTGGCAAGATGGACCTCGGCCGAGATCACCAGGTCGTCCACCGCATCCGCCAGCCCGAACCTGCCGGCGATGATCGCGCGGCCATCGGACCACGCGTTGCTGAGCAGGCCGGTCCGGAACGCCGGGCGCAGGCTGCGAATGAAGGCCACCAGCGCGTCGTCGCGGCGGTCGCCGGCAAAGAAATCAGTTCTGAGCTGCGCCAGCGCATCCTGATCCAGCGCAAACGCCCGCCCCACGGACGCCCAGACCGCTTCGGCCGGGACACCGCCCACGGTCGCCTCAGCAGCCGCCTCCGAGTCGAACACCGCATGATAGAGCGCTTCGGGCGCAACCCCCAGGCGCTGCGCCCACGCGAGACGCCCTGCGACATCCTCGGTCCGCACGATCACGCCGCCGAAATCGAACACCACCGCTCGAATCGACATGGACTCCTCTTCAGATGAACACTGCGATCTCGCCTAACTCCTTGCGCCGGATTGCAGGCACGCAGGCGTCGGATAGCCCGCGACCAGCAGCAGGAAGGGCCGTTCGTTGGCCGGCCGCCCCAGGATCCGCGCCAGAAACCCCATGGGGCTGGGGGTGTAGGTCAGGGTTGCGAGGCCGGCATGGTGAAGGGCCGCAACCAGCAGGCCGGTTGCGATGCCCACCGATTCCTGTTTCCATTGCGTGCTGCATTCTACCACGGGCGGGGCGAAACTCAAACCATTTGAGGCCCCCGCGTTCGCGTGCTATAATCCGAGACGCGGCCGAGCGCGGCCTTCGCCGGTGACGCTGTCTCTTGGAGGCGAACGCCGAACGTGTGCGATCTTTCATCGAGCGCCGAGAATCGAGCGCCTGGCTCCGCGGGGGCGCCGTGCGCCGTCGTGCTCGCGGCCGGGCTCTCGCGACGTATGGGGCGCTTCAAGCTCACGCTGCCATGGGGCGAGCGCACCGTCGTCGGCCAGGTGGTGGCGACCCTCGAAGCCGCAGGGGTGGGAGAGATCGTCGTCGTCACCGGGCACCGCGAGGAGGAAGTGATCGCGGCCCTCGCGGGCCGGCCGATTCGCTGCGTGCACAACGCGGACTACATGTCAGGCGAAATGCTCCGCTCGATCCAGGTGGGGCTTGCGGCGCTCGATCCCGGCGTGGCCGCCGCGCTGCTGTGCCTGGGCGATCAGCCGCAGATGGAAGTCGACACCGTGCGGGGCGTGCTGGCTGTGGGTGCAGCGGCCGGCTGGCGGCGGATCGTCATCCCCAGCCACCGGATGCGTGGCGGCCACCCGATCGGGCTGCCCGCGTGGCTCTGGCCGGAGATTCTGGCTTGCCGCGACACCCTGCGCGACGTCCTGGCCCGGCGCCGGGCGGAGATTGAATACCTGACGGTCGAGACGCCGTCGATCCTGGCCGACCTGGATACGCCGGAGGACTACGAGGCGCTACGCCTCACAGGGACAACGCCGGCGCGGACAGCGCCCGCTGAACCGGATGAAAGGTGAGCTCATGCCGCACTTGCTTGTCGCCCAACTGCGTTTCGCGCGCAGCGAGCTGATCCGCTGTCTGGAGGGGGTCAGCGCCGAGGATGCCGTCAAGCGCTTGCGCCCGGCAGACTCCGTCGGGCCGACGGACTCCGTCAGGGCCATGAACTGCATCAGTTGGATCGTGGGGCACCTGGCGTTCCAGGAGCAGACCTACTGGGTGGAGGTCGCCCAGGGGCAGCAGATTGCAACCGGCCTCGGCAAGCTGGTCGGGTGGGGCCAGCCGGCGAGCACGCCGCCGCTGGGCGATATGTGGGCCGCCTGGCGCACGGTCACCGCGGCGGCCGACCGCTACCTGGAGACCCTCACGCCGGAAACAATGATGACCCACTTCGAGCGGCCGGGCAAGCCCGTCCCTGAAAACGTGGGCACCCTGCTGCTGCGGAACATCGACCACTACTGGTTCCACATCGGCGAAGCACATGCCATCCGGCAGATGTTGGGCCACCAGAACCTGCCCGATTTCGTCGGCAACATTTCGGTGGCAGCGTACCGGCCGGAGGTCGGGGGATGAGACCGGGGGATCGGCGACCAGCATGCGGGAGTGGTCTATGCGCATGACGCGGCTGTTTGTTCAGACCCTGCGCGAGGCGCCCGGCGATGCCGAGGTTGTCAGCCACCAACTGCTCGTGCGCGGCGGCTTCATCCGCCAGCTCGGCGCCGGCATCTTCAGCTATCTGCCCCTCGCCCGGCGCTCCCTGTCCAAGATCGAGCAGATCATGCGGGAGGAGATGAACGCGATCGGCGGGCAGGAGGTGACGATGCCCGTCGTCCACCCCGCAGACCTGTGGCAGGCGACGGGGCGCTGGCGCCAGATCGGATCGGAGATGGGGCGGTTTCGCGACAAGAACGACCACGAGATGGTGCTGGCAATGACCCACGAGGAGGTGGTCGCCGACCTGGCGCGGAGCCTCGTGCGGTCATATCGACAGCTTCCAGCCCTGATCTACCACATCCAAACTAAGTGGCGCGACGATCCGCGGCCGCGCGCCGGGCTGATCCGCGTGCGTGAGTTCACCATGCTCGACTCGTACAGCCTGGACGCCGACTGGGAGGGGCTGGCGCAGCAGTATGATGCGCACTATCGCGCGTACTTCCGCATCTTCGATCGCTGCGGGCTGCCGGTCATCGCGGTGCAATCGGACACCGGCATGATGGGCGGCAGGCTCGCGCACGAATACATGCATCTCACCGATATCGGCGAGGATACGCTGGCGCTGTGCGACGGCTGCGGTTACACGGCCAACCGCCAGGTCGCCGCATTTCGCAAGCCCGCGGCCGCTCCTGAGCCGCCGCAGCCCATCGAGCGGGTCGCCACCCCGCACACGATGACGATCGCCGACCTGGCCCGCTTCCTGGAGGTGCCCGAAGCCCGGACGGCGAAGGCAGTGTTCCTGATGGCCGAGATCCAGGCGGAGGGCAGCACGGCCGAGCAGTTTGTGTTCGCCGTGATCCGCGGGGACATGGAGGTGAACGAGACCAAGCTGGCGAACGCGGTGCACGCCACAGCGCTGCGACCTGCCACCGAGGCGGAGATACGCGCGGTGGGCGCGACGCCGGGGTATGCATCGCCGGTGGGATTGGCGGCAGGGCCGGGCCGGCCGCCCCTGCAGGTGGTCGTGGATGACCTGATTCCGCGCTCGCCCAACCTGGTGGCCGGCGCGAACGAGGAAGGCTACCATCTGCTGAATGTCAATTACGGCCGGGACTACACGGCTGCGATCGTCTGCGACATCGCGGCGGCTCGCGAGGGGGATCCCTGCGCGGCGTGCGGCCGGCCGCTGCGCGCGGCGCGCGGGGTCGAGGTTGGCAACATCTTCCAGCTCGGCACGCGCTACACCGACGCGCTCGGCGCCACCTACCTGGATCGTGAAGGCAAACATCGCCCGATCGTGATGGGCTCCTACGGCATCGGCGCGGGCCGCCTGCTGGCGTGCATCGCGGAGGCGCATCACGACGACAAGGGGCTGATCTGGCCGATGAGCGTGGCGCCCTTCCAGGTCTACCTGATCCAGATGCCTGGCGCGGAGGCGGAGGCCGAGGCGCTCTACGGGGCGCTGGGGGACGCCGGCGTCGAGGTCCTGTTTGACGATCGAGAGGAGACCGCCGGGGTGAAGTTCAATGACGCCGACCTGCTCGGCATCCCGATCCGGCTGACGCTGGGCAAGCGCTCATTAAAGGAAGGCGGTGTGGAGTTCAAGCGCCGCGACCGAGACGAGAGGAGCATCGTGCCGCTCGCGGGCGTAGTCTCTCGCATCCAGGCGGAGCTGGCGGAGGCGTGAGGCGGTGGAAGGGAGACGCGTCACGTTCACTCCGCGCCCATCCTGCTGCCCTGCGTCTCCTTCTCGCGGCTTCACGCATCCATGATTCACGCCGCATCCATTCCGCATCTCTCGGAGGTTGAGCCGTGTCTCCCATGACCACCCATGAACGATTCCGGCGCATGTTCGCGCACCAGGAAGCAGACCGGGTCCCGATCATCGACGCACCGTGGGAATCGACGATCGAACGCTGGCAGCATGAAGGCATGCCTGCCGATGTCAGCTTCGTCGACTACTTCGACCTCGATCACGTCGCCCGCTTCCGGGTGGACAACGGGCCGCAGTACGAAGAGCGCACCTTGTCGGAGAACGACGCCGAGAAGGTGTACACAAGCAGTTGGGGCGTGACGATGAAGCAGTGGAAGCACGCCGCCTCGACGCCGGAGTTCCTGGCGCACACCGTCGTGGATCCGAAGAGCTGGGCGGCGGCGAAAACGCGCATGAAGCCGACGCGCGACCGGATCCCGTGGGACACGCTGGCGGCCAACTATCCGATCTGGAGGCAAAAGGGATACTGGGTAGAGGCGATCCTCTGGTTCGGCTTCGACGTCACCCATTCGTGGATGGTGGGCACCGAGCGTGTGCTGATGGCGCTGGCCGAGAACCCAACCTGGGTGCGCGACATGATCGAGACCGAGCTGGAGACCGACCTGGCACTGTGGGACATGGTCTGGGATGCGGGCTATCATTTCGACAGTGTCTTTTGGTACGACGACATGGGCTACAAGGGGCATCAGTTCTTCTCGATGCGCACCTACCGCAACATCCTGAAGCCGTACCACCAGCGGGCCATCGACTGGGCGCACCGGCGGGGCATCAAGGCGCATCTGCACTCCTGCGGCGATGTCCGCCCCTTTGTGCCGGAGCTGATCTCGATGGGGCTGGATGCGCTCAACCCGCTGGAGGTCAAGGCGGGCATGGACCCGATCGAGCTGAAGCGAGAGTACGGCAAGGACCTGGTGCTCCACGGCGGGATCAACGCGGTGCTGTGGGATCAGCCGGAGGCGATCCGAGCGGAGATGGAGCGCGTGGTGCCGGTCGTCAAGGAATCAGGGGGCTACATCTTCTCATCGGATCACTCCGTGCCGTCCAGCGTCAGCCTGGACGATTTCCGGCGCATCACCGACCTGGCGAAGGAGCTCGGAGCATATCGCTGATGGAGACCATCTACGACAGGCTGTGCGAGATCATCGAGGCGGGCGAAACGGCCGCGATCGCCACGATCGTCGACGTGAAAGGCTCCGTCCCGCGCGAGGTCGGTGCGAAAATGATCATCCACCCGCTCGGCCGGCACGTCGGCACGGTGGGAGGCGGCTGCGGCGAGGCGGATGTGATCAAGGCCGGCCTCGATGTGATTCAGAGCGGCGAGCCGGCGACGGTGCGCGTCGACCTGACCGAAGACATCTCGATGCAGGCGCTCGGCGTCTGCGGCGGCATCATGGATGTGTTCGTGGAACGCATGGGGCCGGCAAGCGGCGGTTGGAGATCGGAGAGCGAAGAGCGGAGGCTGGAGGTTGGAGCTCCAGGACCGGAGGTGGCAGGGGAGGCATCTTCCGGCAGCCGTCCTCCCCTCGCGATCGCCGCCCTTCTCGCCTCGATCCGGGCACGCGAGCCGGTGGCGCTGGCGACCGTGGTGGAGGGGCCCGGCGCCGGTCGGCAGGCGGTGATCTGGCTCGACAGGGCGCCGTTCAGTGAGCTCGGTCTGGGGGAACTCGAGCCGCGCGTCGTTGCGGATGCGCAGGAAGCGCTGCGCAGCCGCCAGCATCGGCTGCTGCATTATCCGACTTCCAACCTCCGACCTCCGATCTCCACCGTCTCCATCTTCGTCGAGGTGCAGCGCCGGGCGCCGGAACTGCTCATCGTCGGCGCGGGCCACATCGCCATGCCGCTGGCGCAGATGGCGAGCCTCTGCGACTTCGCCGTCACGGTGCTTGACGACCGGCCCAGCTTCGCGAACAAGGAGCGCTTTCCCACCGCGCGCCGGGTGATCGCCGCGCCGCTGCGCGAGACCGTGCGCGACCTGCCGATGGACGCCGACACCTTCATCGTGCTCGTCACGCGCGGCCACAGCCACGATGTCGAGTGCCTGTTGGAGGTCCTCGACCGCCCGGTCGCCTATATCGGCATGATCGGCTCGCAGCGCCGGGTGGACGCGGTATTCGAACTGCTCAGCACCGAGAAGGGCATCGACCCCACCCGGTTCGACCGGGTCCATGCACCGATCGGCATCGCCATCGGTGCGCGCACCCCGGCCGAGATCGCGGTCTGCATCACCGCCGAGATGATCAACGTGCTGCGAGGCGGGCCCGCGGTCTCGATCTCCGACAGGCGGCGCGAGCGGGATCGGCGGCGGCGCGAGCGAGAGGGTCGTGAGGCCGCCGCCCTGCCGGCCCGCAACGAAGCGGGGCCAGGGCCAGACCGGGGTGCAGCTTGAGCGAACCGACGCGAACGCACAGGGCAGTACAGGGCCGTCTCGATCGGGGAAACCCATGATGCGAACCGGGAAGAGAGATGCGGCGGCGGCGTTGGCCGCGTTCCTGTGCCTGATGCTCGTCCTGACCACGGTCCCCGGACTCGCGGCGCCGACGCCAACGACGACAAGCGCGGCCGTAGCCGGGCCAGTCGCGGGGCAGATCAGCCAGGATCCGCTCCCTGCGGTCATGGTGGCGCTGCCCTGGGACGATCTCACGGTGCGCATTCCGCCGCCGGCGCAGTGGGGCGCCTTCAACGCCGCGTCCGCCGCCTTCTCCATCAACTACCTGCCTGCAGGCGCGTCCGATGGCTTCGGCGCGACCTGCATGGCGTGGAGCGCTGAAGCGCAGGCGGCTGTCTCCTTCGCCGCGAGCGTGTGGGCCTCCATGCTCAGCTCCACGGTCCCGATCCGGATCGACGCCTGCTGGGCCGACCTGGGCAGCTCGAACATCCTTGGCTACAGCGGGTCGCGCCTGGTCCGTGACTTCGCGGGCGCGCCGCGCAGCGGCGCCTGGTACAGCTACGCGCTGGCGGACGCGTTGGGGGGCAGCGATCTGGATCCCGGTCGCCCGGATATGACCCTCACCTACAACGATGGGTTCACCTGGTACTTCGGCGTCGATGGATCGACGCCGGCCGGGCAGTACGACTTCGCGAGCGTCGTCCTGCACGAGATCGCCCACGGGCTGAACTTCGCCGGCACCATGAGGTACGGGGCAGACTGCGGCGGCGCCAGCAACGGCTGCTGGGGGTTCGGCACCGGCTACCCCGGCATCTACGATCGCTTCGCCGAAAACGGCGCGGGGCAGGCGCTCCTCGACACCGGCCTGTTTCCCAATGCATCGGCTGCCCTGGGCAGCCAGTTGGTGAGCAGCGACCTCTACTTCGACGGCCCGCTGGCCAACGCAGCCAACGGCGGCGGCCGCGTCAAGCTGTATGCGCCCTCGACCTGGAGACAGGGATCCAGTTTCTCGCATCTCGACTATGGCGCCTTCGCCGGCGGCCCGAACCGGCTGATGGTGTACGCCATCTCGTCCGGCTCCTCGGTGCATGATCCCGGCCCGGTGACGATGGGGCTGCTGGGGGACCTCGGGTGGAGCCTCACCGGCGCGGGGACCGCCACACCGACGGCATCCGCCTCAGCGACCGCCACACCGACTGCCACTGCGACGCCGACAGCGACCGCCACACCGACTGCCACTGCGACGCCTACAGCGACCGCTACACCGACCGAGGCGCCGACGTCGACCCCGACAGCGACCGCTACACCGACCGAGACGCCAAGCGCCACGCCGGAACCCACCGGCACGGCGACCGAGACACCGACGCCGACCCCGACAGCGACCGCTACACCGACCGCTACACCGACCGAGACGCCGAGCGCCACGCCGGAACCCACCAGTACCCCGACCGAGACGCCGACCCCGACAGCGACCGCTACACCGACCGAGACGCCAAGCGCCACGCCGGAACC
>CAYRFV010000109.1:0-16631 GCA_964423545.1 uncultured Anaerolineales bacterium | reverse complement strand
ACCCAGAAGCAGGCGGCTACCGGACAAGTTCCAGGACGGTGATCGCCAGGTAGGCCGCGAGGCCCACCCCCGCAAGGCGGACCCCCTTGAGGATTGGGATTCTCTTGCTCTGGTATCACATCTCGGGGCCGTCGCTGAAGATCACCACCTTGTCGCCAAGCGTCACCTGCGCGACGTGGGTCGACGGTTCGAATTCCCCCTTGCGATGATCCTGCAGACCGGAGAGCAGGTAATCCGGCGTGCGGTAGACGACGAAGTCGGCGTGGCGTGCACTGGTGCGCAGGATCCCCTGGCGAATCTTCGATTCGACCACGGCGGTGCTGTCGGTGGCGATCTCCGCCAGGATCGGAGGGAGCTGATACAGGCTCGACGCCACCGTCACCGGCCCCATCCCATCGCTCCCTGCGCTGACCGAACCGACGCCGAACAGAACCCAGGAGGTGGGCGATGTCCCTTCGAAGTCGGGATACTTCACATAGACGCCATAGGAACGGCCGTGCGTCGTGCCCAGCACGCCGTTCAGGCTGTCGGCAGCGAGATTGAAAAACATGTAGTCGAGCACTGCGCCGGCCATCTGGCGGAGCTTGTGCTGTCCCTCATGGCTGGCGAAGTCGTAGACGTTGATGAGAGGCGCAATGCAGATCGGGTAGTACGAGTTGGAGTGCCATTCGTCGAATCCGAAGCGTCCCCGCTGCCGCAGCCACTCGGTGATGTAGACGTAGCCCTTCTGCGAATGAAACAGCCCGTTCTGCCGGCTGTTGGTGAACTCCTCAGTCGGAAAGAGCAGCCCGGCCAGCCACTCAGCCACATGAAACAGGAAGCGGTGATTCTCCGACCCCATGTACATGACCGTGTCGCCTGGCTCATCCACCCAGTACTTGAAGCCGAGAACTGTATCTTTCATCATGGCATGGATCTGCGGGCTGAGCTTCGGCGCGCCGCTGTCGCGCTCCCAAGCCATCAGTCGCAGCACGCCCTGGATGACGAAGTCTGCGCAGTCCTTGCGCGCCGCGATGAACTCGCACGTGTCGCGGATCGCATTCTCATCGATGCGCTGATACTGCCCCAGCGCATAGCGGGCCACCTCGCGCCAGATGTCGGGCCGATGTTCCTTGCGCAGGAACCCGGCATAGTGTTCGAGCACGATTCGTCTGCGCTCGGCCAGGCGTTCGGGACCGGGCATGGCGGGCACAGGCGTTACTTTCTGGATGGTGTAGCAGATCGAGGAGAGTGGCGCGCCATCGGCGCCAGCCCAGGTGCACTTGATCCCATAACGGCCGTCCGGAAGCCCCTCACCGGGGCCGAAAGAGACCAGCCCGGCCGCTTCCGGCTTGATCTCGGCGACCGGCGTCCCGTTGTCGGCCAACAGCTGGACGGTGAGCGGCGCCGCAGGGTCCGGCGCCACGCCCAGGCGAAAGCCGACCTCGTGCTCGCCGTAGAACACATCGCGCGCCAACCGGATGCTGGCCACCTGCGCCTCGATGCGCACCCGCTGCTCCGCCGCCAGGCTCGATCCGAGCGGAACCCGCGCATTCACTGCGGCATCGGTCACTTCCAAACGAAAGCCGACCTGCGCCATGCGGCCCAGCCGAAAGAGCGCCACCGTGACGATGTTCTCGCCCACACCCAGGGCGGCCTCGAAGCGGTGTTCATAGACGGCGTCGGCCTGCCTGACCGGGTGCGCATCGGTGTCGTAGACAACCGTGCCGTTGATCGCCACGATCGCGCGTGAAGTGATGCCCAGGATCAGCCGCCATGAGCGGACGCCGGGCTGACCGGACGACAGGAGGGTTGTCAGAAACGCTGCGGCCAGGTGATTGGAGATGTTGTAGCGGCCCCATGACAGGTAGTTCTCCGGCAAGCGGACCAGCTCCCATGGCAGCGACCGGCCACGATAGGTCATCTCAGCGCCCTCGTACGGCGGTGAGCGCAAGATACCCTCCGCATCCGCCACGATCTGTGTCATGGCGGTGCGACCGACCGTTGCGCCGGGCTTCTCGAACAGCGTCAGACCCTGCACCGACGACGAGAGGTCCTCGTAGAACGGACCCAGCATCAGCCATGGCTTGATGATCTGGCCTTCCGGGATCGTGCGGGATAGATTGGGATGCATGCTCCAACTCCTTCAGGCATTGAACAGGTAAGGCAACACACAGCCGGTGACGAATCTGCCGGCCTCGGAACACAGAAAGGCGACTCCTTCCGCCACATCCTGGGGTGATACGTTGCGTCGCTGATGCCAGGGTGCGTCGCCGTCGCACTGAGCGACCGCCTCCTCCAGGGAGCCAATCGCGGCCACCGGCCCGGGCGCAACGACGTTCATCGTCACGCCACGCCGCCAGGCCTGCTCATACGCCAACAGGAACGCCTGGGTGCGCGCCGCCTTGCCGAGGTTGTAGGCGTAGGCCGGGGAGAGACGTCCGGGATGCATCGTGACTCCGATCACCCGGCCCCACCGCCTCTCATACATCCCCGGCAGGATGTGAGGCATCAGGTGCACGAAGGGCGCAAGCTCGCGCTGGAGGTCGTCGAGCGCCTCATCCGGCGCGAGCCGGTCCACCGGTTCAGGATGCCAGCCACCGCCCGGGCCGACCACGCAGATGTCCACGCGGCCGAACCGCTCCAGCGCGGCATCGGAGAGGGACCGGCAGCCCTCGGCTGTAAAGACATCGGCCTGCACCGCGATGGCGCAGCCGCCTCGGCCCGTGATGTGGCGAACGATCGACCGGGCGCTCTCCGCACGCGACCGGTAGTTGACGACAACGGCTGCGCCCTCGCGCGCCAACGTCAACGCAATGCTGCGGCCGATGCCTTGCCCCGCCGCGCCGGTGACCATCGCGATCTTGTCGGCGCACATCATCAGGTCCTCCTTGTACGGCTATCTGCGGCGCTCCGAGCACAGCTTGATGAGATCGCCAACGTCGGCGGACGCCAGGCATTCGACCGCATCGGCCGCGCCGTAGTAGATCTTCACCTCGCCGCTCTCCTCCAGGATCATGCCGCCAGGGAAGATCGTGTGGTTGCGGAAGCCACCCTCGACCTCGTAGGGCGCCTCCGGCGCAAGCAGCGGCGCCTTGCTCATCCCGATGACCCGCCACGGCTCGGCCAGATCGAGCAGCATGATGCCCGCGGTGTAGCGCTTCTGCCAGACATCCTCCCAGCCGTTCTTCCCGCGCGAGCTGTCGCGATCCACTGCATGGAACGTGGTCAGCCAGCCCGCCGGCGTCCTGACCGGCGGCGCGCCCGGCCCGATCTTGTCGTTGGCATAGGGGACGTCTTCCACGCCGAGCACCAGGTGCGAGTTGCCCCAGTAGCAGAGGTCCGGCGAGTCGGACAGCCAGATATCGAAGCGATCGCGGCCGCCGCGGCTGTAGACCGGGAAGGGCCGTTCCAGCCGCACGTACTTGCCTCCGATGCGCTCCGGAAAGAGCACCATGTTCCGGTTGTCAGGCACACTGACGCTGAGGACCTCGAACCGCTCGAAGTCGTCAGTGACGGCGATGCCCCCGCATACGCCGTGCAGGGTGTCCACGGCGAAACAGAGGATGCAGCGGCCGTCCATCACCGTGAGCCGGGGATCATACACCCGCAGGACTTCGTCATCCCGCCACTGCCAGCAGGGCTTCGGCTGCACCTTCCACCTGACGCCGTCGGCGCTGAACGCCAACCCCAGGTTGGTGGCAGCCGGATGCACCGAGTCGGGCCGGCGGCCGTAGTCGTTGCGGAAGACCATGACGTACCGGCCCTGATACTTCGTCACGCCTGCGTTGAAGATGAGACGCGCCTCGTAGGGCACGTCTGCCGGCGTAAGAATGGGGTTCGCCGGGTGGCGTTGGATCATGGGGGATGAGGTAAGGGGACCGGTTCCGACGCACATGAAAGCTCCTTTTTGGGTCATACGTTGTCAAACAGTCGCATCTGGTAAGCGCCATCTGGCGCATCTGGATCGACCTTGCGTGAGATCAATCCGCCATCATCCACCCCGCCCAAGCTATTGACGGTATCTGCGATGGTCGGGATGCAGTACTCCGACATTTCCTCGTTGATTTGCGCTGTCGTGAAGCGCAGCACGCGCCACCCTCGCGACTCAAGTGCGTTGTCGCGGCGGTTGTCTTTTGCTGCGCCTTCCGGATTCGCGTGCCATGTGTCGCCATCGGTCTCAAGATCGAGGTTGCCTCGAGCACAATAAACAACAAAATCCAGCTCGTATCGTTGTTTCTTGACCTCGACGAACTCCTGTCGTTCGGCCAGGATCTGTCTCCTCTTAAGTTCAGCCCATAGTCTGTCCTCAAGGGGGCTGCCGTGGTAGAGATCGTTGATTTCGGAGGCGTTGACGAATTTCTGCCAGGTGGTCGGAATGAAGACAATGCGGCGCAGGCGTCGACTCAGGATGGGCTGGGGTAGTTGTCGCAACGGCTCTAGAAGGAGCTGATAATAGTGCTGATGGCTTTTCTCATCCCGAGGCTCTTCGGGAAGCAACTGCCAGCGTGGTGCCCTCTTGATCTCGATCACCTGGGCATAGTAGCGAACCGAATGCGCCTCCTGTCCAAAGGCGAGCGTTTGATAGAAAGCAATCCATTGCGGTGGCCAAACGTCGCGCAGAAACCTGTGAACGCTGCTGACTGGAATCCGATACCAATGCCGGTCGCGCGCAATATGATAATCCCGAACGTCATTCAGGATGGCTACCAACAGCTCGCATCGTGCTTGGCGACTGATATCCTCTGCGTTCAGCAGCGAGATCATGATGCACCTCGACTCAGCGCGTCTGCTCCGCGCTGCGCCACCAGATCAGTGTGGCGATCAGCCCGGCCGCAGACACCGGGGCGATGACCCCAAAGCTGTGCGGGCCAAGCGGCGCTGCTCTCGGGCTTCCCGTTTGGCTGAACAGTGCTGGCGCCGCCCACGGCAACCAATCTCCCCATCCGGTGACTGCCGCGATCTGCGCCAGAGCCAGTGCCAGCATCGGCCAACCAGGCGCCGGCAAATAGCCCCGACCCAGGCTGGCAAACAGCGCCACCGGAGACATCAGCGCAAACGTCTCGCGCGGCAGCAGCGCCGCAGCAGCTCACGCACTTCGACTACACCCGCCGGGTCCAAACCGTTCGCCGGCTCGTCCAGAATCACCAGTTCGGGCGCATGGAGAAATGCCCTGGCCAGACCCAGCCGTTGGAGATTCCCGGTCGAGAGCGTGCCGGCGCGCCGGGACGCGCCGCTGGTCAGAAGCAGTGCCATCGTTCACCGCAGCGCACACGCGTCGCCAGGCGCAGACCGGTGGATGGCCAACCGGGCCACGTCCAGTCCAGACGCCTTGCGTCAGGCCGAGCCTTCGCGGCTGAGACGCGGCCCGTCGGCCACCCAATGGATCCTCTTCCGGGACAGATACCACGTCTGGCCCATGTCGTCGTTCCCCTGGTAGAAGAGGTGTGTGGCGCCATCGAGATCCGTGAAGGCGAACGGGTGCCCCGACTCGCTGGCATTCCATTCGCCAGGCGCGCCGTTGGGCAGGAAGGGTTCGCTCGATAGGCGCGCCCAATGCACGCCGTCGTCGCTGGCCGCGCAGCCGATCTGCTGCGGCTCATTGTTGTACCCGCCCCCATAGAACAGAAATAGACGGCCCTCGTGACGGCACAGCGCGGGAGCCTCGATGCACTTGCGCTCCCATGGCCGCTCGGGCTTCAGGATCGGTGCATCGCAGAGCTGCGTCCACCGGCTTTGGCCGAAATCGGAGTCGAGCGGCGCAGCCGACACGCCAAGCATCTGCACCTGAAAGGCCGGATCGCGCGTGGCCCAGTAGAGCAGCAGCCGGTCGCGGTCCGGGATCACGTCGGCATCGATGGCCCGGCCGCAGTTCCACGCGCCCGTGGGTGCGAAGACGGGGTTGGTCGGATTGCGGCGAAAGCTGAGGCCGTCTTCGGACTCGGCATGGCAGATGGCGTCTCGCGGGCCGTTGCCATAGGTCTGATAGAACAGGTGCACCCGCCCATCGAGCACGATGGCGCCGGGCGCACAGAGGCCGTTTCGCTCGCAGGCTGCGTCCGGCAGGATCTCGCCGACTTTCACCCAGGACTCGAGGTCGCTGCTTCGAGCGATGCCGATAGCCCAGCCGTCGCCGGGCCGGCCGTCGCCGTACGATGGGAGCGAGTAGTACAGCCAGTATGCAGCCTGGAAACGGATGACTGCCGGGTCCTTGGCAAAGGGCCGGCCCCGACGAGAAGAATCGGCAAACAGCATAGCTCGCACCTCGGTGGAACAGCATGCGCCCCGGCGCACTCAAACGGCCAGGACTTCTCGCAGCCGTGCACAGAGGACCCGTTCCTGCCCCGGCTGTAGGGTCTGAGGGTTGATAAAGACGCCGTTCTCACCCGCTGCAGCCACGGCGATGCTCGGCTCGCCCTGGCGCAGCCGCCTCACGATCTCATCGCGCGTCAAGCCCAGGCTCGACTCATCGAAGAGGATCTCGGCGCGGGGCATCGGCTGACCGGCCTCGCTCGGAAAGCTGCGGCGCGCCACCACATGAGGCAGGCCATCGAATGCGGCGATGACCGTCCGCACCTGCTCCTCCCATCGCTCCATGATCGCCGAGTGGTCGAGATCGAGATACCACTTCACTGCGGCCAGCAGTCCGACGATCTCCTCCTTCCCCACCTTCATCGGCCGGCCGATCGCCATGCGAGGATTGGCATGGTAGGCGACGGCATCAACGAGCGCCTTCCGACCCACCACCAACCCGCTGCTCTGGGGTCCGCACAACCCCTTGCCGCCGCTGAAGAGGGCAAGGTCGGCGCCCATCTGCGTGAAGCGCCACAAGTTCTCGACGGGCGGAAGCTGGGCCGCAGCGTCCACGATCAGGGGGATGCCGCGCCGCCGGGCGATGGCGATGCCCTCTTCCAGCGGAACCTGACCGCTCATCCGGGAGACATTGTAGAAGTAGAAGATGGCTGCCGTCCGTTCGCCGATGGCCGCCTCGAATTCGCTTGCGGTCGCGCCTGCATCGGACCCGATCAACACGATCTTTGCGCCGGCATGGCGGATGGCCTGCGCATAGCCCACGATGCCGGCCCTGTGAACGATCACCTCGTTTCGCATGCCGGCCGTGTCATCGGGCAGGCGGCTGCGCAGATCAGGATCGGTCCCCGCCATGCAGGCGGCCGTGCTCAACACGATGCCGGCGGCCGCACCGCAGGTGATATACGCTGCTTCGTTATGCGTCCAGCCGGCGATGCGCTGGCCCGCCTTGGCCTGGAGCTCATCGATCTCAACGAAGTGCTGCGCTGCTTCGGCCATTGCCGCCAGCACCGGCGGCGGCATCAACGACCCGCCGAGCACGGTCACCGTGGCCAGGCCGTTGATGACCTTTCGCACGCCGAGTTCATCGTAGATGTCCATCTGCGCTCCAGATCGTCGTGGCGAGCCTGCCGTTGGGGGAGCCTGATCCCACCGGCGCGACTCAGATCATCCCGCTTCCGGGATGCCCAATGCGGCGCGCACCTCGCGGGCGATGAGATAGGCGGCGCCTTCACCGGGCAGCGGGCTCACCATCCGGTTCTTCGTAAAGCCGAGGGAAAAGCGATACTGAGGATCGGCAAAACCGATCGAGCCGCCCGCGCCACCATGACCGAATGCCGTCAGCCGTTCACTCATGGCCGAGAGCGGCCCACCCAGCCAGTAGCCAAGCGCCTTGGCCGTTGGAACTTCCAACACCACATCCATCTCGTTGGTCTGCAAGGCGGTGGCGACGCGAATGCGGTCCGCCGGCAGGAGACGCACCCCATCCGGTTCGCCGCAGGCCAGAGCACTGTATAGACGAGCGATCGCTCGTGCGTTCATGACCCCGTTCCCGGCCGGAACCACGGCGCGACGATAGGCAGTCGTGTTGGCAGCCACATGCAGCGCATCGAGACCCGGTATGGCGCGCCAGATGAGCGCCGCAGGTGGCTGAAGCGGCAGCGCCGATGCCCCCTGCTCCATCCGCGCCACGCGTGGTTCGACTTCATCCGGCATTCCCACGAAGAGCGACGTGATGCCCAAGGGACGGCACACATCTTCCTGGAGCATCGTGCGGAAAGACCGGCCGTCCACTCGCTGCGCCACCTCGCCCAGGATCCAGCCGAAAGTCAACGCATGGTATCCTGTCGTCGCACCGGGTGGCCACAGGGGCGCCAGCCCCGCCACCGCCCGGCACACGCGGTCCCAGTCACCGAAGTCCTGGAGGCTGAAGCCATCAGGTGCTTGAGGCACGCCCGCGGTATGAGCGAGAACCTGGCGCACCGTGATCGCCTGCTTGCCATTCACACCGAACTCAGGCCAGTAGTGTGCGACCGGCGCATCATAATCGAGCATGCCTCGCTCAGCCAGCAAGTGAATCAGAGTCGCCGTGACCCCCTTGGTGGTCGAGAAGACCACGAACAGCGTCTCGCCATCCACCGGACGGCCGGTCGTGGCGTCGGCCAGGCCGGCCCACGCGTCGACGACCAGTTCGCCGTCGAGATAGGCCGCCACCTGCATGCCCTGTTCGATGCCACGGCCGATCAGGTCATCCATCACCGCCTGGACGCGGGCATTCACATCATGCATTGAACCGCTCCCTGGATACGGTGCCGCCCCTCACCCCAGCCCTCTCCCCACGGGGGAGAGGGGGAATCGCGAAGGCGGCTGTGGCGGCGGCGCATCGCGATCCTCTCCCCACGGGGGAGAGGGGGAATCGCAGGCGCGCGTGCGGCGGATGACTGCCGAGCCCCTCTCCCCACGGGGGAGAGGGGGGATCGCAGGCGTGCGTGCGGCGGATGACTGCCGAGCCCCTCTCCCCACCGGGGAGAGGGGGGACCGGTTTTCTATCCCTGCAACTCTGGCATCCGCCAATACGGGGCCGGCGCGTGCTCCCACTCGGGCATGCTCAGCCCTTCCGGGTCATACACAATCTGCCCGGCGCGGACGGTCAGTGCGCATGTCAGCTTCTCATGGCCCATCAGCTTCGCCCTGCCGCAGTCCACGTAGCCGAACTCACCGGTCAAGTGATCGAGCACGGCTACGTCGGCATCTGCGCCGACACTCAGCGTCCCGAGCTCCGGCCGGCCGATCTCACGCGCGGGCGTCACGGTCGAGCGGTAGATCACTTCGGCCAGCGGCATCCCCATGCACAGGCACTTCGACATGGTCGTCAACATGCTCAGCACCGGACCGTTGACATTGCCCATGTGGAAGTCGGTGCTGATGGAGTCGGGAATGAAGCCATCCCGGAACGCAGGCGCCGCATTGCGGAACCAGAAGCTGCCGGCGCCATGCCCCAGGTCGAAGACCACCCCCCGCTTGCGCGCCTGCCACAAGTGATCGTACACCTTGCCCTGGCCGTCCACGATGGGGAACTGCTGCGCGAAGACATGCGTGTGGATATCTCCCGGCCGCAGCTTCTTCAGGATCAGGTCCGGGTAGGGACGCTCAGGCGGACGAGGCCAGAAATCCACCATGACCGGCATCCGGCAGAGCTCTCCCGCCTCCACCGCCCGCTCGACCGAGGCCCAGGGCGGATGCGCCGCATCCCACGGCAGCCGCGTCCAGTAGTGCGCGGTCTTGATGCCGACGATCCATCGGTCGTACGCGTCTGCGACGGCTGCGGCGATCTTGGGATGCATTTCGCCGATGTCCTGCTCGCATTCCTTGTCCACCATGCCGTCACCCGCGATATTGAGGTAGGCCAGGATGCGCACCTTCGAGCGATCGATGCAGGCCGCTTTGAAATCAGAGAAGTTGCGCCAGCCGGCCGTGCCCGCATCCACGGTGGTTGTCACCCCAGACGCAAACAGATGCGCATCCGCGTGCATGCTCTCGACGTAGCTGGTAGGGGTCGGGGGATAGGTGTAGACATGCGTATGCATGTCGATGATGCCCGGTGTGACGATCCGGCCCGTCACATCGACAACCTGCGTTGCGTGCTCCGGCGGGATGCTGGCCTCCACCGCCGCGATCTTCTTGTCAGCAATCGCCACGTCGAAGCGGCCGTCCCGGCCGTTGGCGGGATCGATGACACGGCCGCCTTGGAGGAGCAGATCGAACAATCGGGGTGCAGGGATCGGTGCAGGAGTCATACGGCGTGCTCCTTTTGCGATGGCGTCTTGTCGGGTGTCGCCGGGATGAAGCGGCCCACGGATGACGCAGGGGACACGGCTGCCAGGGATCCAAGCAGGGCCACCATGGGAACACCCGTGTCTACCCGAGTTATCCGTGAGCTTTCTGTAAGGCCTTCTGGTACAGCGCGGTCCCGTAGAACTCGTACGATGCGGCCCGGTCGGGCACATCCAGCAGATGCACGGTGAAGCGCGCTGGCACGCCGTTGCCGGGCAGGTGGTCGCGGAAGTAGGCCCGGTAGGCGTCGGCATAGGCCTTGCGCAGGCGGTCCTGCTCAGCCGCATAGCCGAGCGGATCGACAAGCGGGTTGGGCGACTTAGGCTGGCAGCCGAAGGCGTGAATCTCGATGAAGTCCACATCGGCCAGCGAATCGCAGATTCCGGCATCGCGCAGCCACTTCTCCCAGCACTGGAAAACAAGCGGAATCTCGCGGTGTGGATCCATCGTCACCAAGTCTTCCAACCCCAGCACCCCCTTGGCTGAATAGCCGCCTGTCAGCCCCGCGAAGTGGATCTTCAGATCGCCATCCGGCTGCGCTTCGGTGACGAGCGCCGAGAGAACCGGATGTTCGCCCTCATAGTAATAGGTCAGCTTGCCGCGCTGCTTCACGTTGAACGCCATCTTCGCACCTCCATCGGTCGTTGTGGCCAGGCGCTGCCCAGGAACGGGCTCCCGTCACTGCGGGGGAGCATCCTCGCCGGCGATGCCGCGGATGACGCGCAGCGGCGGCCGGGCGCGCAGCGCCTGAAGACCATCGCAGGGCGCGAGCGCCCCTTCCCGCACGCCGTACACGCGCAACTCGTGCAGATCGTTGCTGCCCAAGCCGGCCTCGGCCGCCATCCGCAGGTAGATGAGCTGTCCGGGATCGAAACCCATCAGGTAGCTCGCAACGCTGTCGACCGCCACCATATTGATCCCGGCGACCACCAGGCCCAAGGCGAAGTTGCGTCCCCGATGGAAGCCAGTGCCGTCCCGTCCGACCACCCCCTCGACGATGTTGAGGTGCGGAGGCGCCGCCTTGGCCGTGTCGTTCAGCCGGCGGGCCAGTCCCTCCTGCCAGAGGGCGTGCACGCGCTCGTCCATCCATTCGGAGCGAGGTCGTTCGTCGTGCCGAAGCTCCGCCGGGATCTCGCCCCAGGCCTGGTGGCAATAGTGCCGATCGAAGACGTTGACCGCACCCATCATGTTCTTCAGGCAGAGCGTAGTGATCGCCAGGTTGTGCGTCTTGAGCTTCGGGACATTGAACAGGACCGTGTTGGGTGCGACGGCCAACCGGCTGACATTGAGGGTCGCATGAGCCTGGGGGTGCGGCACGGGGCGCTTGACGCAGGTGTAGGAGGTGGGACAGCGCAGCTTGACGATTCGCTCACCAGCCAGCGTATCGTAGCCGGTCCCGCGCCAGTGCCGCGGCTCGTTATCGTCAGTGTCGCGCGGGTCTTCCAGAACATAAACGCCATCCCGGCGCACACCATGCTCCACCAGGTAGTCTGCCATGCCGTGCACGAAACCGGGGTGTGTGCCGATGCCGCAGTCCGGATCGGCGTATTTCTCACCGACGGTGACGTTCGGCTTGATCACGGCCTTCTCTCCCTCCAGCTCGATCTGCATGGCCCCGAGCGCCCTGCGCGCAGCGATGCGGAAGGAG
The DNA here is from genome assembly GCA_964423545.1 of uncultured Anaerolineales bacterium. GTDB lineage: Bacteria > Chloroflexota > Anaerolineae > CG2-30-64-16 > CG2-30-64-16 > JALOOE01. Next base: position 4,861 of record CAYRFV010000109.1, on the reverse strand, counting down.
GCCCACCGGACCGGCTCGGCCACCTCGGTATGGCAGACCAGCACAGCACGAGGATCGTTCAGGAGCGGATGGAGTCTCATGGAACCTGCCTCAGAGGCATCGTTGTGCTGTAGGGTGATGGATATCAGGCCGCCTCACCCATAGCCGCCATGAGGCGGCGCAGGCGCGGCGTCTGCCTCGACCATCGCCGCAACGTGCGTCAGGGCTGCGCAGTAGCGCGGGGCATCATCAGCGTCTTCACTGTTCGGCGCGCCCCTGCCGGCTCTCACCTTGCCCCGAACTTCAGCCGCATCGCATCGTCCCCGTGCTGAATCTGCATCTCGGCGGCGGGCAGGTCGGCCACACAGTAGGGGCTATCGTAGTGCTTGAACCCGGTGATCTGCTGTTCACAGCCGTTCAGCAGAAACGGCCCCAGCCAGCCGAACGCGATCTCGTCGCCTCGCAGCGAGCGGAGGCGCACTGCCAGGTCATCGAATTCGACTTTCGCTGACCGCACCTTCCGCTTGAACTCCGCGTAGCTCCCATCGAGCGCCCGGCGTCCCATCTGGCATAGCCAGATATTGTGGCGTCCGTAGGAACGCAGCTCACGATGCGCATTGTCACCGGTCGTCATCCACCTCAGTCCGCGCGAGGCGGTCAGCGCGATGTAGCCGTCGCCTCGACGGGCGAATGCCCATCCCTCCCCGATATCGTGCTCATCGAACGCGAAAGCCGGGAAGAATGCATGCGTGAAGCCCATCCAGTCATCTTGGGGCAGGCGATGTACGGCGATGAGCAGGTCCTTCCACTGGGCCACGCGCGGCAGCGTGTCGTTGCCGTGCCAGAAGTTGGGCCGGTGCGAGCCGTCCTCGCTGGCGCATGTGGGATGGGTGACGAAGACGACCGCGTCCGGCCCCAGCGTGGCCTGCCAGATGTGCTGCTGATACCCCTTTTCTCCCGGATGCCAGTCCTGCGCCGAGCAGAGCATGTAGTCGGGCGTCTTGTAGGTGACCTTGTTGATCTCGACGCCGTGCGAGCCTGAGTTGCGCCACAACGCCTCCTCGCCCACGTGACGTTCGCGGCTCCACATCTCTTCGGGCAGGTCGGCGGCGATCTCCGCAATCAACGGGGGCAGCTCGTAATCGGAACACGCCAGGCTCACCGTGCCCATCACGTGGCTGTTGAACACGCCCATGCCCCACAGCAAACGGCTGATCCCCGATGTCGCCTCGTTGTACCCGCTCTTGATGAAGGGCGTATACGTGCGGCCGTGTGTCGAGCCGAACACGCCGCGGTAGGAATTCACCGCCATCGTGAAGAGCATCTTGTCGAGCACCACGGTGGCCATCTCGGCGACCTCGACATTCTCAGCCAGGCTCGCCAGGTGCGACAGCGCCAGCGCGTCCTCTTCAAAGTAGCAGTTGGAGTCCCACTCTTTGAAGCCGTGAGCGCTGCGGTCGCGCAACCAGGCCAGGCTGCGCTGCTCGCCCATGCGCTGGCGCCAGCGGCCCGTCTGGCCGTTGTTGGCGAACACATGCTCCGGATACAGCTGGCCGGCCAGCAGCTCACAGGTGTGAAACAGGATGCTGTGATTCTCGGTGGTATAGCACATGGCATCGCTGCCAGGCTCGTCGTTCCAGTACTTGAAGCCCAGGATACATCGCTGCAGCGGCTGCGCCAGCTCCTCCGGGAACGACGGGTCGTCCCCGAAGCGATAGAGCATCCCCAGGAGGCCGACCAGGTGGAAGTCGCTGCAGTCGCCGCGGCGGGTGACGCCCTCGATGGTGGCCTGGATCGCCGTGAGCTTCACGTCGCGCCACGCACCCAGGGCCATCTTGGCGATCTCGCAGAAGACGTTGACGTCACGATGCGCGGCGTCCAACAACGCCTCAGCGCGGCGCTGCTCGAAGTCGCCGTAGGGAGCCTCGGAAAAGCGGTTGCGCGTGATCCAGCAGCGGATTTTGCGCTCGACCCGCATCGAGCCTCCATAGTACTCCTGCGGCCGCGGCATCAAGAACAGATCGTAGGCTCCGTCGGGGAACTGGTAGGCCGCACCCAGCGTCGCCTGCGCTCCGGCTGCCGCGGTCTTCATCCCCTCGGAATAGATATCGCTGGCAGGCGATTGCACCCGGATCGCCAGTGCTGCGCTCCCCTCATAGTCATCGGGCCAGTGCACGGTGACCTCGTCGTCGTATCTGAAGACGTCCTGCCGGATGTGAGCGGCGTAGAAGGCGCGCTCCAGGAGTTGGCGGCGCCGGATCGGGGAGATCGCACTCGGCAAGCGGACGGCAAGCTGACCGCCTGACGGCGCACCTGCCATCTGAAGCGCCATGGCGTAGGGGCATTCCCGCGCCGCCACCTGTTCGAAGCGCACCAGCACTTCGTTCGGTCCCGACCGCAGGGGCATCACGAACGGAACGCGCTTCGGCAGCTGATGGTGAAAGTGCTCCTGGCGGTGAACGTGGGCGCCATTCACCCAGACATCTGCGGGCCCGTTGGTCGTGAGGACGCACTGCGCGTCCTGATCGGTTGGGCTGACGATCTCGGTGTAGGCCCACGCAGCCAGGTAATGGCAGATGTGGTGAAAACGCGACAGGTCGACGAAATGATCGTCGCGACAGCGGAGATACTCCCAACGCGTCCGGAGCTCGCCGATCGTCACCTCTCGCCACTCAGCGGGGGGCTTCTCGATGCCCGATTCAGGCGTGTAGTAGTGCTGCGCGATCTGGAGCTTGTAGTCGGCTCCCGTGTAACGATCGAGATCGCTCACGAGCGTGGCTTGCGGTCCGACCACCAGCCAGTTGTGAACATAGCCGTCTTCGAGCGGGTACTTCAGGTGTGCGAGGGTCATAACGCTCCCCATCGGTTGCCGTGTCGCCCACCCGCTTGCCGGATGCGGATGGGCGCGGCGATGTCTCTATGAGGCGCAGAGCATCGCTGCTGCTTGGGCTGGTCTGCTCAGGCCTCATCCATCAGCCAGGGCGGAAGAGGTTGGCCCACTTCGCGCAGGTGACCGGCATAGAGTAAGCGATAGGCGTCCTGGGCGTAGTATTGGCCGTAACGTTTGCCCGGCAGAGCGTCCAGCAGGTGCTCGGTGATGGCCTTGGCGGTTGATTCGTCCAGGCCCGATTCTAGCACATACTCGAAGTAGATGGCTAAATCTTCTTCCGGTTTTTGGATGACGCGCTGCACGCCGAACTCCTGCGGCGCCAGGTGCACCGGCGAGTAGCGTTCCAGCACGAACTCGCCCGGCGAACCGGAGTGAATGACCTCGCCGTGCTCGAAGACGAAGTTGACGGTGTCTTGCGCATCCTCCAACGTCTCGGTCGGGAAACCAAAGAAGAAGAAGGTGTGGTTCCAAATGCCGGCCGCCGTGCTCTCCTTGAGAATGCGGCTCATCGTCTCACGCTTTGTGCCCTTGTCCATCAGTTCGATCATCCGCGGCGACGCCGTCTCCAGGCCGAACAGGATCATGCGGCAGCCTGCGGCCGACATCTTCTCCAATAGCTCCCCGGTGATCGCTTTTTCGAAGCGCATGCAGCCGCACCAATGGATTGGGGCGCCGCCGTTCTGCGTGTGGGCTTCGAGCAACTTCGACATCTCCCGCATGCTGTGCGGGGTCATCGCCTCATCCGCAAAAAAGATGTGCCGGACGCCGTATTTGCGCTGCAGGGCCTGCATCTGCTCGACGACCAGAGCCGGTTGCACCGGTTTGAAATGACCCGATCGGCCATAGCCCACGTTGCAGAAGGCGCAGTCGCCGTGATAGCAGCCGTGCGCCGTGAGCAGCGGCAGCACCAGATGAGGAGCAAGGTAAAGATCGAGGGGGAGACCGTCGAAATCAGGGAGGCCGGCCGGAGCCGGGGCTGGACTCGACCTCGGGGCGCTGCCGGGTGGCCCGGCGACGGCATCGCCGGATGGGCGGCCGCGTGGTTGCCAGCTCACCGCGCCCGGCAGGGCGACCGCTTCGTTCACCCGCACCGCCGGCCCGTCGCGCCAGATCAAATTCGGCACGGTCGCCAGATCGCCCCGGCTTTGGAGCGTCTCCGCCAGCCTGAGCAACGGCTCCTCCCCTTCGAACAACACCGCGCTATCGATCAGTCCGAAGAGCGCCGGCGTCCGGGGGAGCGCCTGGCGCAGCATCGTGACGTGGGGCCCACCGACGGTGACATGGCATCGGAGACCGCTCTGCTTGACCAGGTGCGCCAGCGTCATTGCCGCGAACATCTGACCCTCGGTCGGAATCGAGATGCCGACGATGTCCGGCGCCGCGCGCACGATGTCGGGTATGACGTGTCGACGGAAAAGGTCCAGAAAGATGTTATGGTGCGGGTTGCGGATGGCGCGCAGCAGGCTGTGGCTGTTACTCACCGGCGCGGGAGCCACGAAGCTCAGCAGGTCGAGCGAGGAAGGATGGAACGGCAGCGAAGCCAGATCGAGGCTCTGCGCGATGACGAGGAACGCCTGCCGTCCCGCCGGGCCATCGAAAAAAGCCGGACTACGCAGGACTCGCACCGCATTCTCGACCTCGGCAGCCAGCCGAGGGCCCTCGGCGAGCGCCCACTGCACCCGATCGCGCGGCGCCTGGTGAGCGGACGGCCGGCGCGCCATCTCTCGCAGGCGACCGATGCTCTGCTCCAGGAAGGTGCGCGTCAGGATGCGGTCGAAGACCTCCACGTTGATGTCCCGCTGGATGACTTCGACCCCGGCCGATCGCAGGTAAGACGAAAGCGCCGGCAGTGCCAGGTGCGGCATTGCCGGCGTCCAGTAGGGCGGAAAAAGCAGTGTTACCTTCGCCATGCACCGTTCCGTGTGGGCTGTCTCCAGCTACGCGCTCGGCTCTCCGTACAGCACACAGCGCACCCTGTGCCCCGGCTGAACT
>CAYRFV010000108.1:0-16841 GCA_964423545.1 uncultured Anaerolineales bacterium | reverse complement strand
CGACGGCGCAGAGGCCGTGGACTGGCCCGTCAACCCCGATCAGTTTGTGGAGTTTCGCGGCGTCTGCACAGGCAACACCTGCACACTGCCGGCGACCGCTTCCTATTTCAAGCTTCGTTCGAAGTGAGCTGGCATCAGTCCGGGATAACGATGTCGGCGAGGTTTTCGGTAGGCTGTGGGTAGCGCATATCGAACCCGCGCAGCGTTTCCACAATCACGCGACCGACGACTAGGTTGCGATACCAGTTGCGATCGGCAGGCACCACGTACCAGGGCGCCCACGCGGTGCTCGTTCGATTGACCATCTCCTCATACGCGGCCATATACTCCTCCCAGAGCGCGCGCTCCTTGATGTCGCCCACCGAGAACTTCCACCGCTTTTCGGGCACATCCAACCGCTCCTGCAGTCGCCGCTTTTGCTCAGCCTTCGAAATATGCAGGAAAAACTTGAGGATCGTGACGCCGTTCTCCGTCAGATGCCTCTCGAACTGGTTGATCTGCTCGTAACGTGGACGCCACACCGCTTCGGGCACTAGCTGATGCACGCGGACGACCAAAACATCCTCATAGTGGGACCGGTTGAAAATGCCCAGCATGCGCTTCGGGGGCACGACTTTGTGCACTCGCCACAGGTAATCGTGGGCCAATTCCTCCGGCGTAGGCACTTTGAACGCGGTGACGGTGCACCCCTGCGGATTCACCCCACCGAAGACATGCCTGATGACGCCATCTTTGCCGCCAGTGTCCATCGCTTGCAGGATGATGAGCACCGCGTGCTTGCCCTCGGCATAAAGCAGCTCCTGGAGCGCGACGAGTTCCTCGCGATCTGCCCGGATCTGCTTCTGGGCAGCGTCTTTGTCCAGGGCGTCATTGCCGTGATCCGTTGCGACTTCACCCAGAACGAGTCTTTCACCTGGAGTGACCAGGTGCCGAACGTGTAGAGGTTGGCCGACCATTTCTCCTCCCATTGTGGCTGAGGCTGCGCCGAGAGGGAGATTAGCACACCATAATCTCGTCTGTCAATGTTCCCAAAAGCCCTACAACAATTTCGCGACTTGTGGTAAGATAGGTGCTGTTTCGGGTTGTCAGGATTCCTCTGCGAACAGGTTAGCCATGTCCACGATGCTCACGTCCGTCGCTCCCGGCGGAGATTGGCTTCAGACTTCTAATGGCAGGCCCTTCTTCGCGGTGATCGTCAACTATGTGGGGCACAGCGATCGCGCCTGGAGCCAGTTCATGCCAGGTCGGTTCGATCCAGAGCTGATCGAGGCCGATTTCCGGCTGGCGCGGCTGCTTGGCGCGAACGTCATTCGCACTTTCGTCGCCAGTCCGCTGCAGAACGAATTCCCGAAGGGCGATTGGTCCAAGCTGGACGGATTGGTTGCAGCCGCCGAGCACGCCGATCTGCGCTTGCTGTTGACTCTCTCGGATTACGGTCCTACCTATCTCCAGACCATGGCCGCCCATGCAGGTCAGATTGCCGCCCACTACCGAGGCAACCCGGCGATCCTCGGTTACGATTTGCGAAACGAGCCGAGGTTCTACAACCTGGCCATCTTGCATTACCCCAAACCGATCCCGCTCCTCTCAGCGGAGCTGACCACAGTCTATCCTCCAAGGCGAAGCTCTGCAGACGCGCTCAAGTGGGCCCGAAGCGAGGGAAGGGTGCCAGCATGGGTGGCCGACGCTGACGCTATCCGCTATGCCAATGCCTATACGGTCTGGAGCGAATTCCTGGCGGCCGCCAGCATATGGAGTCATACCAGAAACCTGTCGGCCACCATGATCGAGTTCATGCGGTCGGCAGAGGCGGAACCGTGGCAGCCTTTGCTCCAGGCGCTGAACAACACCCTTGCTGCCTGGCTCGCTCCACAGGTGAAGGCGATTCGCGCCGCCGATCCGGATCGTCTTGTCACGGTCGGCTGGAATGACCCCTGCCTGGCCAGCCTGCCCGCGAATGCGATCCTCGATTTCCTGAGCATGCACCGCTACCCGCCGAATGCGCCGCGCTGGCTGGATTACCACATAAGAATGGCATCCGGCCTGCGCTCGGTTTTTCCCGGCAAACCCGTGCTTCTCACCGAGTTCGGCTTTCCGACCAGCGAGATCGATCCGGCGCAGGCAGCCGTCTGTGAGAGCGCCGTGTGGCTGCAGTGCCTGGAGCATGGGCTGGCAGGCGCAGGAAAATGGATGCTGTGGGACCTGCCGCCTGGCCCCAACCCGCGTGAGCGCAGCTTCGGCCTCTATACCCACTCGGGCGAGCCCAAGCCCGTCGCCTACGCACTGCCGGCCTTGAGCGAGCTATTGGCGGCCAGCGCAACCCCCCGCGGCGATATCACGCTCAGTGCCAACAGGGACGGCGGCGTCGCCTATGAGTATCATGCTGACGACGCGCGCTGCTTCGGGGGCGAAGGCACAGCGGGTGACGAGTTGATCTCCTGGCAGGGCCAGGGCGTGGGCCAGCTTTTCAGCCAATGGCCCACGCCCGGCCTGCTTCGAGTTCGTGCGACGGCCCACGGCCGGGTGATCCTCGATCTGGGCAGGCTTCGCAGGGCCCCGGACCTCGGACCCTACACCCTGTCGGCCGGCGGCGCGCCGGTCGACCACGTCGTCGAACACACGCGCCTCATCTTCGCCATCGCGGCCGGCCAGACAATCGAGTGCCGCTATGCGACTGTCGGCGAGACGGCCGGTGTGGATGCCATCATCGCCATAGTTTGGCCGCACCACGGTCTTCCGGTGATCCAGGCCCAACGAGCCAACATCACTGCCTACTTGCTGCAGGCTGGCTCGCGGCTGGCTGTGTCCTGCGACTTCTCCCGCGATGTCACGCTGTGGCAGGCGCTGGACAATGAGCCGGCATACCCGGTAGCAGCAGGGGTCCGCCGGCTGGCTGAGTTCGGCGGCCGTCGCGTGCCGGTATGCGACTTCAATGATGTCGATGTGAGCGCCGCCCGCGATCCAGGGTCCAAACTCTACTTCTCCGTGCGCGTTGCTGGCAGCGCATCTCGCGCCAATGTCTGGGTGCACGGGGCCGATGCGCGCACCCTCATGCCGCAGCCGTACCAAGCTGAGGCGGAGCTGTCGGTCAGTGCAGCGAACGCGCCCGCCGAGGTGGATGCGCGGATTCAGATTCTGTGGCCGCACGGCGGGGCGCCGATCAGCCACGCCAGCCGCGGCAATCTCACCGCCGACCTGTTCCTGCCCGGCACACGCAAGCGCCTGGCGCCGGCCGACTCCGGCCTCTCATGGCGGCCAGCCGTCTGGCTCGTGCGCGCCATCGACAACGGCGTCGGCGAACGAGTCGCACTCGGCGCTCTGCGCGTGGAGTCAAACGGCGTCGCGCACTGGGACTTCAACAACGTCGATATCAGCGCCGCTCGAAAGGCAACCAGCAAGGTGCATTTCTGGCTGGAGCTTGACGGCATCCAAACACACACCAACTTCTGGACGCACGGGCTGGACGCGCGCACGTACCTGCCCGATCCCGAGCCCCCTCTGGGCGACTGCGCATGATGCACCGGCGAGGAGGCAACCCATGACCCGCGTTGTTGCGGACACACTTTGCGGTCTTTCGCTGCAGGCCGCACGCAGCCTGGCCATCCCCATGATCTCCCAAGTGATCAACTTCGGCGAGGAGTCATTCCGCGAGGGCGTGGACATGGACCATGCCGCCTTCATGGCGCGCCTGCGCACGGGGAAAGAGCTTCCGAAGACGGCTGCGCCCTACCCCGGCGACTTCATCGCCGTGTTCGAGGAGCTGCTCAGGCAGGACGACACGATCGTCTGTGTCCATCCATCGGCTGACGTGAGCGGCACCGTGCGTTCTGCGCTGACCGCCAAGGAAGCGTTCCCACGAGCCGATATCCGAGTCGTCGATACGCGAACGATCGCCGGGCCCCTGGCGAGCATCGTTTTGGCAGCCGATCGGCTCGCCAAGGCGGGCGCCAGCGCCGACCAGGTTGAAGAGGCGGTGCACGAGCTCGCACCCAGGGCGCGCATCTACTTCCTGGTTGACACGTTGGAATTCCTTCGGCGTGGCGGCCGCATCGGCGGCGCGGCCGCGTTGCTGGGCAGTGTGCTGCAGATCAAGCCGATTCTGACCTTCACTGATGGACAGGTGCAGTCGTTTGAGAAGGAGCGGACCAAGAAACGAGCGCTCGTCAGGCTGCAAGAGATCGTCATGGCCGAGGCTGCGCGCGGCGCCGAGGCGCACCTGACCGTAATGCACACCGCCGTGCCGGACGAGGCCGCCGCACTCGCTGCCCAACTCAAGGCCGCCCTGGATCTCCAGGAAGTGCTGATCATGGACCTCGTGCCGGCGATCGTCACGCACGCCGGCCCAGGCGCGCTTGCCGTCGGATTCTTCACGCCACCGGCATGAGGTGACAGGCACATGACACTACAAGTCATCCTCCTGGACACCTCCTCGCGGCGCGATGTGAACCGCTTCGTTGAGCTGCCGTTCCGGCTCTATCGCGGCTGCGCGCCATGGGTGCCGCCGCTGCTCGATGATGTGAAACTGATGCTGAATCGGGCCAGGTATCCGTTCTACCGGCACTCCGACGCCGACTTCTTTATAGCAGAACGCGACGGGCAAGCTGTCGGCCGGATAGCCATCCTGGAAAACCGTCACTACAACGCGCACTGGGGCAGCCATACCGCGTTCTTCTATCTCTTCGATGCTGAGAACGACCATGAAGTCGCCCAGACGCTGTTCGCGGCGGCCGAGAAGTGGGCCAGAGAGCGCAGTCTGACCAAAGTGGTCGGCGCAAAGGGCTTTCTCCAGGGAGACGGCATTGGAATCCTTGTCGACGGCTTCGAGCACCACCCCGCCGTCGGCATTCCATACAACCATCCGTACTACGCGGCCCTGATCGAGGGCGCCGGGTATCAACGCCAGCGTGATTTCTACTCAGCCTATCTGCCGGGCAAGACGACCATCCCCGAGCGCGTGCACGGCATTGCCGAGAAGATGATGGCGCGCCGAGGTTTCACGATCAAGACCTTCACCAGCAAACGTGAGTTGTCGAACTGGATTCCTCGCATCGTCCAGGTGTACAACGATGCCTTCGTGAACAACTGGGAGTTCAACCCGGTCACGCTGGAGGAAGCCGAGGTGATCGGCGAGCGGCTGTTGGCAATTGCCGACCCAAAGCTGATCAAGCTGGTCATGAAGGGAGACGAAATTGCGGGTTTCCTGCTGGGCTTCCCCGACATTTCCGACGGGATCCGCCGCGCGGCCGGGCGCATCTGGCCGTTTGGCTGGTTCTGGCTGCTGCGCGAGCTGCGGCGCACGAAATGGATCAATCTGAACGGCGCTGGAATCCTGGCGCCCTATCGCGGCCTTGGGGTCAATGCCATTCTGTACGTCGAGATGGAGAAGACTATCCAGGCAGGCCAGTTCGAGCACGCCGATATTGTTCAGATCGAGGAGAGCGTGTTGACGCTGGCTGACGCGCGCACTGCGGGCGGCACGATCTACAAGACCCATCGCATCTACGAAAAAGGGCTGCGCTGATCTGACGCTCGGATTCCATCGCCATGACAAAGCGCATCCTGATCTTGACTGCTGACGCCGGCTTCGGCCACCGAAGCGCTGCAAACGCGATCCTGGCGGCGCTCCATGAGCGCTACGACGATGTCTTTGCAGAGGTCGTCAATCCGCTAGCGCGGCCCGACGCGCCCGGTCTACTCAAATTCGCTGAGAGCGACTACGATCGCGAGGTGCAGCAGTCGCCCGAGCTTTACAACCTGGGTTACCAGGCGAGCGACGGGGATGTGGCGATCGGATTGATGGAACAGGGGCTGATCGCAATGCTGTATAAGCCTTTGCGCGCGCTGTTGGAGGAAGCCAGGCCGGACGCGATCGTCAGTACATATCCGCTGTTCCAGGCGCCCCTGGCAGCGGTCTTTGCGCTCAGCGGGCGGCATCTTCCGTTGCTGGTCGTGGTGACCGACCTGTCCACCGTCCACGGCCTGTGGTTTCACGACGGCGGTGATCTCTGCCTGGCGCCGACCGAGCAGGTGCGACGCAAGGCCGTGGCGAGCGGCCTGCCGCCGGATAGAGTCGTGATCACCGGGCTGCCGGTGAGTCCGAGGTTTGCCCAGCCATACGACAAGCAGGCGTTGCGGCCGGTCTGGGCTGGCGAAAGGATCGCATCGTTGCCCTCTTTGCGGGCAGCAAGCGCGTGACGAAGCTCCCCCCGATCGCGCACGCATTCAGTCACTCTGGCTTCCCGCTGGAACTCGCGCTTGTGTCCGGCAACAACGAAGCGCTGCAGGAAACCTGGCACAAGGCCGATTGGCATGTGCCGGTTCATGTCTACGGTTTCGTGGACAATATCGACGATATGATGCGCGCAGCCGATCTGATCGTCTGCAAGGCGGGCGGGCTGATCGTGAGCGAGGCGTTGTCTGTCGGGCTGCCGCTGCTCATCGCACAGGCTATCCCCGGTCAAGAGACCGGCAACGCCGAGCTTGTGGTGCAGGCAGGCGCCGGTGAGATGGTTGAAGACGGTCTGGATGCGCTGGTCACCGTCTGTCATTGGCTGGAAGATGGCGGCAGGCTGCTGGCGGAACGGAGCGCCCGTGCCCGCGAACTGGGCCAACCCGATGCAGCATTTCGAGTCGCCGATCTGGCGGTCAGGGCGGCGTTGACCGGCGCACCACCGAGAGACCATAAGCTGACCAGGGACGTGGCGAAGCTTCGAGAGATGATCAGCGCAAATCCGCTCGCCTCAGGATTCGAACGGTTGCTGAAGCTCCTCGGCGACGTCTGATGCAGCCCCAGAGAGGGTGGCTGTCCAGGCCTCCTGTCGGGCCAATGCTGCGAGCGCCGCCTGCTGGGCGGCGCTTTGCTTGCCCGGGCCGTCGCCGACACCGCAGACGACCCCCGCAATCGCCACTTCCACGGTGAACAGCTTGGCATGATCAGGGCCCTCGGCCTTCACGGTGCGATAGCGCGGGGTTACGCCCAGCCTGGCCTGCGCCAACTCCTGCAGTCGGCTCTTCGGGTCTTTGTCGAATACCTCGGCCTGCGCCAATGACAACTCCGCCTGCATCAACGGCATCACGAATGCGCTCGCACCGGCGATGCCTTGATCGAGATAGAGCGCGCCCACTACCGCCTCGAAGGCGCCGCAGAGCGTGGCGGCCCGCGCGCGGCCGCCGGTCTCGATCTCGCCATGGCCCATGAACAAGGCTTCGCCGATTCCCAACTGATCGGCGAAGCGAGCCAGCGTGCTGCGCCGGACCAGGGCTGCTCGCAGCGCAGTCAACCCGCCTTCGCGCGCTTCCGGGAAGCTGAGAAAGAGATGCTCCGCGAGGAGGAAGTCAATGACGGCGTCGCCCAAGTATTCGAGCCGCTCATTGTCCTCCCAATCGAGCTCTGGATGCTCGTTGAGGTAGGAGCGATGCGTTAGGGCCATGCGCAGCAGGTGAGGTTCGCTGAAGACCAGACCACAGCGCGCTGCAAACGCCTCGACTGCCGAGTATTCTTCTGCCATGTTCGCCTCTCGAACAGCGCCGCTCGCCGCCAGTCATCCATCCGCCGCAGCGGCTCCGCAGGCCGAGTATAGCATGGAGGAGCCGCTTTGTCATTCCCAGGTTCTCGGTTATAATGCGGCGGTTTGGCAAGTCGTCCAGCGATACTGATTGCCTCACCAACCCCAGGCGCTCGAGTCTGGGGTTTTTGACGCACCGGACTTGCTCTCAGGGGAGTGTACGTGTTCGGACTTTTTCGCAAGAGCCCAGAACAGCAGGCGCAAGACGCCGCCCGCATCGAGGAGGGCCTGACCAAGACGCGCCAGGGATTCTTCGGCCGAATCAGCGCATTGTTTCAGGCCAACGAGGTCACTGACGACACCTGGACCGAGCTCGAGGAGCTGCTGATCCAGGCGGATTTGGGCGTCAACACCGCGCTTGAGGTCGTCGAGAAGCTTCGAGCACGCGTGAAGAGAGACAATCTCAAGAAAGTCGACGACGTGCGGGCAGCCCTTAAGGCTGAACTGGTCAGCCTGCTGGACTTTCCGCCGTTCACCAATCTCGATGAGCCGCGCATGTTGACCGTCCTGTTGATTGTCGGCGTCAACGGCTCCGGCAAGACGACAAGCATCGCGAAACTGGCGAAGTACTACAAGGTGCGCGGCCGCAAGGTCGTCCTTGCGGCCGCCGACACGTTCCGCGCGGCAGCTATCGACCAGATCAAGATCTGGGGCGAGCGCGTCGGCGTCGACGTGGTCGCCCAAGCGCCCGGCGCCGATCCCGGCGCCGTGGTCTTCGACGCCATCCGGGCCAGCCAGGAAAGCCGCAAGGCGGAAATGCTCATCGTCGACACAGCGGGCCGGCTTCATACCAAATACAATCTCATGAAAGAGCTCGAGAAGGTGCGCTCGGTCTGCGCTCGACAAGTGCATGACGCACCGCACGAGACGCTGCTGGTGCTGGATGCCACAACCGGACAGAACGCCATCAGCCAGGCCAAGCACTTCAAAGACTCGGTGCAGATCACCGGTATCATCTTGACCAAGCTCGATGGCACAGCCAAAGGCGGGATCGTCTTTGCGATCGAGCAGGAGCTTGGCGTCCCGGTGCGCTTTGTGGGCACTGGGGAGAAGCCGGAGGATTTTGCCGAGTTCGATCCCGTCGCGTTCGTCAACGGCATCCTTGAATAGACCCGGCTAACTCAAGCCCTACAACTCACGGCGGTCGCGTCGCCTGCGGCAGTGGGCGGGCAGACCGATCATCTCAGGAGGAGATTCATCATGGAAGGCACTCGCGAACAACTGGCGGCATTGGCCGACCAGATTTCCACGATGCGGAGGCGTCTTTGACGTCGAAGGAAAGAAGATTGAGATCGCCCGGCTCGAAAGCGCATCGGCGCAGCCAGAGATGTGGAACGATCCGAACGCGGCAAAGGCGATCATGCGCAGCCTCGCCACTCTGCGCGAACAGGTGAGCACCTGGGATCGGCTCGAGCAGGATGTCGCCGACGCGCAGATGCTGCTGGAGATGGCCCTGGAAGCCGAGGACGCATCAGTGACAGCCGAAGTCGATGCGGAAGTGGCGTCGCTGGTCAAGCGCTACGAGGATCTCGAATTCCAACTCGCGTTGAGCGGCCCCTACGACAACAGCGCGGCCATTCTGTCGGTTCATGCCGGCGTGGGCGGCACCGAAGCCCAAGACTGGGCGCAGATGCTGATGCGGATGTATCTGCGCTGGGCCGAGCGGCGCGACTATGACATCGAGATCACCAACCTGCTCGAGGGCGAGGAAGCAGGCATCAAGACGGTCACGATGGAGGTCAGCGGCCCCTGGGCCTACGGCTATCTGAAGGCGGAGCGCGGGGTCCATCGACTTGTGCGCATCAGTCCTTTTGATGCCTCGGCGCGGCGGCACACGTCCTTCGCGCTCGTCGAAGTGCTTCCGGTGCTGGATGAAAACATCGAGATCGAAATCCGGCCCGAAGACATCAAGATGGATGTCTATCGATCGGGCGGCGCCGGGGGACAGCACATGCAGAAGAATTCCACGGCCGTGCGGCTGACGCATCTTCCGACGGGCGTTGTGGTAACGTGCCAGAACGAGCGAAGCCAGCTCCAGAATCGTGAATCGGCCATGAAGGTGCTGCGTGGCAAGCTTTTCGACATTGAGTTGCAGAAGCGCGAGGAAGAGGAGGCGCGCCTGAAAGGCAAGCATGTCGAGGCCGGCTGGGGCAATCAGATTCGCTCCTATGTCCTGCAGCCGTATCAAATGGTGAAGGATCTGCGCACCGATGTGGAGACCGGCAACACGACTGCCGTGCTGGATGGCGAGATCGACCCGTTCATCGAGGCGTGGCTGAAGGCCCAGGTCGGAGCCGATTGAGAGCGCCGTCCCGTCAAGCTTGTGGGCGACGTCTGTGAGTATCACCGGTCCAGGAAAGGATGCACGTCGATGGCAGGCTCCTTGCTGATCACGGGTGCCAGCGGCTATGTTGGCCGGTCGACGTTTGAGACGGCGATTCAGGCAGGCTACACTGTGGTTGGCGCGTACCACAGCCGACCGATGTCGCTGCCCGGCGGCGCCTGGGCGCCTCTCGATCTGAGTGACGATGCCGGCGTCGCTCGGCTGGTGATCGAGCTTCGCCCGACCGCCATCATCCACGCCGGCGCGGCATGGCGCACGCCGGAGGAAGCCCGGGCGACCATTGTGCAGGGCACGAAGGCCATCGCGTCGGCGTCCGAACTGATCGGCGCACGCCTGATCCATCTCTCGACCGACGTCGTGTTCGACGGCGAGCATGCGCCCTATCGCGAGTCGGACCCACCCGCGCCCCTGACCTTCTACGCTGCGGCCAAGGCGGCCGCGGAGGGAATCGTGGCGCGCCATCCGAACGCGGTCGCTGTCCGCACATCGCTCGTGACCTGCTTCGATCCCCCCGATCGCAGCACGGAGTTGGTCTTGCGCGCCCTGAAAGACTTCGCGGAGGCGCGCACCGGCGATGATGCGGACGCCGGCGGGAGCAAGCAGGGTCGCACCCCTTCCCAACCTCCCCCGCCGCATCCGGTGACGCTTTTCACCGACGAGTATCGCTGCCCCATTCGCACCGAGGATCTTGCATCGGCATTGGTCGAGTTGGTGGAGCATCGGCACCGGGGGGTGCTGCACGTGGCAGGTCCTGAGCGTCTCAGCCGCTACGAGATCGGCCTGCGCATCGCGGCTTACCATGGGTTCGACCCCGCATCGGGCATCCTGCCGGGGACCGTTGCGGCCAGCGGGCTGATCCGGCCCCGGGATTGCACCCTCGACACCACCCTGGCACAGCGCCTGCTGCGCACTCCGCTGCGACCCCTGCCAGACCATCGCTAGGATTTGACATTTGCTAATACATACGATCGTGATATAATTGTGCTGTCGGCAGTCACCAATAGCTTCTCACGGACATCTGGCAGCACGCGCGCAAACAGCTGCGCCGGAGATTAGAGTCTCGGTAGCTAATCAGGGTGACACCTATGGCGCCGGGTTGGCGCAATTGCTATGCGGAGGACCCGTGAGTTCCTTTGCTGACAGGTCGTTGACATGTCGCGATTGCGGCAAGCAGTTCACCTTCACTGCGGGTGAGCAGGAGTTCTATCAGACCCGGGGCTTCAGCGAGCCTACGCGCTGCGCCGAATGTCGGGCAGCTCGTAAGGCTGCGCAGGGCGCCGGTTACAGCAGTAGCCGCGACAGCAGTAGGAGCAGCAGCTATACCGGATCGCGCAGCGCAGCCAGCGATCCGCGCGGTGGCGCGAAGCAGATGTATCAGGTCAAGTGCGCCAACTGCGGCATCGACACCGAGGTGCCGTTCGAGCCACGCTCCGGGCGACCTGTATACTGCCGGGAGTGCTACCAGCAGATGGGCGGCGGCCGGCGCTAACGACAGTGGCCTGAGCGCTGGCGACATTGGGAGTCCCGCAGGCCAAGACGCACTGCGATGGAGGGTCCAGTCTGGACGCGCCGGGCGGCGTCGCGGACACCGGCGCCGGTCGCGATGGGCGTCGATGGTGGGTGCGAGACCGACGGTCACCCGTTTTCCGGCACGCGGGCGCTCGGCCCTGACCTCTTGCTGGGCCGGCGCCCGAACGGTTTAAAAGGGTCATGCGTTTCCTCAAGACGCTTCAACTGCACGGCTACAAGACCTTCGCTTCGAAGACCGATTTCGTTTTTGACGCGGGCGTCACGGCGATCATCGGTCCGAACGGGAGCGGCAAATCGAACGTTGCTGACGGCTTGCGCTGGGTGTTGGGCGAGCAGAGTTTCAGCGCGCTGCGGGGCAAGCGCACGGAAGACATGATCTTCTCGGGCAGCGAGCAGCGGGCGCGCCTCGGCATGGCCTATGTGTCGCTGACCTTCGACAACAGCACTGGGTGGCTGCCGATCGATTTCGCTGAGGTGGAGCTGGCTCGCCGCGCCTATCGTTCCGGCGAGAACGAGTACTACCTCAACGGCGCCAGAGTTCGCCTGCGCGACATCATCGAACTGCTGGGCAGCTCCGGCCTCAGCGAGCGCACGTACAGCATCATTGGCCAGGGGTTGATTGACCAGGCCCTATCCCAGCGGCCGGAGGAGCGTCGCAAGCTCTTCGAAGAGGCTGCGGGCATCACCGTCCACCAGGGCAAGCGCGATCAAGCACAGCAGCGGCTCCAGGAGGCGCGCACCAACCTCACGCGCGCTCGCGACATCATCAGTGAGCTGTCACCGCGTCTGCGCTACCTCAAGGGACAGGCGCGGCGCGCCCAGGAATACCAGCAAATCCGGGCCGATCTCGAAGCCCAGTTGCGCACGTGGTATGGCTACAAGTGGCGCCAGGATGTGCTTGGAGTGGCGGCCGCACAGACGCGGCTGGCCGACTTCACTCGCATCGCCGAAGAGCAATCCGAAGCACTTACCCTGCTGGCGCAGACGGCCGCCGGTCGTCAGGCCGAGCGCCACCGACTGCGCGACCGGCTGAGCGAATGGCATCGGGCCAGCAGCCTCCTGCACCGTCAGGCCGAGACGGTCCAGCGCGAGCTGGCAGTGCGGACCGAGCAACTACGACTGTGGGGCCAACAACAAGCCGAGCTGGAGGAGGAAGTTCTGCACCTGCGCAGCCGGCTCGAGGACGGGTCCGAGCGCCTTGCTGCCGCAGAGTCGGCGCTGGCAGCCGCCATCGCGGCTCACGAGACGCACACCGAGCGGGTCTCTGCGGCAAGGCGCCACTTGGAGGAACTGGAAAAACAGCGACACGGCGCGGCGGCTCGACTGTCCCAGGCGCAGGAGGCCGGCTTGGCGCTGCAAACCCAGCTTGCTGACCGCCGCTCACGCCTGGCTCAGGCCGGAGAGCGGCGCCAGGAGCTGGCACGGGCTGAAGCCGAGCAGGCCGAAGCCGCTCGCTCGGCAGCCAAGACCCTGGCCGATCTGCAGAGCCAGAGCGACACACTGGCGAACAGGCTGGCATCGGTTGAAGGTGAGCTGTCTGGGCTGGAGCAGGCCCGGCAGGCGCACGGGCAGGCGCTGGCAACAGCCCAAGAGAAGGAGCGCAAGGCCGAGGAACCGCTCAGCGCAGCCCGACGCACGCTGGCGCGGCTGCAGGATCAGTTTGAGATGCTGTCGCGCCTGCGCGACGAAGGCGCCGGCTTGAACGCCGGTGCGCGCGCGGTGATGGCGGCCGCACGCAGCCCCGGCGCACCCGAGCGCAGCGATGCAGCCAGCCCGTCTTCCGCCACCGGCCGCGACATGCGATACGGGTCCTCCATCAAGGGCGTCATCGGCGCATTGGGCGAACTCATCGAGGCGCCATCGGATCTGGATCGAGCGCTGGAGGCTGCGCTCGGCGGCCGGATGCAGGACATCGTCGTTGAACACTGGGAGGACGCCGAGACCGCCGTGGCGTTCTTGAAGCAAGCGCAAGCTGGCCGGGCCACCTTTCTGCCTCTCGACAGCCTGCGGCCCGGGCGCGCGGTGGATGCACCGAAGAGTGCCGGCGTGCTCGGCGTGGCAAGCGAGCTCGTGCGATACGATCCGGCCATCCGCCCAGCAGTCGAGCTGGCGTTGAACCACGTGATCGTGGTAACCGATCTGCAGACCGCCCGGCGCCTGCTGCGGAGCGACAGCCGCGCGACGCTGGTCACGCTCGAAGGCGACATCGTGCGTCCCGGCGGAAGCGTCACCGGCGGAAGCGAAAGCAGGGCGCGCGACAGCGGCATGCTCGCGCGCGCACGGACGCTGCGCGAATTACCGAAACAGATCGAGGCGGCTGCACAAGAGGCTCACCAGTACGAAGCGCAGGTCGCGGAAGCACAGCAAGCGCAGAGTGCTGCGGACGCCGCCCTGCGGGCATTGCGCATCCGCCGCGACGAAACCGGCGCTCAGCAGCAGAAACTCCTGACTGAACGCAGCCGTCTCGCCCTGGCCATCGACCGGGCCAGGCAGACGGCGGCATGGCATCAGGAGCGGCAGGCAGAGGTGCGTCACGAGTTGGCGATGCTCGACAAGACTGAGGCGGATCTGCACGCTGTGGTTGACGCACTATCCACGCAGCTCGCAGCCCATGGAGAAGCTATCGAGATGGCGCGCCGCACCCTGGCCGGCCTGGCGACCGATGATCTCATCAATGAGTTGGCCAGGCTACGCGCCGAAGCGGCGATCAGCGCAGGCCAGTTGCAGAGCCAACGCGCTCGCGTGGATGAGATGCGGACGCAGCAGCGGCAGCGCTCCGGGGAAATCGGCGCCAAGGAGGCGCGACTTCGGTCCCTCGCAGAACAGCAGGCGCTTGCAGGTCGTGATGTCGCACAGCACCAGCAGAAGGCTTCGGCCCTGACCACCGAGATCGCCGCGCTTGCCAGCCAGATCGATCCTGCCGAAGTGCAGCTGGCCCGGTTGGAACAGGCCCTACGCGCCGCTGAAGATGAAGAGCGCGGGATGCGCGAGCAGTTGCGCCACGCCCAAATGCGCCAGAACCAGGCTGAACTGGCGTTTCAGCGCGCCCAAGATGAGTTGTCGCACCTCCGGGCGGAAATCGAGAAGGAGTTGGGTCTGGTGGCTTTCGAGGGCGAGGAGCTGGCAGTCGACCAACAGCCGCTGCCGCTGGACGGCATGGTCACGCAATTGCCCGCAGTGGTCGAACTGCCCGACGGGCTGGAAAACGACATTCGCCAACTCCGAGCGCAGATCAGCCGGCTGGGCCAGGTGAACCTGGATGCCCTGAACGAGTACAATGAGGTCGAGGCTCGATACAACTTCCTTTCGTCGCAAGCCACCGACCTCGAACGGGCCGTGACAGACCTGGAGCAGGTAATCGAAGAATTGGACGCCGTCATGCGACGGGAGTTCGTCAGCACGTTCAAGGCCATCGCGGCGCAGTTCAAGGATGAGTTCACCAACCTCTTTGGCGGCGGCGCAGCCCGCCTGATCCTGACAGATCCCGATGATCCCAGCGCCTCCGGAGTCGAGATCATTGCGCGGCCGCCGGGAAAGCGCGAGCAGGGACTGGCGCTTCTCTCCGGAGGAGAACGTGCGCTGACTGCCGCTGCGCTGATCTTCAGCATTCTCAAGGCGCGCCCCACCCCATTCTGCGTGCTCGACGAAGTCGATGCCGCCCTGGATGAGGCCAATGTGGGCCGCTTCCGAGAGGCGCTCCGGTCGCTGAGCAGGCAGACCCAGTTCATCTTGATTACGCACAACCGAGGCACCATTGAGGTGGCAGACACCATCTACGGCATTTCGATGGGCGCCGACAATACCTCGCAGGCGCTCTCGCTGAAGCTAGACGGCCAACAGATGGTCGCCATCCTGCCGGCTGAGATCGGCTAGCGGCGATGCGCCGTCGCCTCCCGCTCTATCTGATGGCGCTCGCCACGGTCACACTGTGGGGCGCTAGCTTTCCCCTGACCAAGATCGCACTGGAATGGGCCGGCCCGACCACCATCGCCTTCCTGCGATGGACCATCTCCGCGGCGTTCCTGGCCGGCTGGCTGGCCAGAACCGATCGGCTTGCCGCTGCGGGCGCCCTGATGCGCAGGCATGCGCTCACCGTTTCGTGGGTTGCGATGTCCGGCATCACGCTGTTTTACTTCCTGGAGAACCTGGCGCTGGCATTCACGACAGCGACAAACGCGGGGGTACTGGCCAACCTGACATCGGTGTTCATGGTCCTGATCGGCACTATCTGGCTGCAAGAGCGGCTCTCTCGTATCGAGTGGGGCGCCATGCTGTTAGCTTTCATCGGGGCTTTGCTGGTGAGCCAGGGCGCAGGCCATCTGACGCTGGCGAGCGCCGGGCTGCGCGGCGACATCCTGATGGTCGTGGCGACCCTGTTTGCGGCGATCTACAGCATCGGCGCCAAACGGCTCGTGGCGAGCTACGAACCGGTGGTCGTGACCGGTGCGGTGGCGTGCATGGGTGCGCTCTTCCTGTTCCCCCTGATGATCTGGGAGGCGGGCGGACTTGCAGGGCTGCCCGCGCTGCTTGTGCTGCCGGCCGCTGCCTGGCTTGCGCTGCTCCTGCTGGGCCTGGGCGCGGGTGCGCTGGCCAACATCTGGTGGATGCGGATACTCGGCAGCACAACGGCTGCACGCGCCGGCATGACTCTGTTCCTCATCCCGGTGGTATCGACCTCACTATCCGTCATTGCCCTGGGAGAAACCCTCACGCCCGTGGCGCTGCTTGGCGCAGCGCTCGTGCTGCTGGGTGTCGCCCTGGTCGAGCGCGACAAAGTCCAAGCCGCGAAGTCCTCTGCATCGGAAGCGGGCATGATATGACGAAATTCAATGATCCGATCGAAACCTATCGCGCGTCGCTGGCGGCCGTGCCGGAGCGCGTGGAGCATCACGCACCCGTGATCGAGCGTGCAGAGGTCTGGCCTTACCCTGATCTGACGCGCCTTTGGGTGCGAATCGAAGTCAGTCCGTTCGCCGCCTATCCCAGCCTGTCGCTTACGGTGAGCGGACCCGACGGCGCGGTGGCATGCACGATGTTCCTGGTGGAGATTCGGGAGAGCTACCAGTCGGTCACTCTCCATCTGCGGCACGCGCCACAACCAGGGGCCTCCTATCGTCTGGAGATCGAGATGATGCGAGATGATGCGATCCTGGACGCCAGGCAGGTGCCATTCGACCTGGTCTTCCGGGAGCCAGCAGAGGCGGCTGCGAGCGGCGAGGCAGCGTCCCCGAGCAGAGATAGTCGAGGCGACGACTCCGGATCGGGCTAATAGACGGCTATCCGCAATCTCTGTCACTAGCCCTTGACCGGGGCCGCGCGATTTGCGCTTTTCAAGAAACAGGCGTATCCTAGCGTAAGTTTTGTGCAACCAGAGGCCGAATCGTAGAAATCGGCCTCAAATC
>CAYRFV010000107.1:0-16988 GCA_964423545.1 uncultured Anaerolineales bacterium | reverse complement strand
GGGCAATTCGCCGCTAGACTTGATCGGCACCAAGGTCAAAGACAATTCCGCCACCTCAAGGGATATGGTGACCGCCACCGTAAACAGCCGGGTCGCTGTATTCGGGCCTCGGGTATACCTTCCGCTTGTGGTCAAGCCGTAGCGGTTGCTGTGTAGGCGCATGACAACGAACTCACTGCCATGCGCCTTGCAGGCCGCCGGAATCGGATCGTGTTCCGGTCAGGCAGCCGCTGGGCCGGAAGACTGCAGGGAGAGGATGTGATGATCAGACCCATACGGCGCGGTTGGGTGCTTACCCTGATCGCGCCGGTGTGCCTGGGCGCCCTGCTGATGGCCTCCCTGCCGGTTGCAGGGGCCACTCTGTCTGCGGGGCATCCGGCGGCGTCCCAGTTGTCGCGGACCCCGCTCTCCCCGGAGCGGCGCCAGTTGGCCAGCGCATTGGTCTCGTCGCCGCCTCCTGCGGCCGGCCCGTACACACGCGCCAACGGAACCGTGCCTCCCACCGAGCCGGCGCCTTCAGCATCGCCGGGTGTCACGACGACTGCGCCGGCGACGCCCACGGCCGCCTTGGCAATAGCCGCCCCACCGCTCCGTCCACCGGTGCCGGTTTCTCCGGCATCCGGCGCGCCGGCCGGCGGCGCCGTCGCATCGCCGGTGACGCCCGCCAGGACCGGGGAGCAGGAAAGCTGCTCGACCGCCGACGTTAACGGCGATGCCATGGTGAACGTTCTCGATGTGGCCGAAGTGGGGCGGCAGTGGGGCCAGAGGGACAAACCCGGCTGGATTCTTGCCGACACCAACCGCGATGGCGTCATAGATATCGCCGACGAAGCGCTCATCGGCGCCTGCATGGTCGCGACCAGCGTCAGCCTTCCCTCTGCGGCAGACCCGACCCCCACACTGACGCCGCATCCGCCCGTGGCGCCGGACGCCGCGGCCGAGCGGGTGTTGGCCACCGACGCTGCAGGTGGAGCTCCGGCATCGTCCCTGACCCGGACGGCCATCGATGGGGGCGCGCTGAGCCAGTCCGCCACGGCCACCTCCACGGCGACGCCGACCCCAACCGCGACACCGACGGCAACGACGACGCCTACCTCCACCTCGACATCTGCGAGCACCGCCACATCGACGGCGAGCGCAACGGCGACGGCGAGCGCAACGGCGACGCCCACGACGACGGCAAGCACAACGGCGACGGCGAGCGCAACGGCGACGCCCACATCGACGGCGAACGCTACGGCTTCCAGCACGAGCACCGCCACGGCAACGGCGACGCCGCGTGTACGCTTGAGCCTCAAGACGCCCGCTGGGGTTGTGCCCGCGGGAAGCATCGTCTCGGTCGACGTGATGATCGATTCAGCGGTGCAGACGCGCGGCGCACAGACCGGCCTGAAGTGGGATCCGGCGATCTTGAAGTGCCACAAGGTCAGCGTAGGCGGCTTCTACAAAGATTGGGCTGCAGCCAACGGCGCCGAAATCCTGCCCATGATGGTGAACTGCAATGCGACCGCGAACCCGGGAGAATCCCAGGTTTTCGGCGTTACCTTGAGCGGCGGGCCAACCAGTGGACCGAATCTGGGTCCCAGCGGTTCGGGCGTCTTCGTCACGATTCAATTCGAGACCCTGGCGTCGGGCACCTCGCAGCTCTCATACCTCAGCCCAAGAGTGTTCGACTGCCAGCTCCCGAAGCCGAAAGCGGTCGAGTTGTCAACGACCGGCGGCATGATCCAGGTGGGTGCGCAGGCATCCCCGACAGCCACGGCGACGCCCACCGCGACCGCGACTGGTGCGCCGACATCCACGGCAACGCCCACCGATACGCCAACGCCGACCGACGCCCCTTCTCCCACAGCGACCGCGACCGCCACCCCGACTCCCGGCACGGCCGCGACCGACATCGGCGGGCTGCGCACGAATACCCCTGGGCCCAGCTCGACACCCTATCCCACCGTCGCTGCCAATGCGTCGTTAAGAATTGACCCTGCCAGCAAGAGCGTGCAAGTCGGCGACTCATTCACGGTGGACCTGCTGGTGAGCACCGATAAGCCCACGCGCGGCGGGAATGCCGGCATCACCTTCAACCCAGCGGTGTTAAGTTGCGAGGAGGTCACGGAAGGGGATTTCTATAGCAGCTGGGCCACCAGTCATGGGGGCAACACGTTGATGCTGCCCTCCTCGCCGACCATCGACAACAATGCCGGCACGGTGGTCGCCACAGGTGTTACGATCACCGGGGCCTCCAATCCTGTGAACGGCCATGCAGGGGGGCCCACCGGCGTCGGCAGACTACTGACATTCAAGTTCACCGCTAAGGCCAACGGAGTCTCAACGCTCACGCTGACCAACGCAAAACTCTATGATGATTCGGTTCCTTATGTTTTCAGCCTGGCGATACAGGTCAGCACAGGCGCCGTGTACGTGGGGGTGACGCCGACGCCGGGCGCAGCGGGAACAGGTACGCCCTCATCCGGCGCGACACGTGGCGTTACCACGACACCGGGTGTGGTAGCGACACCGGGTGTCGCCACCACACCCGGTGTCGTAGCGACACGTCTCGGTACACCCGGCACGCCGGGTGTTCCCGGCACATCGGCCGCGCTGGGAGCGTCCGGCGGGATGCGCCCCGGCATGCCAGCGCCGGGTCAACTTGGGCCCGCGTCGGGTGCAGCCGGCTCTGCAGCGGTGGCCGCGGGGGGCAGCACCGGGCAACCGGGCGCTGCCGGCGAAGAGGCCGCCAGTGAGCGCTTGAGCCACGCGATCGGCTCTGACCAGGCACTTGGCGCCTTGAGGCCCGCAGATCGGCCCTCGCTGGATGCCCTGATGCCGGACCCGGACGCCAAGCAGTACGATATTTCGGGGCTGATTGATTCGAACGGGGTCTTGCTGCAAGACTTCGAGGCCCAGAGCCCGGACCAGCTTTCCGCCTTGCACATTCGCCAGGGCACTCAGGTGATCACCTCCGATAACCTGCCCCTGGAGGCTTTCTCGATCAAGCCCTTGGCCCAGGCTCCAAAGGCTAGGAAAGGCCAGAACCTGGTCAGCTCGGCCTACGCCTTTGAACCTTCGGGGGCGCGTTTTGCTCCGTCAGCGGTCCTGGTTCTGGCGTTCGACCGTGAGGCGCTGCCGCCCGGCTCTTCGCCACAGAACCTGGTATTGGGCTACTATGATCCCGCGCAGAGGCAGTGGCTTGAGTACAAAGGGACGCCCGACCCGAAGACGGACGAATTCCGCGGCAAGATCTCACACTTCAGCATCTATGCCGTGATTGCGAAGACCCCGCCCAGTGACAACAGATGGCTGATCTGGGGAGCTTGTGCCGTTGTTCTGGTGGGCTTGGGCGGAGTCATCTACCGGCACAGGCATCCACGCCGCCGGACAGCCGCCGCAGCAGGAGGGGCGGATGCCGGCGAAGCCGGAGCCGCGCTGCTGCTGCCAGGTTCTGCCGGGGCAGCCACCGCTCAGAACGATGTGATCACCCTCGTGGAGGGTCAGGATTACGACGTCCTCCCGAACCGGGGGCCGGCTTCAGACGAGCGCGCGGCCACTCCCGCTCGGGGCGGTCAGGAGCCGGCAGAGCGCCAACACGACAGGATCAATACACCGAGGAGACAAGGCATCCATATCACTTTCAGCATCGACATCGGGCGCGGGCCCAGTGTGCGGTCTGCGCCCCAACCCGTGGACGACGAATCCATCGACAAAAGGAGACCTCATTCGTGAAACTGCATACCGTGGGAATGACCCTATGCCTCGTGCTGGTCACAGGCATGCTGGCTGTTCTCGTCTCGGCTGGCCTGCCTGCGGCGCCGGCCCTCGCTCAGATGGCGACACCCAAGCCGCCTGTTCAATCCGATACCACACTGAAGGTCTCGCCATCCAGCCCAACCGTCAACGCGGGCGAAACTTTCGACGTGTTGCTGCGAATCGACACCGATCAGATGACTTGGGGCATGCAGGCAGGTCTGCGATTCGACCCCAAGCTCATCGAAGTCGTGAAAATCGAGGAGGGAGACTTCTACAAGACCTGGGCAGCAGCGAATGGCGCACAGACGCTGATCGTGCCGGGCAAACCAACGGCAGATAATGCGAAGGGCGTCGTGCCCACGATGGGCATCACGCTCCTCGGGACGGGGGCGGCAGGCAAGGGTCCCTCTGGGAGCGGCACGTGGCTAGTCGTGCGTGCCAAGGCCAAAGCCGGAGTGCAAGGCATAGCGACCTTCGAGCTCTATGATGTGAAGGTGCTCGATGTGGACCCGGTGAAGCCCATCCCGATGGCTGGCGTGAAGGTCGCGGCCGGCCAGGTTGCCATCGGCGCCGTCAAGGGATCAGCAGCCACGCCCACGGCCGCAGCGGTGGCAATGCCGACATCGGCACGTGAGGCGGCGCGGCCGGCAACCGCCACGCCCGCCCCAGTCAGCACCGTTAGGATTGTGAAGGCCTCCACCACCGAAGCCGAGCAGGAGGTTGAGAGCTCCGAGGCGTCTCCTATCCCCTGGGAGTTGATCATTCCGGTAGCCGCGGTCGTGGTCGTCGGAGCGGTGGTGGTGGTGACTACGCGCCGCCGGCCAGCCTGAGATCGGTCTCAGCGCCGCGCGAGGCGGCGTCCGAAGGCATGGCCATGTCTTGGGAGACATGGCCATGCCTCCCGAGACACGCTCCTGTCTCTCTCGATAGCGGGTTGCCTGATGAAACGAAGCCTCTTGAGCCTGGGCGTGGCGTTGTGCCTTGTTGGGCTCGTTGCCCTGATGCTGGCCGGTTGCGAACCGGCGCGGGCGCGGGAACAGGAGCTGCGGGTGGGGGGCAGGCTGGACGTGCTACCGCTCATCGAGCAGGCGCGTACCGGCTTCGCAACCACTACCGGCATCTCACTGACCTCCAGGCCGTCGGAATCCGACATTCAGGATTTGAAGGCCGGCAAGCTCGACGTTCTGGTGGTGGGCCGCGCCCCGTCCGCAGGCGAACTCGCTGGCCTGGTCGATTACCCCGTCGCCCTCGATGCGGTCTGTATCGTCATCGATGTCCGGTCCTACGTCGGCGGCGTGCAGGTCGACCTGAATCACCACCCGAAGCTTTTCAAGGCCGCGAGCGGCGGGCTGCGAGGACTCTCCTTGGATGAAGCTCGCCATGTCTACAACAACCGAATCCGCGGGCGCGGTCCGGTCTGGCAATGGGAGGGCTCGCATTACCAGTTTCGCGGCACGGGAACCGGCGCTGACGGAATCGGCGAGGACCCGCAGAACCCCGGATATGCCGTCGGGGAATGGGTCAAGACGCCGGTCTATCTTGTTCCGGATCTCTGGCGCCTGTACCGAGTCGACACACAAAGTGTCCTGTTCGAGAAGCTGGGACTATCGGAAGCCGATGTCGTCGCGGGCGACGGTCTTCTGCTGCCCAAGTTCCTGGAATCAGAAGAGGAACTTGTCGCCTACCGCTACTCCAGGGGACCGGCTCAAGCGTCCATAGGCAATGATCAATTCCCTTACCAACTGGCCGTTCTGTCACGGCGGATCACCGCCAAGGCAATTGATCACGGTTTCCGGCTGCGGGCTCTGGAGATCGATGGCATCGATCCGGTTGCGAAGCCGGCCACGATCTATGACGGCACATACTCACTGTCGCGCAAGATCCATCTCTTGATGCGGCCCGATGCCCCTCCCCATGCTCAGGCGCTGGCCGCCTTCCTGCTTTCACCTGATGGCCAACAGGCTGTGGCGGCGGCCGGATTCTTGCCGTTGGTTCCTGATCGCTGATGGAGTGAAACAAGTATGCTCAGCGGACATGCCCGTTGGTCGGGCCCTCGCGTGGTATCCCTGGTCCTGGCTCTCGTGCCTGTGGTGATGTTGGTGGCCATAGTGGCGACGATCATCGCGGCCGCGCTGCCCGCGGTGACCGAAGTGGGTCTGCCTGTGATCTTCTCCGACAAGTTCTCCAACCGCTTTTCCGGCACCTGGACCCGCGGCGAGTACGGGCTGATGCCCGCGCTCTGGGGCACGCTGCTAGTCGCTTGCGTGGCCACGGGTCTTGCGCTGCCGGTTTCTCTAGCCATTGGCGTCTTCATCACCGAGTCGCCCTGGGCGTGGCCGGCTCGCGCGCTGGAGACCATCGTGGGCCTCTTCGCCGGCATCCCGCCCGTGCTCTACGGCTTCATGGCCCTCCTGATGGCCAGAGCATTCATGCAGCCGAATTTCGGCGGTCGGGGGCTGTCTGAGGAGACGATCAAGGCATTGCCCGGGCTACCGGCGCTCAACCCCAGGATGCTGCCCCGGGAGAACAGCGTCCTTCTGGGAGGAATGCTGCTGGCGCTGCTGATCATCCCCTTCGTGGCGCCCTTGATTCTCGACGCCCTGCGCAATGTCCAGCACAGCCTGATCGAGGGCTCGCTGGCGCTCGGCGCCAATCGCTGGTGCACGCTCCGCCGCGTCATCCTGCCGCTGTCTCTGCCCGGCATCATGTCGGCAGTCACCCTGGGAGTCCTCAAGGCGACCGGCGATGTCATGGTGGTGGCTTTTGCGGTGGGGATGGCAGCAGAGAGACTACCTGCGCCGCTGTGGGACCCATTCGAGGCCACCACGCCGTTGACCGGAGCCGCCGCCGGGCTTCTGGGCGGGATGCTGGACGGGGGGATCACTTCGGCGCCGCCGCTCGATCGGTCGGTGGCGTTCTTCGCCGGGCTGCTGCTGCTGGTGTTGGCATTCGGCATCCTCGGCCTCGCCGGCTACCTGCAGCGCCTGGTGCTGCGGAGGTACACCGCATGAAAGCGGTCTCTGAGCCCGTCAGGCAGGCCGTTCGCGGCGGTGCTGTCGCCGCAGCCTCCCGGCCGGTGGCCGGCTCCAATCGCCTGGTGAAGGCGGTGGCCGGACTCTCTGCACTGGTGGCCCTGGGCTGCGTGGTTTCGGGCCCGTTGGTCATGGTTTCACAGCGATCAGAGGTCCTGGCGCTGCCGTTGTTGGGGTTGATGTGCGTCACCTTCCAGGCTCTGTTCCTCGGCCTGTTCCTGGCGCGGCGTCCGGGCGCCTGGCGGGCCGCTGCCCTGGCGCTGGCCGCCTTCGCCGCTATCCTGGTGCTGCGCGCCCTGCCGCCCTACATGACCGGGCTGCAAGTGAATGCGATCGTGCGCCATTCGGTGTTCTCGGCGCTCCTGCTTTTCGGCCTCGGCATGCCGGCTCTGTCCGCCGCGCTGTTCCACCTTTCCGGCGGCACGCCTCATGCCGAAGACGTGTCGCACTATCCCCTGGTGGCTGTTCCGGTGCTGTTGGTGGTGGCCGTCTATTTCGTCCTGATCGCTGGCATCGTCATTGACGGGTGGCCTGGCCTGAGCTGGCGCCTCATCACCACCTCGTTCAGCGACCTCACATGGCCGACGAAAGGCTACATGGCGGACGGCTGGCCCTACTGGTACTTCAACCCGGTTCAGAACGCCGGACTGCTGAACCACATCCGCGGCACGGTTACCTTGATGGTGCTCACCTGCCTGTTTGCTGCTCCGTTCGGCATCGGCGCCGGGGTCTACCTGGCCGAGTACGCCGAGAGCCGGACCGGACACGTTATCCGGCTGGCGGTAAGTGCGCTGCGAGGATTCTCGCTGCTGATCCTTGGGCTCATGGCCTATGCAGTCGCCACGGCCACCTATCGCACTCCCCTGGCACCGATCTTCAACGGCTACTACTTCGACGCGCTTGGCGACATGCGGATCAGCCAGGGAGGGTCGTTCATCACGGCTAGCCTGGTGCTGGCGTTCCTGGTCATACCCGTGATCGCCCGCACCACTGAAGAGGGCTGTCGCTCCCTGCCGCCCGATCTGAAGGAGGGATCGCTAGCGCTGGGCGCATCGGAGTCGTATACCCTGAGGCGGGTCGTACTGCCCTGGGCCTTGCCCAATATCGTCACCGGGTTGATCCTGAGTTGCGCTGAGGCCGCGGGCAGCGTCACGGTCATCATTCTGATCGACGGACGAGGGCAGTATGGCGCTGGCACGGCACAGCAGACGACCTCCCTTGCCCACTTCATCTATGACTCGCAGTTCGGCAACCTGGGTTTCCAGAGGATCATGAAACCGTACCAGGCGTCGGCAGCCGTTCTGCTGCTGTTGTTAACCATGGGGTTGGGAATGGCAGCTCTCCTTGTGAAACGGTGGCTGGTGCGGAGGTACCGCGGTGGGTGAGCACTGAAGTCCGTCAGGAAGCGGCCGATCGTCAGACTGGTGACCGGGCGCACATTGGGAGGATAGGCATGACAAGCGGCTTGGAGATTCGGGGGTTGCGTGTCGCCTACGGTGGCAAGGAGGTTCTCAAGGGCATCGACCTCGATGTGGAGCCGGGTAAGATAACGGCCCTGATCGGTCCCTCGGGCTGCGGCAAGACGACCCTGCTGCGATGTATCAACCGTCTGAGCGAGCTGACCAGAGGCTGCACGGTCAAGGGCAGCATTCGCCTGGACGGCAAGGATATTCGCGAGATGGACCCAATGTTGTTGCGCCGCCGGGTGGGCATGGTGTTTCAGAAGCCCAATCCATTCCCCATGTCAATCCGCGAGAACATCCTGTACGGAATCAAAGCGGCGAAAGAGACCGTTGACGAGGAACGAGTCATTCAGCGCAGCCTGGAGCGTGCGGCCATCTGGGAAGAGATCAGGGAGCGCCTCGGCGACAACGCCTTTCGCCTATCCGTGGGACAGCAGCAACGCGTCTGCATCGCGCGGGCTTTGGCCATTGCGCCTACCGTCGTGCTGATGGACGAGCCGGCAGCGGCCCTCGACCCATCGTCAGCTGCGCGCGTCGAGGCCAGCATCAAAGCCATGAAGGGCGATTACACCGTGGTCATCGTGACTCACAACATGCAGCAAGCGCTGCGTGTCTCGGACTACGTGGCGTTCATCTATCTTGGCGAGCTGGTGGAGTATGGGGAAACCGAAGCCGTGTTCAAGGCGCCAAGGAATCCCGTCACCAGCGAGTACATAGCGGGGCGCTTCGGCTGACCCGGGAAAGCCGGTGCTGCCCGGGTTCGGCCACGCGGGGTTCAGAGCAGGAGCAGCCGAACAGGCAGCCCGCCCGCAGAGGGATGGCGCCTCTGTGCGCCGCAGTCTGGCAGCGGCTGCCGCGCGCCCAGCGGCTCGCCCTACCAGCTCTCCAGCCAGTGCATACCGACGAGAGCGACATCGCCGATGTCCACTAAGCCGTCCGGGTTGGCGTCCTCTGGAATCCAACCCGGAGCGCCTGTCTCCAGCCAGTGCAGGCCGATCGCTGCCACATCGCCGATGTCGACGATGTGATCACCGTTGATATCCCACGGGGGACGCGCGGTGCGCTGGAGGGCGTACGGGGTGAACCCGGAGCCGGCGACTGCGATCACATCGGTGAGCCCTTGGACGAGCAGTGGCCGGAAGCTGGTCCAAATGGTCTGAGAATCCACGACATCGCCCAGCTCGCCGTAGACGTTCTCACCCCAGGTCCAGACGGTGCCGTCGGCCTTGAGCGCCATACTGTGGTACTCACCTCCGGCCACCGCAACGACGCCAGTCAGGTAGTTCGGCGCGCCCGAGGTATCGACGACCTGCATGGGGACCGCGGAGTCGAGCACAGAACCGTTGGCCAGCGTACCGGTGCGGTTGTTGCCCCACGACCAGGCGGTGCCGTCGCTCTTGACGGCCAGGCTGTGCACCCCGCCGCCAGAGATGTACGTCACATTGTCCAGATCCACCACCCGGACAGCGGTTGGCTGACCGGTTGCGGCGGTGACGCCGTTGCCCACCTGGCCCCACTTGTTCCAGCCCCAGGCCCAGACCGTGCCGTCCTGCATCAGCGCCAGGCTGTGGGAGCCGCCGGCCGAGATGGCCGCGATGCTGGCCAAGGGACCTGTATCGGTGACGACCTGGACCGGCGTGGGCCGGTGAATGCTGCTGCCATCTCCCAGCTCGCCGTAGTAGTTGCTGCCCCACGCCCACACCGTGCCGTCTGATTTTAGCGCCAGGCTGTGATAGGCGCCTGCGGAGATGGCTATGACGCCGGCAAGCCCGGCGACCTGCACCGGCAGATGCCGTTCGGCGAGGGTGCCATCGCCCAATTGGCCGTAGATGTTCCAGCCCCAGGCCCACACCGTGCCATCGGACTTGAGCACTAAGCTGTGGTAGGCCCCGGCCGCGACGGCCGTAACGCTGTCCAGGCCCAGGACCATCGCTGGACTGGGCTGCGGACCGCTGGCGACGCCGATGCCCACCTGGCCGTGTGAATTGTCGCCCCAGGCCCAGACTGTTCCATCCTGCCGGGCTGCGAGGCCATGGAACTGTCCGGCGATGCTGGTAACCATGGAGAGGTTCACCTGACTGCCTCTGTAATGGGCCGTTGACGCGTTAGGGTCGATGGTGCCGTTTCCTAGCTGGCCGCGGTAATTCCAGCCCCAGGCCCAGGGAGTGCCGCTGACCGCCGCCGGCTGATCCGGCATCCGAGGCTCAGCGCCCTCTGTTGCCGGGGTCAGAAATGCTGCGGCGATCATGAGAACCAGGCACAACGACCCAGATAGACACCTGGAGCTTGACCACCCGCTCATGCCTGCCTCCTGCGCTGTGTCGGTCGAGCCTTGGCGACGTCATCCACCGGCGCAACCGCTTGCGTGACGGCGCCCTTGGGGCATCACCAGGTCTCCAACCAATGGGTCCCGATGACTGCAACGTCACCGATATCCACCACGGCGTCGGCGTTCACATCTTCGGGAATCCAACCAGGCGCTCCAACCTGCAGCCAGCGCAGGCCGATCAGCGCAACGTCACCGATATCGGTCACATGATCGCCGTTCACATCCCAGGCTGGCCGCGGCAACGGCTGTAGCGCAAGGCTGTAGTAGGCGCCCGCGGCGATCGCACTGGCTCGCGTCAAGCCGGTGGCGCTTGAGACCTGAACCGGTGCGATCCGCAGCGTCGTACTGCCGTCTCCGAGCTCGCCATATCCGTTGTAGCCCCAACTCCAGAGGCTGCCGTCCGAGGTGAGCGCCAGGGAGTGATAGGCGCCGCCGGTCAGGGCCGAAACGCCGCTCAACGCGGCGACTTGCACTGGTGTGCTGCGATGCTCGGTTGTGCCGTCGCCCAGGTTGCCAGCGCCGTTCCAGCCCCACGCCCAGGCTGTCGCGTCGTGCTTGATCGCCAGGCTGAAGATGCCTCCGGCTGCGATCGAGGCCATCCCGCTGAGACCCGCAACCTGGACTGGCGCATACCGGTGGGTTGTGCTGCCGTCGCCGAGCTGGCCCCAACTGTTGCGACCCCAGGCCCACGCCACTCCGTCGCCGCGCAAGGCCAGGCTGTGCGAAGCGCCGGCCGCGATGGCCGTCACGCCGCTGAGCCCCGACACAGCGACCGGCACATTACTCGGGAGCGTGGCGCCGTTCCCGAGCTGGCCATAGCCGTTGTCGCCCCACGCCCAGACGGCGCCATCAGGAGTCAACGCCAGGCTGAAATTGCCGCCCCCGGCGGCAATGGCTGTGACTCCCGCCAGCCCTGTCACTTGCACCGGCGTCGTGCTGTGCGGCACGGCTGTGCCATTGCCGAGCTGCCCGTAATCATTGTGGCCCCAACTCCAAACGGTACCGTCCGACTTGAGGGCCAGGGAATGGACTGCGCCAGCGGCCACTGCCACCACGCCGTCCAGATTGGACACTCGCACCGGAGTGGTCTGGGGTGCTTCTGTGGATCTTGCGCCGTTCCCGCACTGGCCGAAGAGATTGTCGCCCCAAGCGTAGACGGTCCCGTCGGCTTCCAACGCCAGGATGTGACCGGCGCCGGCAGCGACGCGAGTCACGCGGCTCAACGTCGCCACCCTGTTCGGGGCGGGATGCGG
Source organism: uncultured Anaerolineales bacterium (assembly GCA_964423545.1). GTDB lineage: Bacteria > Chloroflexota > Anaerolineae > CG2-30-64-16 > CG2-30-64-16 > JALOOE01. The sequence goes on along the minus strand of CAYRFV010000107.1, from coordinate 5,167 downwards.
GTCACCATCGAAGGTCCCGTCAGCCAACTGCCCTTTGAGGTTCATGCCCCACACCCAGGGCAAGCTGCCGGACGCGACCGACTGCGCCGGCACCGCCGCGGCGCGCCCTGCCGGGGCCGCCGGAATCGCCAAGACGACGCAGAGCGCGACTGCCCAGGGCCAGACACGAACTGAGCGTTTCACCACGTGTCCTCCAACCTTGCCTCGACTTTCGCTCGCGCTCACCAGATCTCAAGCCAGTGCAGGCCAACCACTGCGATGTCGCCGACATCGATCACCCCGTCGCCATTTGCGTCCTCAGGGATCCAGCCAGGCGTGCCACTTTCCTGCCAATGCAGGCCGATCAGCGCGATGTCAGCAATGTCGGCGATGTGATCGCCGTTCACGTCCCAGGCCGGCCGCGGGTTCGGGACCATGGCGAGGCTGTGATAGTAGCCGGCAGCCACGAGTGCGACGCGGCTCAGCGCCGGGATTTGCGCCGGTGTAGCCCGATAGAACTCGGAGGTGGACGTGGGTGATGCCATGTCGCGCCGGACGCTCAGCGCATGGCCCCAGGTAGCCTGATCGCCCAAAGCGCGGTGTTCCGCGGGTGTCTCCGCCGTCACCCTGTCTTGAGGCGCGGCGCCGGTGCCCAACTGCCCCGCCTGGTTCAATCCCCAGGACCAGGCCGATCCATCTTCGAGCAGCGCGAGGGTATGGCCCCAGCCGCCGGCAGCAGCAGTGACGGCAACGCCCGCTGGGAATCCGGCCACATGATAGGGCGTAGTGCGGATGTTCGGCGCGGTGCCGTCGCCAACCGTGCCATCGCCGAGCTGGCCCTGGTTGTTGTTTCCCCACGCCCACAACGCCTGGTCGCTCGTGACGGCCAGACTGTGGAAATGGCCGGCGGCAATGCCGGACACGCCGGTCAGGCCGGCAACCTGCAGCGGGATGGCAGAATCGGCCTGAGAGCCCACCCCCAACTGCCCGTAAATGCCCATGCCCCAGGCCCAGGCGGCGCCGTCGTCCTTGACTGCCAGGGAGTGGAACCAGCCGGCGCCGATCGCGGTCACGTCCGCCAGACCAAGTACGGGCAGCGGCGTCTCGTGCTGCGATGTCGTCCCGTCGCCTAATTGGCCCTCGGCGTTGTAGCCCCAGGCCAGGACGGTGCCGTCGGACTTCAGCGCCAGGCTGTGGCCGTAACCTGCGGCGATGGCTACGACGCCGCTCCCTGGCGGGAGAACCTGGACCGGCGAAAGGCGCGTCGTCGTGGTGCCGTCACCGAGTTGGCCCGTGTCGTTCCAACCCCAGGCCCAGACACTGCCATCGGACCGGAGCGCGAGGCTGTGGAACGCGCCCGCGGCGATGGCTGTAACCGTAGAGAGACCCGGCACTTCCGCCGCATAGGGGTGCGGGTCGCCATCACTCGAGCCGATCCCCAACTGGCCGTCGGCGTTGCGACCCCACGCGTAGACCCGACCACCGTTCTGCAAGGCCAGCGTGTGGTAGTACCCTCCCGACAGCGCGACCACGCCGGTCGGGAGGGGGAGTTGCACTGGGGTGCTACGGTCGGCGGTGGAGCCGTCACCCAGTTGGCCCCACAGGTTGTATCCCCAGCCCCAGGGATCACCCGGTTCGGGAGGGGCGTGCGGGGCGTCGGGCGACCCAAGAGACGCCTCCACGCCATAGGCCACGGGAGTGGGCGCGGTCTGCGCCAGGCAGAGCAGCATCAGGATAGCACACATCAGGTGACGCCGGCCGAGCGAAGGTGTGACCATCCTCAACACTCCTATTCAGAGACGGGCAGCCGCAATCTGCTTCGAGCCTAGCAGGTCATCAGCCAGACCGCACCAATGAAGGCTACATCGCCGATATCGATCACCCCGTCTTCGTTCAGGTCCTCAGGAATCCATCCCGGGAGGCCCTGCTCGCCCCAGTGCTGGCCGAGCAGCGCGACGTCCCCGACGTCAACGACGTGATCGGCATTGAGATCGGCCTTTTGGCACCCTGCGGCGGCCGGCGTTGGGCTGGCCCCGGCAGTCAGCGTTGCGGTCGGTGACGGACTGGGCGCCGCGGTCGGCGCGTCGGTCGGCGCCGCGGTCGGCGTAGCGGTCGGCACGGGCGTCGGCGTGTCGGTCGGCGTAGCGGTCGGCGTGTCGGTCGGCGTCGCGGTCGGCGTGTCGGTCGGCGCCGCGGTCGGCGTGTCGGTCGGCACGGGCGTCGGCGTGGCGGTCGGCACGGGCGTCGGCGACGGTGGTGCGACCGATCCGACGGAGAGGACCAGCTTGTTCGTCTCCTGCCCTGAGGTCGCCGGCGGTGTGGGCCAAGACAGCACCAGATCCCCTTCGATGACAAATCCTCCAGAGAGATCAACCCCCGTGAGCATCCACGTTGACCAGCCCGAGCCGCTGAAGCCGCCCTTCGGCACGCCGTTAACTGTCACGTTGTCGAAAGCAACGGTCGTGCCGATCGCGCGATTGACGACATCCATCTGCAGGTAATCGAGCCGGCCCAGGTTGCCGGAGCCGTACTCGTAACAATAGGGCGTGCTGGCCGAGACTTCCGCACTGATCCTGCCCAATGCCGGGTCATATGTGAACTTGACGTGATTGGCAGGCTGCCAGCTTCCGTAGGGCGTATCACCGGCACAGTCGCGCCCGCGGTAGAAATCCCCTTGAACATCGCCTGGATGCAGCAACATCTCGAAGCCATTGACACCCCCTGGGTTGATCAAGTTCCGGAGCTTGAACGAGGTAGCGATCGTTGCGCCGGTGTCATGGCCGGGGACAAAGAAGGGCGGCTCCGGGGCGGGCGGCACAGCTGCTGCGCTGCGGTGCCAGGCAGCGGCAAGGGCGCCGGCGCGCTCGCCACTCATCTGCCCCGAGGCGTCGTGGTGGTATCGAGCACTGCTGGAAGCCGGCTGCCGCAGAGCGTTGTCTACTCCGATCCTGGACGCTGCGGGAGGAGCGGCCTCAGCCGAAATCGAAGGGGACGCGGTCGCCGTCTGCAGCATCACGGCAACCAGCAGACAACCGAAAAGCGCCATGCTCAATCCAGAGCGTTTCATGCTTCCTCCATTTCGAGCGAACAGAGAACCCGGGACAGCAGTCCCACGATGGGGACGGAAAGCAACGCAAGCTAAAGCGAGCTTACATGGCCTTAGCGATCTCGTCATCACGGAAACCTGGGTGTTTTTTGGGGAATCCTACCGAGCGCGGACAGGTTGTGCAGGGCGCCGGCGTTCGTCATTGTCGGTCCGCCATTGCTCTGGGCGCGCTTTCTGGAGGCTCGACCCGAAAGTGAAGGGGGGAAGTCCTGAGAGCGCTGCTCACCGCCACTACGCCACGACTCCCCTATCTTCGGGCATCACATGCCTGGGGAACAGTAAGCCGTGTCCCCGCCGTTCCGGCGGCCTTCACCCTGGCGTCGTAAGCTCCTCCCAGACCCACCCACCCGCCTCCATCGCTTCGATGCTGTACAACCTTCCCCTGTGCTGGAAGTAACAACAGCGCAGCCATCTGTTTTAGCGGAGCAAGCATCCCCTGTCAGGTCAGCGCCGCACGATCAGCGACAGCCAGGTGTGCCGGCGGGTCGGAGACGGCGTTCGTGAACTCGTAGCCGTAGCAGTCGCCGTTGGCGTATACGTCTCTGTGGACGTCGGTAGACGTCGGTGTCTCTGTAGGGGTGGATGTCGCCGTCGGTGCCGTCGTGGCGGTTGGGGTGGGCGTCAGCGTTCGCGAAGGCGTAGCAGAAGCAGTCGGCGTCGGCGTGGCTGTCGGCGTCGAGGAGGCAATCGCCGTAGGCGTGGGCGTCGATGTTCGCGTGGGCGTGGCCGCCGCGGTTTACGTGGCCGTCGGCGAGGGAGGCGCTGAGACCTTGCCCCAGGCAGGCCGTCCGCGTAGGGGGACCGCCCATCACGCGCTCCAGCACGGCGATGCCGATGGCGGGCTGTAACACGCCCGAGCCGAAATCTGCGACGTTGTCGAGCGTCATGGCGCCCGTTCGGGCCCTCGTGAGCCCCGGCGCGCCCGCCACGTAGACAAATGACGTGCCGAACAAGTCCATGACCTGCACCGTCACCGAGCCCTTGGGCAGGCTGGCGAGCTCGGCGCAGGTCGGCGCGTTGGTGATGCGGCGGTAGCCCGTCCGGTCGGAGCGGACAACGTAAACGGCGCCGTCGTACACGGAACACCGCCACATGACTCAGCCAGGCGCAGGTGAGCTTGCTGATCTGGCAGCTTTGTGGCATAGTCTAGTCACGACTAGCTGAGTCCAGACCCGCTTACGGCCGCATAACGCAGTGGTATCCGTGTCAACTGCGCGTGCTGGCTTGGTTGCGAGGGCGCATGAGCGAATACCAGTGCTACGAGTGGCAGACGATCAATCGCGCGCTGACCGCGGCGGAACAGGGTGCGGTCAGCCAGTTGTCGAGCCACATCGACGTCACCTCGACGCGCGCTTGGGTGGAGTATCACTGGAGTGGGTTCAAGCACGACCCCAAACAGGTGTTGGCGCGCTACTTCGACGCCTTCCTCTATTGCGCTAACTGGGGCTACCAGCGCCTGGCGTTCCGCTTCCCCGCGGGACTGCTGGATGAACAGGCGCTTCAACCGTACCTTTGGGAATCCTGCTCGGAGCGGGAGCCCCGGTCCCACCGGGCCTCCAGGAGCTGTCCGCGCGGCTGGCCGGGTTCGCCCGGTTCTGCCAGCTGGATGCGCACCTGGCGCCCACTGCGGCCGAGGCCAGCGAGCCGCTCCGCCCCGCAGCGACGCCCGCGCTCACTGCGCTGATCGCCCGCCTGCCGCGGGCCGCCTGCGGCGGGCCGCGTGCGATGCGTTCCTGCGCCGGTGGGCCGAGGGGGGCCGCTGCGGGCGCTGAAGCTCGACCGGCGCCTGCAGGAGTTAGCCGCGGCGGACGTGGGCGCAACTGCGCGAGGCTGCCGGCCGGCTGCGCCAGGCCGACGAGCGTCGCCGGGACACGGGAGCCGCAGGAGCTGGCAGCCCGCGCCCCAGACCTGGCGCGATGCGCAAGCCGCGATCGAGCAGAAGCAGGCGCGGCCCTGCGACGAGGCGGCAACGCTGCTGAACCAGCTGCGCGACCTGGCCGTCTTCCAGGATCGGCTGCCGGACTTCGAGACCAGGCTGACGGCCTTGCAGGCGCAGTACGCCCATCGACCGGCGCTTCAGGA
>CAYRFV010000106.1:14585-17013 GCA_964423545.1 uncultured Anaerolineales bacterium | reverse complement strand
CGGATTTGAGGCCGATTTCTACGATTCGGCCTCTGGTTGCACAAAACTTACGCTAACACGCGTCGTGCTTGTTCCGCGCGGGGTGTTGATCCGCACCGAGAATGCCTACTTCCAGCAGGTGCAGGAGGCGGCTGGGCTGCACTCTCGTTGGACGCGCGCGTTTCGCGTGGCGGTGGGCTTCGAGACTTCGTCGGCTCCGCTTCGTGCTGCTGCGGCCCTCAGGCTCTACAGCGAGACGGCGGCGCTGTTGGTGGCGGCGCTGCAACCTCAACACGAAGATGTGATCCAGGGTGCGCTGGGACGCATCCGATCGGCCCGTCTGTTGCCGCCAGGGGAATGACCCGGTGAGCGGGCGTCAGCTCGACTCGCGTTCGGCCAGTCCCACGCGCACGAAGAGCCAGGGCCAGGCCCACGACACCCACAGCATCATGATGGCGTAGCGCAGCACGCGAAAGCCCAGGTCATCCGGTAGGATCGCCTTCAGACCGAATCGCAGCGCTACCAGTATGAGCAGCCCGCCGGCCAGGCGGGCGGCCCGCTGCCAGAGCCGACCTGCGACATCGAAGCGAACCTGCCGCTCCTCGATCGCAAGGCCGATCCAGCCACCCAGGAGTAGCCCAGCCAGGCTCCCACCGGCTTCGGTGATGTGCGCCTGTGCGAGAGCGAAAACTTGAGCGAAGCGTGGGGGTGCGGTGACCGGGATCGCTGCTGCCGCAAGATAGAGGGCGAGCAGTGCGGCGGAAGCCAGGATGGCGCCCAGGATGTGACGGTGGAGAGGCCATGCCGCCAATCCAGGCGCCAGGCGTGGCTTCAACCACAGGAAGCTCCCGAGCACCAGCAGCCCCAATGCCCATCCTGCCAACACGTCGCCCGGGAAGTGCACGCCGAGGTAGAGGCGTGAGAGTGAAATCAGCACAATCAACAGCACGCACAACCAGCGTCTGGGGCCGCGCACGACGGTGGCCAGGTAGCCCCAGAGGACGATCGCGTTCTGTGCGTGTCCGCTCGGGAGCCCGAAGCTGGAGTCCGTATTGATTCCCAATTGCGGATCCAGCCAGAAAGGCCGCGGCAGTTTGAGGATGCCTTTGGCGAGTTCGTTCAGCCCGGTCGAGATGATCAGCAGCGTCACCAGCTCGATGCCCAGACCGCGATGGATGCACCAGAAGATGAGCGGCAGAAGCAGCAGATAGAAATCTTCGACGCCGAGCAGTGTGAATAGCCGCATCGGCGCGGTCAGCCAACCGCCGAGGCTCTGGAACGCGCGGATCAGGTCGAGGCTTCCGGAGGTCACGGGGTCCATCTGTGCGACTCCTTGGAGAAAAAGCAGGATTGGAGTATCAGTGTAGTGGCAGGCTCTTGCCAAGTCAACCGGCTATGATATACTTTCGTCACTTCCAGCGAGTGCAGATGTATTCAGTGATTGAGTGATTGAGTGATTAGAGGAGCATCGGTGAGCAAGAACGCTCTGCTTGTCGCCGTCCTTGTCATTGCGAGCGTGGTCGCGATCCTTGTCGGCGTGTGGCAGCTTGCGCCTGCTGCGGGTGAAAGCCAACAGGCAGCAACGGGGCCGACGCCTTCCGTGGCGCAAGTGCGCCGGATAAGCGCCGGTGAGCTGCACGCGAAGCTGCAGCGGCCCAATCCGCCCCTCATCTTGGATCTCCGCTCGGCCGAAAGTTATGCTCAGCAACACATTCCCGGCGCGCGGCTCATTCAGATCGCTGAGATTCCGACACTGGCACAAGACCTGGACCGCAATCAGCCGATCGTCACGCTGTGCGCCTGACCGGACGAAGCCACCAGCGCCCGTGTGGCGCAGATCCTCTATGGTCTGGGTTTTCGGGATGTTGCGGCTTTGAAAGGCGGAAGCGCTGCCTGGCAGGAGGCGGGTTTCCCCGTGCAGTCGGGACGGTGAGCGCGGCTCATCTCAACGTCCGAGGCCGTCGCAGGATCGGGCTCTTTCCAGCTCGCATCCTGGATGAGTGCACCTTTTCCACAGCAAGCGAGGAGAACTCATGGACAAGACCATCAGCTTCGTAGGGGGCTTCGTCATCGGAGCCATGATCGGGGCCGTGACGGCGCTGTTTCTGGCGCCCCAGTCCGGTGGGGACTTCCAACAGCAGATTCGCGAACGCCTCGACGCAGTGGCCCAGGAGGGTCGCCGGGCGGCCGCCGAGAGGCGCGCGGAGCTCGAGGCGCAGTTTGCGCAGGCGAAGCAGTTTCAGAAGCCGCCGGTCAACCTGTCGCAGTGAGCGTGCGCATGTTGACCAGCAAGCTTGAGTCGGTGCAAAAGAACGTCCAGCGGCGATGGGACCCACATTTCGCGTGGATCGTCAACGATCACGCCCCGTGGGCGCCCCTGACCAAGCCGTTGGCCGAGTGCGTCCTGGCGCTGGTGACAACCTGCGGCCTGTATCGCGCCGACGTTCAT
>CAYRFV010000106.1:0-14575 GCA_964423545.1 uncultured Anaerolineales bacterium | reverse complement strand
ATGACCTGGGCGATCCCTCGTTCCGCGAGATTCACACCGACACCCCACCCGACCGTCTGCAAATCGCGCACACGCACTACAACCACCAGCACGTGGCTGCCGATGTCAACACGGTTCTGCCGATCGCGCACCTGTCGCAGCTCGTAACTTCGGGGGTGATCGCTCGTCTCCATCCGTGGATATACAGTTTCATGGGTTACCTGCCGGAGCCGCGCCAGTTGGTCGGTGAATTCGCGCCGATCGTCGCCCGGCGGCTCAAAGGCGATGGCGTCGATGTCGCTCTCTTGACGCCGTGTTGACCGATCTGCCAGCAGTCCGTGGGACTGATCGCGAGGGTCATCGAGGAACACGGCATACCCACCGTGTGTGTGGTCATGAACCGGGATATCATCGAGAATGTCAAGCCGCCCCGGGCGCTCCACGTTCGGTTTCCCTACGGGGCGCCGCTTGGCCCGGCAGGCCGCGGGGAGACCCAGCAGTCGGTGGTGCTCGCGGCTTTGGACGTGCTGGTTGGCGCAACCGAGCCCGGCGCCATCGTTGCGTCGGAGATCGAATGGCCCGATTAGCCGGACAATGTGACCGAATCTACAGGTGGCGCTTGTGATGGAGATCAACTGGTCGCTTTTCATCACCGTTGGCTTGATCTTTCTGGTGACGCTGATCGGGGCGTATGTCCGCTCGCGGATCAGGGATCGCTGTCTGAACGATTTCGTCGGCTTCCATGTCACCGTCGAACGGGCGGACGGCAAGTTGATCTGGGGCATCATGAGCCTGGAATCGACCGGGCTTGAGCTGTCCTATGCGGACGCGCTGCAGGATGAGAGGCATGTCGAGTCCAGTTATGTGCTGTACGGCGCTGAGTACCAGAGCATTCAGGCGATCTATCGCTATGCCGACAAGCTCTCGGAGTGGGGCCGCAGGAAGCGGGATCGGGACATCCGCAACGCATTCCATCCCAACCTGTTGCGCCGTCTGGCGCGCAGCACGCGGAATTTCCTCAGCACAGCCACCGACTCGCTCCAGGAGGTCATCAATGTGCTGCTCGGCCAGTTCCAGAAGGCCGGGAGCAGATTCCTGATTGAGGACGCCAGTTCATCCCTGAGCAAACTGGGCGAGAAATACATCGGCGAGATCGGCCATCAGTCCGATCCGCTTCTGGAAAACTACATCGGCCAACGCGTGGTCTTCGAGATCACCGAAGACGGCGAAGTCCATGAGCATGTGGGCGTCTTCAAGGATTACTCTGCCCATTTCTTCGAGTTCCTCGATGTGCAATATCCGCAGGTTCAGGTCATCCCCGTTCAGGTCGATATGGACGCACACACCGAGCGGGTGCATGTCTGGACCAAAGTGGGGCATCTGAGCGTCGAGAATCTGAGGCCGGAGCCGCTTCTGTTGCACTCGTTGCGTTGGGCGGGCCAGGAGCGGTTTCTTAATGTGGTTGTCGACGGGGGCGAGAAAGTCGATCTGTATCTCGATGGCGAGTTGAACCAGGCGGAGCTGCATATGCAGGTGGCGCGCGCGCTCGATATGATCGTGCCGCGCACGCATTGCGTGGTCCGTCATCGGGCCGAATTCTACAAGCCGGACGACGTCGGGGATGTCGTGTTTGACATGATTTTTGATCTGGGCACGGCGCTCACCGGCAGCAACGTCAGGGAGGCGCGGGAGCGGCGCCTGCGCCAGGACCTCGAACAGAACGCCAAGAACGCGTTAGCTGCGGCCAACCTGGCCGCCATCCTGATCCAGAAACAGGAATATGATGAGGCTCAGCAGCTGCTCAGCCAGGCTTTGATAGCGGAAGACTCGTTGCCCGACGGCGGCCGCCGCGCTCGCATGCAACTGCGCGAGATCGAGCGCCGCAAAGCCGGGACGAAAGTGGTCCAACAGACGATCCAGGAAGCGGAAGTTGCGCCGGTCGGCGAGTATTGTGTGGTCTGCAATGCGCCGATCAAGGGCACGGGCAGGATGCTCGGCGGCCGGGCCTACTGCGAAGCGCACTACCGTCGGATGATCCAGGGTCGCAGCGGCACATGGCGCGCTACCTTGGGCCTGATCGCCGGGCTCCTCGTGTTTGTGGGACTGACATCCCTCGTCGCACAGAACATCGGGCCGCTGGCGCAAGGGTTCGCACTGCTCATCGCCGGCCTGCTGCTGGCCCTCGTGCCGGCCGTCATCTGGCTCATCGTCTTCTATCTCCAGGATCGGCTGGAGCCCGAGCCGAAGCGCTACGTTCTCGGCGTGTTCGCCCTGGGCGCCGTCCTGTCGGGCGCCATCGGACAGCCGCTGATCGCAAGCTTCTTTCGTGTCAACGAATGGGCAGGATATAGCGTTTGGAGCAGGGTTGCCGCCGATGTGCTGATTGTCGGTGTGGTCCAATCGTTCCTGATCTATGCCGCCGTGCGCTACACGGTGTTTCGTAGCGACGAGTTCGATGAGCCGGTGGATGGCATCATTTACGGCGCGGCCGCGGGCCTGGGGTACGCCTCCATGATGAGCATCAGCTATGTTGTCAGCCATGGCGGCGTCGACCTCGGCGTCGGCGCGATTCGCGTGGCGGTCACGGCGCTGGCCTACGCCAGCTTCGGCGGTGTGCTCGGCTATTTCCTCGGCCAGGCCAAGTTCGAGGATCACAGCCCACTTTGGCTGCCGTTTGGGGTGATCCTGACCGCTGTGCTGAACGGCATCGTCACGAGCGCGCTGGAGATCGTATCGCGATCCGGTCTGCAGTCGACGCCGTTCAGAGGTCTGTTGTTGTCGTCACTGATTGCCGCAGCCGTCTTCCTGGCGCTTTTCGCCTTTATGCGGCGAAGTAACAGCCTGGTGCTGGCGGGCAGGGCGCAATGAGCGGAGGCAGCGCGATGACATCCATGACCATCTCCAGGGCGTCCTCTCGGGCCGAACGCGTGGCAGCCGCAGAGTGGTTGGTCTGGCTGGTCGTGTTGTTCATGCTCGGGGCAGGATTGTTCCTGAGGAGTCGCATCGAGGGCCGAGTTGCGACATTCACCCAGGACGGGATGTCGCTCCAGTATCCGGCGGGCTGGACCCTGCTCGCCGACGAGGAGGACTTCCACGTTTTCCATGTCATCGATCCGAACTCGTCGGTGCAGTTTCCGACCAGCGTTCGGGTGCGCCGGATTCCGCTCGGTGAGCTGGGGCGAGCGGCCAGCTCCCTCGGAGATATCGCCCTCTCATGGAGCACGCGTCAGGGTCGTATGATGCCCATCTACAATGTGCTTCAGATCGATCAGACGACGGTGGCGCAGCAGCCCGCGATCGTGGTTGATTACGCCCATGTCGCCGGGCCGGCGATGGGCGGCGCCGCTGGCAGTGTGCCGGCGATCGTCCGCGCACAAGATATTCTGATGAAGCACGGCGATACCATCACCGTCGTGACGTTCGAGGCCAGCACCGACACGTACCAACAGGAAGTGGGGCGCTGGGAGAAGATCCTGGCATCCCTCAAGGCAGAGTAGCAGATGAATGCAAAGATCAAGCGGCCGTACTATGCGCTGGTGCTTGCCCTGGTCATTGTGCTGACCGGGATCGCGGGTGGCTCGTCGGCGCAGGATGTCGGTAGGACGGCCAGGCAGGGCATGCTGCGCGCCTCCGTCAAGCTGATGACTCCATACGAGTTCAGTAAGGACGCGGGTAGCCTGTGCTCGGGCACCCTGATCAACCAGTTGGGCTATATCCTCACCAACTTTCACTGTGTAGGATACCCGGTGGACGGCGAGCGCGACCGAGAGCTGGAGCGCGCCGGCCTGAGACCAGGCGATCTTTACAACCGGCAGGGGACGTCGGTGGTCGCCATGACGACCGATGCGCGGCGGTTGCCGGCGCCGACTTACAACGCCCGCGTGATCGCCACCGATCCCGAGGCTGATCTGGCTGTGCTCAAGATCACGAGCTACGTGAACAGCCGGCAGCCGCTGCCCAAGCCGCTGCCGCTGGTGACCTTGCCCCTGGCCGACTCCGACGAAATCGAGGCGCTCGATAGGGTGTATGTGATCGGCTATCCGGGCGTGGGTGGCGACACCGTCACCGCGACCGAGGGAATGGTCTCCGGCTTCATCGATGAAGACAAGGATGGGGCGGTCGACTGGATCAAGACCGATGTCTTGATCAACCAAGGAAGCAGCGGCGGCGCGGCGGTCAACGAACGCGGCGAGCTGATGGGCATCCCCACCGCGCGCGTCAGGGATCAATCCGGCTCCGTGATCTATCTGATTCGTCCGAGCAACCATGCGGTTGCCTTGATTCAGCGTGCGATCAGGGCCGGTGAAAGCGCCAGCGCCACCGGTGACGCGACCATCGGCAGCTCACCCACCTTGCCCGACGGCCAAAACATCGGCGCACTCGCCTTTGGCGCCGGCTTCAAGGCCGGCGAACTGATCGGTGCGGCTGACGCCTTCCCTCAAGGCGTGACCGAGGTGCATGCGGCCGTGCCGTACCAGGGGATGCGTGATGGAACGCGCTGGAGCTATGTCTGGCTGTTGGAAGGCAAGACGGTGACAGGCCAGGAAGATCTGAAGTGGCAATATGGCGCGTCGGGGGTGCTCGACATCTATCTGAAGGGCAAGAACGGCCTGTCCGACGGTCGCTACACTTTGCAGGTGCGACTCAACGACGCAGTGGCGCAAGAGGGCCGATTCTCGGTGGGCGATCCGAACGCCAAGAACCTCCCGCAGAAGCCGTCCGGTGAGGCGCTCAGCGAGGGGGTCACGATCTCGGGAAAGATCATTGACCATAGCACGCGGCGTCCGATCCAGGGAGCGGCAATTGCATTCCTCTATCCGGGTCAGACGGTGCGCAGTTACGATGCTGACAAGAGCAAGGGCAAGGTCAACACGGTGCAGGCCTATGGCGTCACCGATGCCGGCGGGGTCTTCACTTCGGACAGACCGTTGGTGCGCGGCGAGACGTATACGGTGATCGTCTCCGCGCGAGGCTATCAACGTGTCGCCGAGAACGATGTACTGGAGATCACGGACGACGACCCGGATGTCGTCGAGTTGGACGACATCGAGCTGGATCGGCAGTAAGCAGCACGGCTGCATGGCAGGTCAGCGACCGTGGGGGAGACGCGCGGGAAGCGCGTCTCCCCCTTCTCTCTGACGCTCCTTGCGGATCGGTCAACGTCCCGGCGTCACCCCTCTGAGAAACGCCGTCACCACGTGCACGGGGATTGCGACCCCTACGTCCGGCCCGTTGATCAGCGTGTTGATGCCGACCAGCCGGCCCCGAGCATCCACCAGCGGTCCGCCGGAATGACCGGGCCGCAGATGAAGGCTGAGCGAAATCCACTCATGGCCGTTGCGCGGCGCTCCCGGCAGCCGGCCTCCGGTTCCGATCACGATGCCTGCCGTCGCGGCGCCCTCCACGCCCCATGGATGCCCGATGGCCACCACCCATTCGCCTGGTTTCAGCGCCCGCGAATCACCCAACTGGATTGGCGGCAGATCGGCGCTGCCGGCGCCCTCCAGGCGCAGCGCCGCCAGGTCCTGGCCGGCATCCTGGGTCACGATCTGCGCCGCAAGGGTGCGACCGTCCGCCAGCTCCACCTGGGCCGGTCCGTGCCCTACGACGTGTGCATTGGTCACCACCAGGCCATCGCTGCGCCAGATGGCGCCCGACCCTGCGCCGCGCCGGCCATGGTAGATGCGCACCAAGCTCCGTCGCACCCGCGTCACGATCTCGTCCAGGTCGGCGTTCAATGCTTGCAACACGGTCGCCTCACGGTTGCTCTCCGATCACGACCTGCGCCTCCAGCACCCTGCCGCTGCGGATAATGCGCACCGGCGTCGGCGCGCCGACTCGTTCGCCGCCAAGCAGCGCCAGCAGGTCGTCAAGATGTCGCACGGGTTGATCGCCCAGCGCAACAATCGTGTCACCCATGAACAGGCCTCCCCGCTCGGCCGGGCTGTTGGGTTCCACAGAACCGAGCAACAGGCCGGTTTCCTGGCCGAGCTGCTGCGCCAGGCCGGCCGGCAGACGCACCGCTTGGGCAGTGATGCCCAGGTGCCCCCGGCGCACGCGACCGTGGGTCAGCAGCGTCCCGACCACGCGTCGCACGGTGGCTGCGGGGATCGCCAGGCTCACCCCGCGCGCCAGCGCCGAAGAATTGACCCCCATCACTTCGCCGGCCGCGCTGGCCAAAGGCCCCCCGGAGAATCCGGGATACATCACGACATCGCTCTGCAGATAGGTGTCAAGCTGACCTCCCGCCGGAGTGCGCCATGCGTTGCCCAGCGCGCTCACGATGCCCAGCGTCGCCATGATCCCCTCGTCCGGCCGGCCCAGCGCCAGGGCCAGGTGGCCGACTCTCAAGTCGCCCGCATCGACCCACGTCGCCGGCGTCAGGCCGCGCGCCTCGACGCGCAGCAGCGCCAGATCCGTGGACGGATCGCGGCCAACGAGCGCGGCCGTGGCATGCCCGCCATCCGGCAGGCCGATGCCGATATTCTCGTCCTGCTCGATGACATGATGCGCAGTGACAATCAGTCCATCGGTCGACCAGATGATGCCGCTGGCGGGCATCCGCCGTCGACCTTCGACCCGCACTACGCTGCCTCCGGTTGTCTCAACGGCGGATGCGAGCGCTGCGGATAGGTGAATCAGTGTGTCAGACATGCTGGAACCTCCGGTGTTGTGATCCCGAACCATCTGTGTAGAGTCTAGCGGAGAACACGGAGGAATGCATCGCCCTTTGGAGTAGGAGCGCACCTGGAAAAACGATCAGGTAGGTCAGGTCGGCGGAGATGAAATCCTGATCAGTCCACCCCAATCACAACAGAATCAATCCCAACCGTGTGGCGCGCACAACCGCCTCGGTGCGCGATGCCGCGCTAAGCTTGCCCAGGATCGTGTTGACATGGAACTTGACAGTGTGCTCGCTGATGTCCAGATGGCCGGCGATCGTCTTGTTGGGCAGACCTTCGGCCATCAGGCGCAGCACCTCCAGCTCTCGGGCCGTCAATGGCTCGCTGATGACGGCGCGGCCAGCGTGTTCGGCGGCTGGGGCCGAGCCGCCGGGGAGCGGACTTCGCAGCGCTTCGATGAACTCCGGTTCAGCCACCACCAGGCCGTGCACTGCGGCTGCCAGCGCAGCCGCGATTTGCCCTGGCTCTGCATCGCGGCGCAACAGCGCGCGAGGTTGGGCCGCCCACGCCTGCCGCACTTCGCCCGCATCCGGCAGCAAGATCGCAACGGGTGTGCGTCCATCCAGGTCCGCGAGGCGGGCGATTGACGCCAGGGGGCGCCAGCCGGCATCCCACAGCAGTACGTCGGGTCGGTAGAGATCGACCGCCGCCTCCAGGTCATCCTGGATGGACGTCATGCCACACACGAAGACCCCACCCTGGCTCGACAGCATGGCGGCCACCCCGGCACGCGCCAGCACATCATCAGCGATGACCAACACACGAAGCTCAGACACGCTGTTCGCCTGACTCATGACCGTCGCCGCAGACATCCACGATGAATAGGTCCGGCTGGCAATAGATTCGCTTCGGCGGCACGGCTGAGCCGATCCCGGCGCTCACAAAGAGATGGGTGCCATTGACCAGGAAATGACCGTGGTCAAAACGCCGGCCGTAGCGCGAAGGCACAACGAGCGAGCCGAGCCAGGGCAGTCGCATCTGTCCGGCGTGATAATGCCCGGCGAACACCGCAAGGTAACCCAATCGACTCAGGCGATAGATGTTGTCGGGCGTATGCGTGAGCATCAACGCAAGTTCGCCGGGCGCCACCTGGGGCGGTTGCCAGGGCTGGCGCGACCACGGCGCTTCGTAGCCGCAGACCGTAAATGCGCGCCCATCCACCGCCAGGCGCAAGCAGCGATCCCCTAGCAGCGTTACACCGGCCGCATGGAGCGCCTGCCTGACCGGCGCAGCATCCGCCCAGTAGTCGTGATTGCCCAGGATTGCCAACGTGGCAAGCCGGCCTTTGGCTGCCGACAGGACCTCGTGCAGGGCTGAGGCGTACTCGACCCTGGTCACGAGATCGCCGGTGTAGATGAGCAAATCGGGCCGGGCCTCGACAGCGCGCTGCAGCGCCGAGCGATAGTACTCCGCTGACAGATCGCCGTTGACATGCAGATCGGTGAGGTGGACTATCCGAAGGTCGCGCCCGCGCCATGCCGGCGCCCTGAGCGCATAGCGATACACGGCCAGATCCGTGGTCGTGATCGGGGTCCGCCATGAGACGCCTGCGTTGGTGGTTTCGACGGGCGGCGCGCCGGCGTGCTGCCGGCGAAGGATCGCCAGGCGCAGCTCTCCCGCCAGCACGGCAGCCAGGATCCCTGCGGGCAGCGCCACCCACGCCGTCCCGGCCGCCAGCCAGCCGTACACGAGTGCGGCGATTCCCATGGCAAGCAAACAGCTGCGCAGAATCAGCTTCTTGCTTCTGCCGTCCTCGATCAGCAGTAGATAGCGGTTGAGCAGGAAAAGATAGATGCACGCGGCCGCAGCGAGTGAAAGTGTCAGGCTGGCAATCAGCATCGCGAGGCCGCCGCCCTGGACTCGATCATCGAAAACCTCCTTGATAGGCCATGTTATACTATCAACTGCCAGGTCCGAAAACCGTAATGCCCATTCTCAACGAGGCGTCCATGATCCAAGACGTTCTACTGGAGGTCGTTGTCGACTCCGCCCAATCCGCGCGGGCGGCGCAGGAAGGCGGAGCGCGCCGCGTGGAACTGTGCGACAACCTGCTGGAGGGCGGCACGACTCCCAGCGCAGGGATGATCGCCACAGTGCGCCGGAGCATCACCATCGGCCTGATGGTGATGCTCCGGCCGCGCGGAGGAGACTTCTGTTACTCTGACTTGGAGTTCGCAGCGATGCAGCACGATATCCAGGTGATCAGGGATCTCGGCGCGGATGGCGTAGTCTTCGGCATGCTCACAGCCGATGGCGCAGTGGATGCGCCGCGCACGGCCGCGTTGGTTGCACTGGCGCGACCGCTCGCAGTGACGTTCCACCGCGCTTTCGATATGACGCGCGATCCACGCCGCTCGCTGGAGGATCTGATCAGCCTGGGCGTGGACCGCGTTCTTACCTCCGGTCACGAGAATACCGCTCTGGAGGGGCTCGATCTGCTGGCCGAGTTGGTGCAGCAGGCGGGGACGCGCATTGTAGTCATGCCCGGCGGCGGCATTTCGGAGCGGAATATCCGCAGGATCGTTGCTGCCACGGGCGTACGGGAGATTCACGCCAGCGCGCGCAAGACGATCGACGGGCCGATGGCATATCGCAACGCGGGGGTCTTCATGGGGGGAGCCCTTCGTCCGCCTGAATTCACAAGGACGGTGGTAGACGCAGGTCGGGTGCGGACGCTGCTGGAGACGCTGTCGACACTGCATGACTAGGGGCGACCCATCGGTCGTCCCCAGTCATACAGCGGAGCCAGTTACTTGGCCGGACCGCCGTTCGCGAACTTCAGCACCCCACTATCAGCGAACATGTCGATATAGAGGTTGCCGCCGTCCATGAAGTAGAGGGCTGCGGCGCTCAGGCCGGCGAGGAACTGATCGGCCTTCGAACCGGGCGGGCACGCAGCCATCGTCGAGGGGCCGAGTTGAATCTGGATGCGTGAGCCGACCGTCTTGTACGTGCCGGCGACCTTGTTGCAGTCCGCGGTGATGTTCACCTTGCCATCCGGCTGGAACACGACCGTGTACTTGTCCGGGTCAGCGATGTCGATCACTTCCACCGGGCTGGCGAAGCGCACCCATTTCCACAGCGTATTGGTGAGCTCCGGTTTTGCCGCCGGAACCGCAGGGGCAACGGTCGGGGTCACCGGCTTCGCCGGCGCCACCGTGGGCGTTACGGGCTTCGTCGGGGCCGGCACGGTCGGCGCAGCCGCAACAGGTGCGGTCGCAGCAGGCGCAGGCGCCATGTAGCTTGCCACCAGATTGCCCGCCGCATTGCGCAGCTCCAGCTTATTGCCGTCGATCTTGTACGTTGTGACCGCCTTGAGAGCGGCCAGATAGGCCGTCTCCTGCTGCATGGTCGGCTGCGGACACGCCTTCCGAGTCGTTGCAGCCGGCGAAGTGATCGTGAGCTTGTCGCCGGTCACTTTGTACGGCGCCGAGTAGTTGTTGCACCCTGCGCTGCCGGTGACCCTGCCGCCCTGGAACAATGCGGTGATCTCGGTGCCTGGCAGCGGCGGGAAGGCGCCGCCCTTGTCGCTGAGCAGCGACGCCAGCTTCCACTGCGTGCCTTCCAGCGGCACGGTAGGGGTGGTCACGGCGGTCGCCGTGACGGTCTTGGTAGTTGCCTGACCGGCGGTAACTGCGGGCGCCGGGGCGGCCGGCGCGGGCGCGCCCTTGGCGACATAACTGGCCTGCAGGGCACCCTTAGCGTCTCGCAGTTCCAGTTTGTTGCTTTCGATCCGATACGTTGTGACCGTCGGCAGCGCGGCGAGATAGGCGCTCTCTTGCTGCATGACCGGCTCCGGGCACATCATCCGGGTCGTGGCGATCGCCGGGCTGATCTTGAGGGTCCTGGTGACAACCTGGTAGGTCGTGGAGTAGTTGTTGCAGCCCGCCGAACCGCTCAGGACGCCGTCAGCGCCGAAAATGGCGGTGATCTCCGTGCCGGTGGCAAGCGACTGTACGGCGCCTCTGCCATTGTTGTACGAGGTTGCCTGCCAGACGGTGCCGGCTAGTGGCAGGCTTTCGAGCACCGTGAAGGTCACCGCAACCTTGCCGCCGCCATTGGTGATCAGAAGCTGCTTGCCGGTGATCTGGAAGGTGGCTGAGCTGCTAAGTGCAGCGAGATAGCCCTGCGCCTGCTCCATGATCTTCGGATCGCAGGCCATCATCGTGCTGGGGCCGAGCCTGATCGTCAGAAGGTTCCCATCCGCTTTGTAGGTGCCGGCATATTGGTTGCAGCCGTCTCGCCCGGCGACTTTGCCATCCTGGAACATGGCGGTCACCTCGACGTTGGGCAGCGCGGGCACGGTCTGGCCTTTACTGTCGAGATAGGACACCATCTGCCATTGCGTTCCTTCCAGCGTGACGGTCGTCGTTGCAGCAACCGAGCCTGTCAGGGGCGCAGTGGCCGTCACGGGCTTCGTAGCCGTCAGCGGTGCGGTGGTCGTGATGGCGGCTTTTGCGGCGACTGTCGGCGCTGCGGCTGCTTTCGTAGGTGCGGCCGTCACCTTGGCGGACGGCGGCATCGGCGTAGGCGCCTTGGTCGCAGGCCCGCCAGGAACGCCGGGCAGATTCACACCGCAAGCCACGAGCACCGCGGCCGCAGTGACCAAGGCGACGATCAAGGCAGCCTTGGACATCCAGGTGTGCTTCATTTTGCTCTCTTCCTTTCCTCTTGTTGGTTGGCTCTTGTGACGAGGTCTGAAGTGAATTCGTTCCAGGGTTGACAAGACACGGCGACGGACAACATTATACCATACTTGACCAACAACGCTGTCAATTGTGCGCAAACGATATACAGATGCGTACGGTCTCCAGGTGGATCTCCACGGTATCCTGCATCTGGCGCGCGTAACCACCGGCCATGACCACGGCGACCGGCAACCCGATGCGGCGGCAGCGGTCGAGCACCAGGCGATCCCGATCGGCGAGACCGGCCTTGGTCACCGCCAACCTGCCCAGTGCGTCTCCACCGTACGGGTCTGCACCCGCCAGGTAGATCGCCAGATCGGCGCGCGCCGTGTCGAGTGCGACATCGATGTGCGCCGACAGCGCCGCCAGGTAGGCCGCATCGTCCGCGCCATCCGGCAGCTCGACATCGAGATCGCTGCGCTCCTTGTGAAAGGGGAAATTCTTGGCCCCGTGGATCGAGAAGGTGAAGACGGTCGCATCGGCGGCCAGGATCGCCGCCGTGCCGTTGCCCTGGTGTACGTCGCAGTCGATGATGATGACTCGCTGGGCGTCTCCGCGGGCTTGCAGCGCTCTCGCCGCAACCGCACAATCATTGAAGATGCAGAAACCCTCGCCGTGATCTGCGAACGCGTGATGGGTGCCGCCCGACAGGCTGACTGCGATCCCGTCGACCAGGGCCGCGCGACAAGCCTCGATCGTGCCGCCCACCGAGCGCCGTGATCGCTCCACCAGCTCCAGCGACCAGGGCAGGCCGATGCGCCGTATTTCCCGCTCGCTTAATGCGCCGCCGGTCACTCTGGCCAGGTAGCCGGCATCGTGCGCCAGCAGAAGCGTCTCATCGGTTGCCGCTGGCGCCTCGCGCAGCTCAACCGGCGGAACAAGTGTGGCAGCCACGGCTGCGCGGAGCAGCGCGTACTTCTGCGCCGGGAAACGGTGTTCCGGCGGTAGGGGATAAGTGAACCGATCGCAATGGAAAACCAACACAGGCTTTGCGGTCCTGAGAATCCTCACTCCGGAGAATTCGAGGGGTTGAGGCGGTGGGCGTGCTCGCCGCGGAACACCGGCGCCAGCATCTGATCGACCGGCGCGTATTGGTCGGTCAGCGTCACCCGCGGGCCCTCGGCCAGGATTCCCTCCAGCCCTCCCGGGCTGAGCAGCATCCCGTGCAGCATCGCTTCGCCGTCATTCGCATCGACCTCCTGCAATCGTTCGAGATCGAGGAGCTGGTCGCTGGCAATAATCACGAAAGTCACCCGTGGCGAATCCTGCCAGGCGCGCACTGCCGGAATGACGTACACATGAGGAAACGTGTGTTGCAGTGTGTGGACGTAGGCGCGCAGGAAGTCGCGGCGCGGGCCGTCGATCAGGTTGACCATGTATAACCCGCCTGGCGCCAGCCACGCTTTGACCCGCTCGTTGAACTCCCACGTGGTGAGATGATAGGGCACGGAGTAGTCGTTGAACGCATCGCCCATGATCAGATCGTACTGAGTCGTCGGCTCTCGCTGCAGGAACATCCGCGCGTCCTCGTTGGTGCTGGTGACGCTGCTGTCGCGCGCCAGGCCCAGCAGATCGTGGGCCACTTCGGTGACGCCGGGGTCGATCTCGATGACATCGAGCTGGCTGCCCGGGTGCACCGCTTCCATGTAGCGCGGAAATGTGTAGCCGCCTCCGCCGATGAAAAGCGCCTTGAGCGGGTTGTGCTGCTGCGCCTTGTAGTCGGTTGCTTCGGCATAGACCTGCTCGTAGCCGTAGACCAGCTTCTTAGGATTCTGCAGTGAGCTATAGCTGTGCACCAACCGATCAAGGACGAGGATGCGCACCGACTCGCCCTCGCGCTCATCCTCATAGACCTTGATGCAGAAGTAGTTGGTTTCGACGCGGCAGTTTGATTTCAGCCAGCCCTGGTTGAGCACAAGCGCGGTGCCGCCTGCGACGCAGATTGCGGCGATTGTGGCCCCCGCCAGGCTGGCCACCCGGGTGCGGCCGCTGCCCTGCAGGAAGAAGAGAACGGCAATCATCAGCAGGGCAACGACAACGCCCCAGACGATCACACGAGTGCCGAAGGCGGAGATCAGCCAGAATCCCGTGGCGAACGTGCCGACGATGCTGCCCACGGCGCCCGCAGCCGAGATGCGACCCACTGTGACACCGGTCGTGGCAAGATCCTGCACTGCTAACTTGATCACGATCGGCGAGATGGCTCCCAGGATCATGCTCGGCAAGAAGAAGAGTGCGGCCGTAAAGGCAAGGATGCGCACGACGATCGGCCAGTTCTCCGGCAGGTTGAGCCCCAGCGCATTCGCAGCCAGGATGCCCGCGCTGAGCAGCCCCGCCAGGAAGAAGATGGCGCCCAGCAGCCGGGCCGAGGCCCAGCGGTCGGCCAGACGGCCGCCGATGTAGTTGCCCAGGCTCATCCCGGCCAGCACCACGCCGATGACGCTTGTCCAGGTGTAGAGCGAGACACCGACATACGGCGCAATGATCCGGCCAGCCACCAGCTCCAGGATCATCATGCAGGTGTTCGAAATGAAGACGATCAACGTCGGCAGCCAGGGGTGGCTCCCGAACAGCTCGGTGAGTGATTGGGGCTTACCGGCATACGAATTCGAGGGTCGGAGCAATGTAGAAGCGGATGGCATGAATGACTGTACCGTTGATGAGCTTGGTGAACTGCCGCTATCGTATCGTCGCCGGTTTGTTCTTGGTCCGCTGCTTTTCCACGCATGTGACTGCTTCCGCCTGCATGGTTTGGGCTGCAGCGACCGGCGTCAGACGGTCAGCCAGGACCGCCTCCAGGCCAGGGCGCATTGCGGCCCACACGCAACGCATCTCCGGCGCCGGCGGCAGCCCGCGCCCGCTGCTGAGCTGCGCCACCACGCCGCTCAGCAGCGGATCGGTGCTGACCCTGGGGCTGCGCGCCACCTCGACGGCGCTGGGCAACCGCCCGGCCTTGTCCAACCACCGCTCCTGGGCGCGCGGCGATGTCATGAATTCGACGAAGCTAAGCGCCGCATCGCTGCGGGCCGGATCCTCCCTGACCGCCTGCCCCACAAACCAGAACTTACCGCTGGTCATCGGCGCCGGATCCAATCCGGTGGCGCTCACCCTCGGCAGAACGGCCACGCCGAAGTTGACGCCCGCTTCGCGCAGGCGATCCAGGCTCCACTCGCCATCGATGAGATAGGCCGCCAGCCCCTGCTTCAGATAGTCGAACGCCACGTC
>CAYRFV010000105.1:0-17043 GCA_964423545.1 uncultured Anaerolineales bacterium | reverse complement strand
CAGCAGAGGCTGGAAGGCGGTCACCCTTTTCGCGCGAATGACCCAGTCCCACAGCCAGTCGCACTTCTTCCAGCCGCCCACATAGGCCAGGTGGCGCAGGCGCTCGACCGGCCCCGCCTGCGCCCAGGCCGACCGGAAGATCGCAGGCCAGGCGTAGAACTGGCGGTAGGCATCGCAATAACCCGCCTCCAACTGCGCCGGCGTCATGCGCGCCGGCTGAAAGACGGCATGTCGCGTATCGTAGCGGTGCCAGTCATGCGTCAGGATGCGCCCTGCAGCTGCCAAGCGGTCATACAAGGCCGTGCCCGGATAGGGGGTGAGGATGTGGAACGTTGCGGTCTCGATGCCGTGCGCCACGGCCCACTCGACGGTGCGATGGAACACACTTGCGTCATCCTCGTCCATACCGAAGACGAAGCTGGCGTTGATCATGACCCCGTGATCATGGAGCCTGCGGATGGCAGCGCCGTATTCGTGGCCGAGGTTATGATGCTTTGCTTGCGCGGCCAGGTTCGCGGCGCTGAGGGTCTCGAACCCCACGAACAGGCTGCGCAGCCCGGCTGAGGCCGCCCGCTCCAGGAGGCCCGGATGCAGCACGCCGGCCACAGTTGCGGCGGCCTGCCAGACGCGCCCCATGCCGCGCATGCCTTCGAACAGCGCTGACGCGAAGCTCGGACTGCCGAACAGATTGTCGTCCAGGAAGAAGAGATGGCGTCCGGGGAGGCTTGCGATCTCGCCCAGCGCCGCGTCCACTGCCTGCGTGTAGAAGGAGCGGCCGCCGCGGAAGAAGCTCTCCTTGTAGCAGAAATCGCACGCATGCGGACAGCCACGCGAGACGACCAGGGTATTGGGCGCCAGGTAAAGGGCGCGCCGGATCAGGTCGCGGCGCGGCCGCGGCGCGGCGGCCAGGGTGCGGTCGACGGATCGATAGACCCGCTGCGGCCGGCCGGCCCGGAAATCGGCCAGGAATCGGGGCCACGTGTCGTCTCCGGGGCCCAGAAAGAGGGCGTCCGCGTGTGCCGCGGCTTCGGCGGGCAGGGCGGTCACATGCAGCCCGCCGAGACAGACGAACGCGCCGCGCGCCCGATAGTGATCAGCCAACTGATACGCCCGATCCGCTGAGGTGATGTAGACCTGGATCACCACCACGTCGGGCGCATCATCGAGCGACAATCGCTCCACGTGCTCGTCCTGGATCGTGACCTCGTCATCGGGGCCCAGGTGGCCGGCAAGGGTCGCCAGGCCCAGCGGCGGAAACAGCGCGTACTTGATGGGACGGAACCCCGGTGTGTTGGCCTCGGTGAGGGCCGGCAGGATCATCTTGACATGCATGACATCCGCCTCCGATATCAGATGCGCTCAGGATAACCTCGCGTCGATCGTCGCCGCAACCACCTGCGTGCAGAGCGCCGGGCACTCAGGTGCTTGACAGATGCAGGCCGCACGGGGACAATGGGGGCAGCATGACAGGCCCACTCACCCTGCTGGTTGTCGAAGACCACCCGCGACTGCGCCTCGCCCTGAGCGAGGGACTGGCGGCCACGGGCGCGGCGCTCGTGGCCCATACCTGCGACAGCGGTGAAGAGGCGCTGGAGTTCTGTATAGCGCAGCCGGTCGACGCCATCTTGATGGACGTGCAACTGGCGGGAAAGATGAACGGCATCGAGACAGCGGTGGCCATCCGGCGCGAGTTTCCCCGACTGCCAGTGGTTTTCTACTCGATCCAGGACGATGATGCCTTCTACCGCGATTTCCGCCGCTCAGGCATCCTGACCCACTTCGCCTATGTCCGTAAGTCGAACTATCTGCTGCCGGCGATGCTCCTGCCGCTGATCCGCGACGCTGTGGCAGGGCGCAGCTTCATCGATCCCGACATCGCAGCGCGCGTGCAGGAGGTGCGGCGCAAGGACGAAACCGATCCGATGGCGCTGCTGGAGCCCGCAGAGCAGACGGTGGCGCGGCTGCTGGCCCAGGGCCTGACCAACGAACAGATCGCGGCCCGTCTGGGCTTCCGGGACAAGCGCACCATCAGCCGCGTCAACGGGCAAATCTACGCCGCGTGGGGGCTGAGCGAGAATGCAACGGACGAAAAGATCGCGCGCACACGGGCGTGCATCGTGGCCGCCAGCGGCCGGCTGATCCGCTGGGATGATGAGGGCAACGCGTTTGCGCTCGATGCGCGGGACGAATGGGCCGCGTGGCCGGCAGATCGATCATGATCCTCGACCTCCTCATCACCTGGGCGCTGGTCGCCCTGTCATTGTTCAACACCATCCTGCTGCTGTGGTTGGGCATCACCCTCTGGCTGAATGCCAACCGGCGCGACCTGGGGGTGGCGGCAGTCGCGATCGGCTTCTTCCTGGGCAGCGCGTTCTTCGTCGCGCATGCCGCGCTGCTGCTGAGCGACGCCTGGCAGTTGACGCGCAGCAATACACTGTGGCTGGCCCTTGCGGTCACGCCGATCACGCTGCTCCCTTTCTTCTGGTATGCGGTGCTGCTGCGCACCAGCGGCTACTTTGCCGACGCGGAGAGCGCCCTGCGCCAGCGCCACCGTCCCTGGCTCGTGCTGCTGGCCGCAGTGATGCTGATCGGCCTGGCCGGCCTGGCGCTCCTCGGCATGCCATATGTTCCTCTCCTACGCGAGCTGACGCCGTGGGTGCGGCCGGTACGCGAGGCGGTGAAGGCTGCGGCCTTCGGCATTCCCCTGGCGGCGCCCGGCTATGCGCTCTACGTGCTGGCCTGCGTCCTGCTCTCCCTGGATGCGCTGCGCCGGCCGGAGGCCAGCCGCCGTGTGCTCGGCGACGCGGCGCGCGGCCGGGCCCGGCCATGGCTGATCGCGGCCTCGCTGCTGTTGACGGTGGTCGGGGGGATGGTCGCTGCGATGCTGGCCTGGACCGTCACCCACACGCGGCAGGACGGCTTCTACCTGCTGACGCGGCAGGCGCTGGCGACCCTCGGCTGGTTCGACCTGGTGATCTCCCTGCTTATCGCCGCGGTCGTGCTCCTGCTGGGCCAGGGGATAACCACCTACGAGCTTTTCACCGAGAAGCCGCTGCCGCAACAGGGGCTGGTGCGCCATTGGCGGCTGAGCATTGCGCTCGCAGCCGGTTACGGCGCGTTGATGGGCGGCGCGCTGGCGTGGGGGTTGGAGCCGGAGTATGCCGTGCTCCTGACGGCGCTGCTGATGACCGTCTTCTTTGCTCTGCTGAGCTGGCGCGGCGCGGTGGAGTGGGAACGGGCCATGGGGCAGTTGCGCCCCTTCGTGGCCAGCGAGCGCTGGTACGAAGCGGTAACGGACGCACGGTCGAACGAGCCAGACCCCGCGGCCCCGTTTCGCGCGCTGTGCGAGAAGCTGTTGAATACGACGACGGGCTACCTGCTGCCGGTGGGATCGATCGCCGCGCTGGTGGCGCCGCAGAGCCACCCGGCCTCCCGGCCGGCGCCCGGGCTGGGCGCGCTGGCCCGCCGGCAGGACTTCACCCACCGGCTCATCGTCAGCATCGATCCCAGCCAGTATGGCGGCGCGATCTGGGCCGTGGCGCTGTGGCGCGAGCAGGGGTTGGCCGGCGCTCTGCTGTTCGGCCCGCGACGCAACGGCGGCCTGTATACCCAAGAGGAGATCGAGATCGCGCGAGCCACGGGGGAGCGGCTGATCGACCTGGCGGCCGGCGTGACCCTCTCGCAGCGTCTGATGGCTCTGCAGCGCGACCAGATGGCGGCCACCCAGGTGCTCGACCAGCGTACACGGCGGGTCCTTCACGATGAAGTGCTGCCCCTGATCCATACCGCCATGTTGTCGCTGGCTTCCGGGACGACAGCGGCGTCGGTGACGGAGGCACTCTCGACGGCGCACCGGGAGATCTCGAACCTGCTTCGCGCCCTACCGCCGACGGCCGCGCCGGAGATTGTCCGGCTGGGCCTGCTGGATGCCTTGAAGCGGATGATTGCGGTGGAGTTTGCCGCCGCGTTCGACGAGGTATCGTGGCAGTGCCAGCCCGAGGCAGTGGATCGGGCCTCCACGCTGAGCCCGCTCACCGCCGAGACGCTGTACTACGCCGCACGCGAGATCGTGCGCAACGCCGCCAAACATGCTCGGCAGCCGGACGGGCCGGATGGGTTGCGCCTGACCCTCCATGCGGAGCTTGCTGAGGACCGGTTTCAGTTGGTGATTGCGGACAACGGTCCGGGGCTCCCCCAGGCGCCGGGAAACGGCCAGGGACTGGCGCTCCACAGCACCCTCATGGCGGTGGTCGGGGGCTCGCTGGCGCTGGAAACGCAGCCGGGCCAGGGGACGCGCGTCGTGCTGTCGGCGAGCCGCGGAAAAGCCGCTCACTGATCCAACTGCTTTTTCAGCGCCGCCGGTTCGGTGACGGGCAGATCGCATACGAAATTCCGACAGACATACGCAGTGGCGCGGCCGTCGATCTGGCCGCGACCGGCAAGCAACGGCACGAACGCAGCCGCCGCAGCGTCATCGGGCCGCCGCAGCGCCAACACGCTGTTGGGCAGGTGGCGCCTGCGCACTTCGGCGAGCAGCGCGCGCGTGCCGGCAGCGTCCGGATCGCCGATGATGGCGATCTCCTGGCCGGGGTTGAGCGCCAGGTCCAGCGCAGCGAGCATGCGGCCGAACGCAAGCGGCTGCTGGCCCATGGCATCGGCCATCGGGCGCATGGCGGCCATGGCATGGTCCACGTAGTCGGGGCGATCGAGCAGCCTGCCGAGACGCAGAAGCAACTCGGCGGCAAGCGAGTTGCCCGAAGGCACCGCGCTGTCGACGAAATCCTTGCGGCGCGCGATCAACCGCTCATGGTCAGCGCTGGTTTGGAAGAAGCCGCCGCGCTCGGGATCGCGGAACCGATCGAGCATCACCTGGGCCAGGCCGGCGGCAGCCTGGAGCCAGCGCATCTCGAAGTCGGCCTCGTACAGCGCCACCAGGCCCAGCGCCACGGCCGCGTAGTCCTCGAGGTAGGCATTGAGGCGCGACCGGCCATCCTTGCAGCTGCGAAAGAGGCGGACGGTCTCACCGGCCGCTCGAGCGGCTGCTTCCCCTGCGCCTCCGGCCAGCGGCTCGCTCATCCGGCCGAGCACGAAGTCGGCCGCCCGGCCGGCCGCCGCGAGGTAATCCGGCCGGTCGAGTGCGGCGCCCGCCTCCGCAAAGGCGTGGATCATCAGCCCGTTCCACTCCGCCAGGATCTTTTCGTCGCGGCCCGGATGGACGCGGCGGCTGCGCGCGGCGAAGAGGATCTCGCGGCCGCGCTGAATTGCCTGCGCCAGCCGCTCCGGCGTCACGCCGAGACGGCGCGCCACCGCGGCGCGCTCCTCCGGCACGTGCAGGATGTTGGCGCCTGGCCCGCCCTCGTGGAAGTTGCCGCGCGCGGTGATATCGTAATAGGCTGAGAACAGGGAGGCGTCCTCAGGCCCCAACAGCGCCGTCACCTCGCCGGGGGTCCAAAGGAAGAACTTGCCCTCGCTTCCCTCGCTGTCGGCATCCTGCGTGCTGTAGAAGCCGCCCTCCGGCGCAGTCATCTCACGCAGGACGTAGTCCAGCGTCTCCTCGACGATGCGGTGAAGCGCGACATCTCCGGTGACCTGCCAGGCATGCAGATAGACGCGCGCCAGCTGCGCGTTGTCGTACACCATCTTCTCGAAGTGCGGCACGAGCCAGCGGTCATCGGTGCTGTAGCGATGGAAGCCGCCGCCGAGCTGGTCGTAGATGCCGCCGGCGGCCATCTTGTGCAGGGTCAGCATGACGGCGCGCAACGTGGCCTGATCGCCAGTGCGCAGGTGGCTGCGGAGCAGGAAGTCGAGGTTCATCGCCTGGGGGAACTTGGGCGCGCCGCCGAAGCCGCCTTCGATGCGGTCGTGGCTAGCCAGCATGCCGTGCCAGGCGCGGTTAAGCAGATCGGGCGATAGCCCGGTCTCTGCAGGGCCGATGGCGCCGGTGCGGTTGAGCACGTCGACCATGCGCTCGCCGGCCGATTCCAGCTCGCGGCGGCGGTTGCGCCAGGCGTCAGCGATCGCAGCGAGCAGCTGCTTGAAACTGGGCATGCCGTAGCGCGGGGAGGGCGGAAAGTAGGTGCCGCCGTAGAATGGCTTGCCCTGCGGCGTCAGGAAGACGGTCATGGGCCATCCGCCGTGCTGGGTCATTGCCTGCACCGCTTCCATGTAGATCGCGTCGATGTCGGGGCGCTCTTCACGGTCGACCTTGATGTTGACGAACAGCTCGTTCATCAACGCGGCGACGTCGGGATCCTCAAACGACTCATGCGCCATGACGTGACACCAGTGGCATGCGGCATAGCCGACGCTGAGCAGGATCGGCTTGTCCTCGGCCTGGGCGCGGCCCAACGCCTCCGGCCCCCACGGATACCAGTCCACCGGGTTGGTAGCATGCTGCTGGAGATAGGGGCTGGTCTCGCCGATCAGGCGGTTGGGTTGGCCCGTGTGTGTCGTCGCGGTCATAGTTTCTCCCTGGTCGATGTGGCGCTTCGTCTCTTGCGTCTTCGGCCCCCTGGTTCTCTTCAGCCACTTTACCACGACCCACCCGGCCAGAACGTAGTGGGGCGGACGATTTGGCGAAAAGAAGCCCCGGATTCGCGACGAATCCGGGGCCCCATCTCGCGTGGTCACCTGCCGCGTCTTACTCCCCGTGCCCGTTCCGGCGGGCGTGCGCTTCGGCCTGAAGCACGACGACCTCGGGCCGGCGGCCGCGGCCGATCACATCGCGTGCATAGATGCTGAGGGTCTGCATCTGCACGCGCGAGGCAAAGCAGCGCACCTCCAGTGGGTCACGCTCTTCGCCTTCGGCGAGCGCCTCCTGCGCTACCAGGAGGATGCGATCGCGGCCGGCATCGTACCCCAACCCCATCGCACCGACCCGGAAGATCGGCTCGACCGGCTCTTTGATGAGCATGGCGGCCTCATCGACCTGCAGATCGGTGTGGCGGGTCACGCCGAACTCCTGCTCCAGGTTGGCGACCATCTCGTCGATTGCATCGACCAGCGCCTGCACCTGCTGCTTCTCGCACAACAGATCGACGCGCTGCAGGCCGCGTTCTGCCTGGATGAAGAAGGTGCGATGTCCGGGCTCGCCCAGTGCGCCGGCCGTGATGTGCGTGACCGGATCGAGCTCGTAGATCGGATTAGCCATGCGTACGCTCCATTGATTTGTCGGTGACATAGCATATGCGACGGGACAGGCTTTGTCAAATGTGCATCGCCAGGCCGCCGGGGGCTTCCCAGCGGCAAGTCGTTTGCCACGCCCTGCGCGGCGTGATACAATGATTCTTGCCAGACGATGCCGCCGGAGAGCAGCCACCCTGACCAGGAGCGCCACCATGCCGAGAGCTCTCGCTATGCCGGGCTTTGACCCCGGCCCCCCGCCGCCTTGGGAGCAGCGCTTCGCCGCTGCGCCGCTCGCAGCCTACACCGCCCATCCGTCCGGCCGCTTTCGCACGGACTTCGGCCCCGTCTATTATCGCGGGCGCCTTGACGGGAGCGCGCGCGTCCTGCTGGTGGGGCAGGATCCATCGACCGACGAGCTGTTGGGACACCGCATCCTGGTGGGCGACGCGGGCCAGCGCGTCCAGGGACTGCTGCGCAAGATCGGGATCACGCGCTCCTATGTGATGGTGAACACCTACCTGTTCAGCATTCGCGGCCAGCACGACGGCAAGATGGCGAAGGTCGCCCTGGAGCCTGCCATCCTGGACTATCGCAACGCGGTGCTGGATCAACTGGCGGATACGAACCCGCTCCAGGCGGTGATCGCTGCGGGTGCGGCCGCGCACCACGCCCTGGCGCACTGGCCGCGCAGCCGGGACTTCACGGTGATCGAGATCATGCATCCTTCGGCTCGCGACGAGGCGGCCTTGACGGCGAACTGGAGCGCGGCGCTGCCGGCTCTGATCGCCGCGATCGCGCCCGATGACGACGGCGTGGTCGATGCGACTCCCTACGGGGCGCAGTTCACGCCGGAGGACCGCGCGACGCTGCCGCGCTTCGATTTGCCGTTCGGGGTGCCGGCGTGGCACGGCGCGAGCGGCACTCGAAGCCAGCGCAGCGGCGACAAGAAGATCACGTGGACTGCGCCATAGACTGCGCCATAGACTGCGGCGCAGTTTGCGCTGTAGGCGAGGAGAAAACCGATGCCACCCTCACCGATCGACCCGCTGGAAGGACCGCGCTACATGCTGGCCGGGAGAGTGGTCACGATGGACGCGAACGGCAGCGTGATCGAGGCGGGATTGGTCTGCCTCGACGCCGGGCGCATCGTGGCCGTGCAGAGCACGCAGCACCCTCCGCCTGCCGGCTTTGCGGATGCGCCGCTGATCCGCACCGGCGGCACGATCTATCCCGGCCTGATGGAGCTCCACAACCACCTGAGCTACAACATCCTGCCCATCTGGCAGGTGCCGCAACGGTTCGCCAACCGCGAGCGGTGGTCGAACCATGAGGAGAAGCGTGCGCGCGTGTCGGGACCGATGCAGCTCCTCACTCAGCAGCCCGCAGCGGGGTATGTCGAGGCGGTGGTCCGCTATGTGGAGTGCAAGTGCCTGGTCGCCGGCGTCACGACGTCGCAAGGGGTGACGCTGTCCAGCGCACCGGGCATGGTCAAGCGCTACCGCGGGATCGTGCGCAACGTGGAGGCGACGGGCGATCGTGCGCTGCCCGAGGCCAAAGCCCTCATCGCGGACGTCGCGGCCGGCCAGGTGGCGAAGTTCGCCAGGGAGATCAAGCGGCTGGAGGAGCGGGGCCGGGTGCTGGTGATGCATC
Organism: uncultured Anaerolineales bacterium; assembly: GCA_964423545.1. Taxonomy (GTDB): domain Bacteria; phylum Chloroflexota; class Anaerolineae; order CG2-30-64-16; family CG2-30-64-16; genus JALOOE01. Next base: position 8,268 of record CAYRFV010000105.1, on the reverse strand, counting down.
TGAGCGAAGGGGTCGATGCGCGGGCGCGCAGCCACTTCCTGAAGCTGCAGAAGCCGGACGGCAGTTGGGCGATCAACAGCGCGCTGGTCGGCATCCATGCCACCGCACTGACGGCGGAAGACATGGCGATCCTGGGGCGGCACGGCGGCGCGATCGTCTGGTCGCCGCTGAGCAACTTTCTGCTGTACGGCGGATCGGCGGATATCGCAGCGGCCAAGGCGGCGGGGCTGCCGATCGGCCTCGGCTCGGACTGGTCGCCGTCGGGCAGCAAGAATCTGCTGGGGGAGCTGAAGGTCGCGCGGCTGGTGAGCGACTCACTGGGGCAGCTCTTCACGGACAGGGAGCTGGTGGCGCTAGCGACGACGAACCCTGCACGCATCCTGCGGTGGCAGCAGGAGCTCGGGTCGATCGAGCCGGGCAAGCGCGGGGATCTGCTGGTGCTGGCGGGGGACGCGGGCGATCCCTACAGCAGCCTGGTCGGCGCGACGGAGGCCGCGGTCAGCCTGGTGGTGATCAACGGCGTGCCGCGCTACGGCCTGGCCGGGCTGATGGGCGAGTTCGGCGGCCCGCAGGAGCCGCTCATGGTGCGCGGGGCGGAGCGGCGGTTCTTCCTGGCGCAGCGGACCGCAGACACGGTGGTCGGCAAGCTGACGCTGGCCGAGGCGACCCGGCGCTTGCAGCTCGGCCTGAGCCAGCTCCCCGAGCCGGCGCCGATCCCGGCCGAGCTGCGCGGGGCGCTGAGCCGGGGGCCCGCCTGGAGGCTGGTGCTGGACAACGACGACCGCGAGGCGGCGGCGCGGCGGCCGCTGCAGCCGGAGCCGGAGGCGGACGACCTGATCGCGCTGCGCGCGCCGGCCCGGCCGTTGAGCGAGATCGTCAAGCCGCTGCCGCTGGACGGGCTCACCGCGGCGGACGATGCCAGCCACTTGGCGTCGTTCGCGGGCCAGACCAACCTGCCGGAGTTCCTGCGGACCGGCCTGCCCCGGTTCTACGGGCCGGCAGCGTAAGGGGCCGCGGCCGGTTGGCATGCCGGCCATCGGAGGGTGGAGACGCCGGCGGGGCCGCTGCCGGCGGGCCGCCGATGACGTCGTTGGCGGGCGAGGTTTTGGGCGAGGCGGGCAATCCGGCAAGGCAGGGACACCTGCCCGACGATGCGGAGGGGGGTCTCCGGCGCGAGGGCAAGTCCGGCGCGATTCGGGCCGTGAAGCGGTCGCCCGGCCGCGTCCCATGGCTGCCCGCGACCGATGAGGCAGGGGGCGGCTACTCTTTTTCCGTTCGCTCGGCCTCGCCGACGAGCGCGGCCACGGCGCGCGTCCATGCGACGGCTTCGCGCTCGGTGATCGGCTCCCCGCGGAAACGGTAGTCGTGCTTGCGGATCAGCTCGTCGAGCTCGTCGCGCAGGCGGCGATACGCGGCCGCCTGCCACTCGGCCAGCGTGCGGGCGGCGGCCTCGTTCGCCTGGTCCAGCGCGGCGGTGAAGTGCGGGAGGCAGAGGCCGCCGCCCGCCGCGTAGCTTGCGGCCACGGCGCCATCGCCCAGGTGCTTGAGCAGCGTCTTGACGGCGCGGCGGATCGCCTCGTGCTCCAGGCGGCAGGCCGGGCACGGTTCGGTCGCGGCCAGGCGACGGGCGAACGGGTCCCTGGCGGCCAGCAGCGACCGCTTTTCCGGCGCTTCGAGCGCTTTCGCTAGAGTGTTGACCACGTCGCGGTAGACGATGGCGACGCCCAACACCGCAGCGCGCCTGTTCGCCATGCGCCAGGCGTGGACCGCGCACGGCCCGCGGGCATCGCGCAGCTTCTGGCGCAGATCGACATCCACGACCCCCTCGTAGAGCAGCGCGTTGAGGTAGCTGTCGCTGGCCTTGCGAGCCAGGCGGCAGATGGCGCAGCCCTCGCCGGCCAGCGCGTCGAGCAGCTCATGGTAGAGCACATCCTTTTCGGCCATCGCGCATCCATCCTAGAAAAGGAGACGACGGAGGCGCTTCCCTGCTCCTCCGTCGTCAGCTACGAGCCGCCAGCGTTGAGCCGACCGGCTTCAGCGGTTGAACGCCTTCCGTCCGGCGTACACGGCGGCCTCACCCAACTCATCTTCGATGCGCATGAGCTGGTTGTATTTCTCGACGCGTTCCGAGCGGGCCGGCGCGCCGGTCTTGATCTGGCCGGTGCCCATCGCCACGCTCAGGTCGGAGATGAAGGTGTCGCCGGTTTCGCCGGAGCGATGCGAGACGATGGCGGTCCAGCCCGCCTTGTAGGCCATCGTGATTGCCGCGACGGTCTCCGTGAGGGAGCCGATCTGGTTCAGCTTGATCAAGATCGAGTTGGCCGACTTCTCGGCGATGCCGCGCGCCAGGCGCTCGACGTTGGTGACGAACAGGTCGTCGCCGACGAGCTGCACCCGATCGCCGATGGTCCGGTTGAGCAGCGCCCAGCCCTCCCAGTCGTCTTCCGACAGGCCGTCCTCCAGCGAGACGATCGGGTACCTGGCGGCCCAATCGGCGTACATCTGCACCATCTGCTCGGAGGTGACCTTGCGGCCTTCGGTGCGCAGGTTGTAGAGCCCGTCCTCATACAGCTCGCTGCACGCGGTGTCGAGCGCAATGGCGATCTCCTCGCCCGGCTTGTAGCCTGCCTTCTGGATCGCCTGGAGGATCAGCTCGATCGCCTCGACGTTGGCCTTCAGGGTCGGCGCGAAGCCGCCCTCGTCGCCGACGCCCGTGGGATAGCCTCTGCTCTTGAGCACGCTCTTGAGCGCCTGGTAGGTCTCGGACCCCCAGCGCAGCGCCTCGCGGAAGCTGGGCGCGCCGACCGGCGCGATCATGAACTCCTGCAAGTCAGTGCCCTGCCAGTTAGCGTGCGCGCCGCCGTTCATGATGTTCATGAGGGGCACGGGCAGCACGTGGGCCGGCACGCCGCCCAGGTAGCGGTAGAGCGGCAGGCCGACGGCATCGGCGGCCGCGCGGGCGACCGCCATGCTGGCGCCCAGGATGGCATTCGCGCCGAGCTTGCTCTTGTTCGGAGTGCCGTCGAGGTCGAGCATCGCCTTGTCGATGGCGGCCTGATCGAGCGCGTCCATCCCGAACAGCACTTCGGCGATCTCGTCGTTCACGTGCTCGACCGCCTTCAGGACGCCCTTCCCGCCGTAGCGGGACTTGTCGCCGTCGCGCAGCTCCAGCGCCTCATGCGTGCCCGTGGATGCGCCGGACGGCACCGCCGCGCGTCCCATCGAATCGCAGTCCAACCACACCTCCACCTCGACGGTGGGGTTGCCACGAGAATCCAGAATCTCCCGACCGAAGACTTGAGTGATCTCCGTAGACACGTGATACCCTCCTGAAATGAGTCTGCGTCAGCAAACGAAGGCCTCTACCGAGAGCGATCCGTGGTAGAGGCCAGCTTCTCGTGCGTCAAAGCGTGAAGCTAGAAATTCTTGCGAAAGATCACGCTGAACGAGTTATGGAACAGCGTATTGCCGCCGGGGGAGCTGGGGCAAAGCGCTTCATCGGGCAGCCCCGAGGTCAACTGCCGGGCAATCTCCGTGTTGCCGGGGTTGGCGCCGTCGCCCGAAACGTAGACGTCGTACGTTCCGCCCTTCCACATCGTGAACTCGGCCTGGCCCGGCCCCTTCGTGCCGCTGAGGGTCTTGTCCATGACGTTGCCGTGCTGCCCGGCCGGGCTCTGCACCAGGGTCACGCCGTCGATCGGATTGCCGCCGGCATCCACGATCTTGATGAAGATGTGATGCTTGCCCAGGTTCTCGCACGGGGTCAGGCGCCGCGCTTCGACGAGGGTGAACTGCGCCGCAGGCTTGGGCGGCTCCCTGGGCGCCGCCGCGGCCGCAGCGACGGACGCTGCAGCCGCCGCCGCAGGGGCCGCGGCCTGGACTGCCACGGGTGGAGGCGGCGGAATCGGCGTCGGCGTCGGCGGGATCGGGGTCGCGGTCGGCGTGAAGGTCGGCGTCGGGATCGGCGTGTTTGTCGGCGTCGCGGTCGGCGTGAAGGTCGGCGTCGGGATCGGCGTCTCGGTCGGCCACGGCGTATAGGTCGGCGTGGTCTTGGCCGGCAGATCAGCAGCCAGGGCGACCAGCATCACGCGCTCCTGGAGCGACCGGCCTGCGCCCCGTCCGGTCTTCTGAACGGGTGTGGATGCGGGAGCTGGCGCAGGAGCCCGCGCCGGCGCGCCGCCGGAGAGCAGATTGATGATCAGCGCCGGCGCTGCGACGCCGATCAACCAGACCAGCAGCAGCACAACGGCCGCCAGCCGCACCTTAGCGCCGGTGGAGCTGGTTTTGAACCAGCTGGAGGCGCGATCCGTGGCGCTGCTCACTCCGGAGACAGCGGCCGCAGTGGCAGCGGCCGCAGGGGCCGACGGCGGAGGGGCTGGCGCTACATATTGGACGACCGGAGCCCGCGGCGGCAGTGCGGCCATGGTCGCGGCAGCGGTCGCGACCGCCACGGTCGAAGCGGTGGCGACGCGCTCATTCGACTGGCGCAGCCGTTGGCTCAAGAGACGGGTCAGGTTCAGCGCCAGAGTGGGATACCGCAGGGCAAGCTTCTCGAAGTCGGAGCGGCCGAGCGACCAGCCCGTGACGTCGGTCAAAGCGGCAACATCGCTGGTATGAGGCTCGTCTTCCAGCAGCGCCGACAGGCCGAAGATGTCTCCGGCGCTGATTGTCGTTTGTGGTTGGCCGGGCCGCTGCACCGACACCTGGCCCTGGTCGATCAGATAGAGCGCGCTGCCGAAGGTGCCGCGGCAGTAGATCCCCTGCCCGGCCACAAAGCGTTCCGTCCGCAGAAACTGCGCCACATCGCGGAGCTGTTCGGAGCCGAGGCCGGCCATCAGGTTCAGGCGGCGCAGATGGCGCACCTTCTCCATGTCCTCGGTCGCGCCCGCCATGATGCGCAGTTGGCGGCCGACCTCCGGCTGCTGCTCGATGATCTCATTCAGATCCGCGGCGCTCAACGCCAACAGGGTGACGTCAGTGGCCGCTTCGGCAGTGACCGTGAACGCGCGGCCGAGCAGGACATCAGCCTCGCCCAAGAGGCTGCCCGGCCCCAGGTTGGCCAGCACCGTAAACTGCTCGGTCATGAGCCGCGCCAAGCCGGAGCTGATCAGATACATCGCAGTCGCCGGCTTGCCGGTGGCGCAGATCAGATCGCCGGAGCGCCGCGTCTCGGCGACCATGCGTTCGGCGATCAGGCTGCGCTGCGCCTCGGTCAAAGCAGCAAACAAGGCGGTATTTGCCAGAGCGGATTCTTTCACTACGAAACTCCATCCCTTTTCGAGAGGCGACAGCGGCGCGTTGCGGTGTCTTCTGCCGTCCGCTGCAGCGTCTCGCGCATCAAATTCTACCAGGTGCGCTGGAAAATCACCTCAAAGGCATAGTGCCCGATCGGAAAATGCGTGTACTCTTTGCCCTCAAGCCCGGCGCGACAGGCCGCTGCATCGGGATACGGCTTGCAGTTGCAGTAGCCCGCGGCCAGGATCAGATCGAAATCGGGCCAATCGGCGCTCATGCCCCGCGAGAGCTCGCTGATGCGCTTGCCGCTTTCATCCACGATGTCGACCTGACCGCCTCCGCCGCGATAGATGTCGTATTCGATGCGGCCCGGACCTTTGGCGCCCGTCACCTTGATCGCATCGTGAGCGGTTTCGGCGGTCTGCTGGCGGTACCCTTCGCGCACCCGGACGCCATCCAGCGGTGCGCCGTTCTTGTCGAGCACCTGGACGAAGATATTGTGGTTGCCGCCATTGCACTGCTGTGCGTCCTGTCCCAACGGAATCAGACGAAAACTCTTGATCACAAAGTCGACCGCCGGTTTGGGAGGCGCAGTCGGCGCGGGCGGCGGCGTGGGCGGCGCGGGCGGCCGGGTGGGCAAGGCGGGAATATCCTTGGGGACAGTGACCGTGTCGATGGGCCCCAACACACGCACCACCAGGCCCGCGACCCAGGCCTGGCCCGCCCCATCCCAGGCGATCCGCCACCAATCGCCGCTGCTGTTGCGGCCGATGATATCGACTTCTCTGCCCGGCGTCATCTGGCCAACGGTGGGATAACCGGTGCCGGGCCCGCCGCGCAGATTGGCCACCGAGTCGGCCACGACGCGCGGCTTCTGGGGCGCGGGCGATGCCGTGGCGGTCGGCGCGACGGTGGCGGTCGGTGCGGCCGTAGGTGCGGCAGTAGGCGGCTCGGACGCGACCGCCGGCGGGGACGGCGTCGCCAACGGGGACGGCGTCCCCGCCGGAACGACTGCGGTCGGGATGGCCGGCAGCGCCGTGTTCGACGGTCGAGGCTGGGAAGACGGCGTGACAGCCGGCGTCAGGTAAGCCACGAGCTTGGGGCTGCGCGCGCCGAGCGCCTCGGCCAGCCGGGCCAGCGCGGAAGTCTCCGCCGCCGGCTTTCCGGCGCCGATGGCTTGTTCGGCCATCGCCAGGACGATCTGCGCCGGATTGGCGAGATTCAGCTTGCCGATCGTCTCCTTTGCCCTGGACAGGTTGGCGTCGCGGGCGTACTGGAGAGCTGCCTGCTGGATGATCGCCTCGCGCTCGCTCGTGGAGATTTTGGCGCGCGAAGTCGATCGCCCGCTGCATCCCGCCAGGATCAGCGCGACCGATGCCACCAACAGCAGGATCGGAACGAGGTCACGCCAGCGCCGAAGCAAACTCGCTTCGTCGGCAGGCCGGCTGCGAATGTCTCTAGCGATCATTTGTGGGCAAACTGACAGGGGTGTCTGCACCCTTCGTAAGGATTCGGCTGCCTTGCGTGAGCGGTGTAGCCCCCGATGGGGTCTCGTTTGGCTGATCATCTGCGCGCCTGGCACCCGCTTTGTCGTAATTCATAAAAGCTGTATAATGCCGTTCGATCAATGAACGGGCGCCAAGTTGCGGCCTGCTAAGCAGCCGGTCCGGTGCAGTCCGGCCAGGACACAGCTTTGGCCTTTCCGGTGCACCCGACCGCAAGTGCCGAAGGTGGGAATCGAACCCACACGGGAGCAACCTCCCAACGGTTTTTGAGACCGTCGCGTCTACCGTTCCGCCACTTCGGCTGGCACGATGGAAGAGTATACCTGAGAATGGATCGCCCGTCAAGTTCATTCGGGCACAGGCTCCCGGCGGACTGATGACGCTTGCTCTAAAGGCGCGGCCTGAATGGTTACGATTCGGTGTCAGCGCGCTCATCCGGCGCGCCGCCCACATCCTTTGGGCGGCAAGCGCCTCCGGTGACGGCTGGGGCGCGCCGGTCAATGGACGCGGCAGCGGGTCCGCCAACCCCTCGCGCCGGCCCGACTACGACGAGCCGGCGCTCATTGCCGCCGCGCAACGCGGCGATCTGCCTGCCTTCAACCAGATCATCCTGCATTACCAGGGCTTGGCTTACAACGTCGCCTATCGGATCGTCGGCGATGCCGACGGCGCAGCCGATGCGACGCAAGATGGCTTCATCAAAGCATTTCAGCGACTGACCCAGTATCGCGGCGGCTCGTTCAAGGCGTGGCTGCTGCGCATCATCACCAACACCTGCTACGACACGCTGCGCGCCCAGAAGCGCCGTCCAACCAGCTCGCTGGAGAGCGAGGAGGACGAAGATGCAGACCACGACGTGCGCTGGCTCGACCCGGCCGAACGGCCGGACGCGTATGTCGTGCGGCAAGAGCTGGCTGGGGCCATCCACGCGGCGATCCAGAAGCTGCCGCCCGACCAGCGGACCACCCTGATCCTATCGGACATCGAGGGGTTGGATTACCAGGAGATCGCCGACGCCACCCACACTGCACTGGGCACGGTGAAATCCCGTCTCAGCCGGGCGCGTGCGCGGTTGCGCGAGCTGTTATTGTTGCAGGGGGAACTCTTGCCCTCCCAATACCGTCAATGACACAGAAAGAGCGATAGGTGGGCGGATTAGCAGATTGAAAAGGGATGCTGCGAACTTGCTCGGGCGTCTCCAACCCACCAATCTACCAGCCTGCCAATTTACCACCTATCGCTCCGCCGGTTATTTATGAAGATGAAACTGTCCTTTGGTCCGTCTCAGGACGCGCACCTCGATGCCGAGCTCCTCTCCGCCTACCTGGACGGGCAGGTGAGACCGGAGGAGCGGCGCCGCGTCGAGGCGCACCTGGGAAGCTGCTCCGCCTGCCAGCAGGAGCTCGACAGCCTGCGCCAGACGGTGGAGATGCTGCACGCGCTGCCGCGCGTGCCCACGCCGCGCGCCTTCACACTGTCGGAGGCGCAGGTCGGACTTCGCAAACCTGCGGCCGTGGGCCGGCCGGGT
>CAYRFV010000104.1:3537-17392 GCA_964423545.1 uncultured Anaerolineales bacterium | reverse complement strand
TTTGAGCCGTTTTCAACGAATCAGGCTCTGATTGCACAACCGTTACGCTAGATGAACGCCGGGCCCATTCTTTGCTCCCCATCCGGTTGCTTCAACACCTCCGACAGGTAGCGCCAGTCGTCAGCGAAGACCGTAGCGCCTTGTCCGGCTACCCCGGCCCAACCGATTTGGCCTTTGCCTGTCACCGGCTCGCGCGCACCGTCGACCGCTGCGTCGACATGGCGCACAAACCAGGCCGTCAGTTCTCCCCGCATCTCCTTCAGGAGCGCCCCGTGGCCCGGGCTCTCGACCAGATTGTGCGTTTCGTCGGGGTCGTTCACCAGGTCATACAGCTCGTGCGGGCCGTACGGATAGCGGTGAATGTACTTCCACTCCCGGCTCCGGATCATGCGCGCGGGTCCATATTCGTCGAACACGACCACGTGCTCGCGTCCCGCCAGCCCCTCGCCGCGCAGCAGCGGCGCAAAGCTCATCCCAGGCAGGGCGCCGGCCTGGCGTTCCGGCAGCCCCGCAACCTCCAGGAGCGTCGGCAACAGGTCGTAGTGGCTCAACAGGTCGCTGCACACCACCCCTTGCGGCACGCGGCCGGGGTGCGAGATCAATACCGGCACCTTGACGGAGGTATCGAAAAGGTTCATCGGAAAGGTTCCGTTGCCCTTGCCGTAGATGCCGTGGTGCCCCATGTTCATGCCGTTGTCGCTGGAGAAGATGATGAGGGTGTTCCCTCGAAGTCCATGCGCTTCCAGCCAGTCGACCAACCGTCCCACGTTCGCATCCATCGCGGTCACCGCCGAGAAGTAGCCTGCCAGAATGGCGCGCCGCGTCTCCTCGTTCGCACCGTAGGGCGCGCTGCTGATCTGCCAGGGATGCATCGGCAGTCGAGGCGTCGACTCAAATGGGCACGTGCGATAGTATTCGTCGTACAACGCCTTCGGGTGGTTGTCCCGATCCCAGGGACTGTGTGGCGCCGTGTAGTGGACGCCCAGATAAAACGGTGCTTCGCCCCCGAGTTGCGCTTCCAGGAAGGCCAGCGCGTTGTCCGTGATCTTGTCGGTGACGTAGGCTGGCTCCCGGTAGAGCTCGCCGCCTCGAATCATCGGCGCGCCGTAATAGGGACCGCCGCCCGTGGCGTGCACCTCCCAAGACGAGAAGCCCTTCTGCGGATGGTGCGAATCGCCCAGGTGCCATTTGCCGCTCAACGCGCAGATGTAGCCTGCTTCGGCGAGGAAGTCCGTGTAGCCGGGCTGGCCCGCCAGGTACTCGATCAGCGGACCTTCCGCGTGCGTGTTTCCTGCGCGTAACCAGTCGTGAACGCCGTGCTGCGATGGGATGCGCCCGGTGAGGATCGAGGCACGCGCCGGAGAACATACCGGCGAGACGCAGAAGAAGTTTTCGAATCGGATCCCAGTTGTGGCCAGGCGATCGAGGGTGGGTGTTCTTATCTCGGTGTTTCCGGCGCACCCCATCGCCCACGCACCCTGGTCGTCAGTCAGGATGAAAAGGATGTTCGGTCGGGTCGAACTATGGCTTGCCACGCCGCCTCCGTGTGTTTGTGATGACCCTTGCAGGTGGTGATGCACAGGGTCGGGCATGCCGGCGAGATGGCCGCGCTGAAAGGCCTCCAGGGCGCCAAGGGCCTGCCGTTCTGAGCCGGCAGGGGTCCAAGGAAGCAGCCGCCGCTGGAAAGCGATCCTGCAAGCCCTGCCGGCTGGTCGATCGGGCTACCAGCGGTCCCGATGCACGCGCGCCGCGCGGTAGCGGTCAGCTGGCCCGCCGGGCTCGGCCGGGTGACCGACAGAGATCACGCACAGCGGGGTGACCGCATCCGGTATGCCCAGGATATCTCGTACGCCGGCTACGCGGTCCTCCCTCGGATGAACGCCCAGCCATACCGCGCCCAGTTCCAACGCGTGGGCTGCCAGCAGCAGGTTTTCGGTCGCGGCGGAGCAGTCCTGCACCCAGTACCCTTCGTGCGGCGAGCCCTTGGCATCGCCGCACACTGCGATTCCGAGCGGCGCCTGCTTCAGCATCTTGCCGAACGGGAGCAGATCGGCAAGAGCGTCGAGCAAGCGTCGTTCGGTGACCACGACGAAATGCCACGGCTGTCCGTTGCCTGCCGAGGGTGCGCTCATCGCCGCCACCAGCAGTTTGTGAATCAGCTCGTCCGAGACCGCTTGATCCGTATAGGCCCGAATGCTGCACCGGGTCAAGATCGCTTCGTAGGCTTCCATGTTTCGCTCATTTCCGTGCCGCAATCCTCTGGATTGCGCTTTCGACGCTGTGACCGGCCTCTGACCGAGCCACTGGATGCCCTAAAGTGTCACCCCAACCTCTTGAGCCACCGATCGGACATACGCTGTCGCTTGATCGTAGTCCGCTTCGCCGGGCAGGTGCTCCAGCATGAGCGGCAGGTCCGCGTCGAGGCGGCTCAGCTCAGCCAGCAGCGTTCGGTAATCCAGTCCGCCCAGCCCCGGCCTCACTTCATCCAGGTGCACCGTTAGCTTCCCAGCCAGGGCGACATCCTTGGCATGGCAGCTCTTGATACGCGGGCCGAGCTTCGTCACGCACTCCCGGATCAGCGCTGCATTGCCGAAAAAGCGCTGCGGACTGCTCACCAGGTTGACTACATCGAGATGCACGGCGAATTGCGGCCGATCGATCGCCCCGATCAAGGCGACGTAGCTGTCCGCCGAATCCGGGGGCATCCACGGCATCGTCTCCAGGGTGTAGAAGGTGCGTGTCGGCTGGACCGCGTCGATGATCTCGCGCACGGTCTCAACGATCAACTCGAAGGTTTCCGGAGTCAGGTCGGTCGGGTCAGGGCCGTCCCACTTCACGCCACGTGAACCGGCGATATTGACGCAGCAGCGCGCACCGATGGCGTCGGCGAGGGCGAGCATCTCTTGGCACTTGGCGATGGCCGCGCGCCGCGTGTTCTCGTCGGGGCTGAGCGGATTGCTCCACGCGCCGCACTCGGCGATCACAAGATCGGCGCGTGCGGCGGCTTCAGCGAAGGCCCGAATCGCGGCGGCATCCGCTCCGGGCTTGACCGGGCAGAACGCCGCCCGGTAGCCGCGCCGTTGCACGGCCGCCACCCAGGCATCCGGATCGACGTACGGTTCGAAGATGGGTGCACCCAGACGCATGGCCCCTCCACCCTGCCACAGAACTGATCATTCCCGCGCCGTGACACGACGGGCGGGATTGTAGCACAAGATGGCATCTCGCGCTGCAGCGCAATGTACAACTTGTGCTACGCGCCGGCGATTCCTGGACGGTTGCGCAGAGACCTGGGACCCCGCATGCCCCGGCGTGCGTTCATGCCATCCTGGAGGCTGCCTCATTACGCCAGGCCCGAATCCGTTTGGCGACTTCGATGACAGGCGCGGTCCATAGGCGGTCCGTGCTGCGCGCCAGGAAGGTGCACAGCTCGCGGAACGCGACCTCAGACAACGGCAGGTGGCCGTCATCGATGCCATGGATGGTGAAGATCGTCCAACGGCCCAGCGCGGCGGCTTGTTCCGCCATCCCCACCAGGGTCGGGGCCGTAAGGAACTCAGCCTTCCACGAGTAGAGATAGGCCAGGTCGCAAGTGGCGGGGATATTATGGCCGCGCTCCCCTTGTCCGCGTCCCGCGACGAAGCGCCGCGCCACGATGGGCACGTAGCTCTGCCGCGTCACGCCCTCGCCCACATGCTCCTGGTAACAGGGATAGCAGAAGGTGAAGTCGGACTGGTCAGGGATGGCTTCGCGCAGGCGACGCGACGCCTCCACGATGTCGGCCTCGACCTCGGCCAGGGTCATGTCTTCCAGGCAGCGGAGGTTGGGGTCGTCGAACAGCGCCTTGGAGCAAGGATGCCCGATCGTGTGGTTGCCGATTTCGTGCCCAGCGCGCGCCACCGCGCGCCACGGCGCCAGCGTCTCAAACCAGTCATCGCCCTTGGGATTCAGGTAGAAGGTGCCGCGCAGACCGGACTCGGCCAGGATCGGTATCGCCTTCTGCAACTGCGATGCCCGCCCGTCGTCAAAGGTGAGTGAGATGGCGCCGAGGCGGCCATCAGGCCACGGAAGCGGTGTGGTTTCCGACATCGTGCGACTCCAGCGGCGGCGGCGTCACCACCGCAGGATCGCGAAATCACCTTCCGCGATCTCCAGCTTGAGGCGGCACTCGCCTTCCTCGCGCTTGATCTTGATCCGACTGTCGCTGTGGAGCTCGCGCGCGGTATTGGCCGAGCCGAAGAGTGCTTCCGGACCGCGCACACGAACCGTCTGAGCAGCGCTCTGGTTGGTGATGAAGAGCAGTCGTTTGTCGCCGGCCGGGCCGCTGCGCCACTGCAGGGGCTTCTCACCTATGACCTCCAGGGCGGGCAGGCCGCCGGCCGCCTCGATCAGCTTGTGGAGCAACCGTTCGAAGTCGGGGTAACGCAGCTCCTGATAACGCTTGCCCAAGAACGAACCCAGAGCGATCACCGTGCCTCTGCCCAGCTTGTGGCCGGTCGCAAGCACATGGCCGTCGGCATCGCGCGCCAGCACCTCTGCGCCATCGACCGCCAATGGGGTGATCCAGATCGCTGCGTTCAGGTTGTAGTGGTCGTGGGCCAGGGTAAGCCTGAACTCCTCGGCCTTCAGCGGCCGGCGGCCCAAGTCGGCGATGCCAAGCGCTGCGGCCAACGGTCGTTCGGATGCCGGATAGCGGTAGAGGCCGATTTCGCTGTAGGCGCCGGCCTCGCTCTCGACCAGCACGGTGCCGCCTTCGCGGACGAACGTCGAGATGGGTCCCGCCGCCGCATCGGGGACGGCCAGCGGGAACGGCAGCACAAGCACCCTGAGGCCGGCCAGCGCCTCCAGGCGGCTGCTCTCCACCACAGAATAGGGCACCTGGAGATGCTCCAGCGCGCTCAAGTATCCGATGATGCTATCGCGCGCGCGTGCTGCAGAGCCGTCCTGCGCCCATTCCAGGTTGTAGCCGTTCGGGTCGAACAGTACGCCCACCCTGGCTGGATCGGGCCGGTATGCTTCGAGCAGGGCGTGGTGCTCCTGGAGGATGGCGCCGGTGCGCCGCATCAGCGTGATGCGCTCATCGGCCAGTCCATCGCGTCCGGCCAGCCCGTAGCCCGACGATTCGCGGCCGAAGAACTCATCGCGCCAGCACCAGAAGATCACTGCCTTGGCCCCGCGGCCGAAACCGTTCCACACCCAGCGCTGCTGTGGCTTGGCTTCCACCGAGGGCCGTACATCGAAGCCTTGCCGCGCCGCGCCGCCTTGCAGTTCGCTCACCCACACCGCCTTGTCGCCCGCAGCCGACCGGGTGCACTCGACCCGCACGCCGAAGTCGGCGTCCGACATGGCGAACCAGAAGGGGAAGTGGGAGCAGCCTAGCCCATCGAGCGGCTCGACGAGCGCCCAGTCGTTGCCCCGATTGATGGCGTGGTTCTCAGCATCGCCCGCCATGAAGGCTGACGGCTGGGCGCCATGCCCGGTGACGATGTGCGTCGGGTCGACCCGCTTGATGATCTCCGCGCGATAGCGCATGTGCTGGGCAGCCCGCCACTGCAAGAACTGCTCGAAAGCCATCATCTCAGTGTAGGGCCGGCGGGGCAGCTTCCCCGGCATCACGTCCGCCCAGTCACAGTAGCGGCGCTTCCACGCAGCGTTCAAGCCGTCGAGCCCACCGTACTTGGCATCGAGCCAGCCCCGAAACGCCCTCAGTGTATGCGGGCAGAAGCAGACCAGCCCGTCGGCTTGCACGTTCCAGCGCAGTTCGTTCCAGATGTCCCAGCCGATCAGGTTGGGCGCGCTCGCATAGCGGCTGCCGACGGCTTCCAGGAAGGCGCCCATCCGGCGCAGCACCTCAGGATTGTCGGTGCACCCCCCCGGCGTCAATCCCTGGTGCGCCTCGCCCCGGTTGGTGGAGATGACAGGCCGCCCCATGTGGTCGATCATATTCGCGTCCGGGATCACGCGGTGAATCCAGAAGGGGTGCAGCTCGGCGATGGAGCTCAACACGATGCCCAGCTTGCGCTTGCCGGCCTCTTCCACCAACTCATCGTAATCATCGAAAACCAGGCGCCCCGGCTCCGGCTCCACCCAGCTCCAGAGCACCCAGAGCTGGACCGCATTCAACCCGGCGGCTTTCATCCCGTCCAGGTCATCCTTCCAGTAACGCCGTTCGGGAAACGGCGGCCGATAGTACTGTGCTGCAAGAATCATGGTGGATGCTCCTAAAGCCCTTCGTACCAGAACGACCGGCGCCAGTTGTGTTTGCGCAACGCGAGCTCGAGGTCGTCGCTCATGGGAGGCTGACCGCCCACACCGCAGTTCATCTCGGCCTGCGCCACGTTGCGGATGCCGACGAGGACGGTCGAGACTGCGTCCGGCTTCAGACCGAATTTGATGGCCGCCGTGGCCATGTTCGGCTCTCTGTTCCCAACCGTCTCCCGCACCTGTTCCACGCGGCGCACAGTCCACGCCAACCGGTCCCCAGCAAAGTAGCGGTTGCGGAAGTCGCCCTCCTCGAACTTCGTGTCGCGCGTCCATTTGCCTGCAAGCGAGCCCTCGTCAAGCACGACGCGCACGATGATGCCGACGCCGTTTTCCCGCGCGACCGGGAACAGCTCGGCCTGTGCCTCCTGATCAAAGATGTTGTAGATCAGCTGGACCGCGTCGAGCCAGCCCGCTCGCATCAGATCCACGAGCGCATTCTGATCGTGCTCAGGCGTGCTGATCCCGATGGCCCGGACTTTGCCCTCCCGCTGGAACGCTCGGAGCGTTTCAAGCGGCGTCGGGTCCCGATTCCAGGCGCGCGTCCAGGTGTGCAGTTGCAGCACGTCAATGCAGTCTGTCTGCAGGCGGCGCAGGCTCTCCTCGAGCCGCGTCCGCAGATAGCTCGCGCCGTAGCGCTCTTCAGCCTGGCAGTAAGGACTGGGAGGCCAGGGACCGGGCGCCGCAGGAATCTTGGTCGCGACGTAGATGCGTTCCCCGCGGCGCTCCTTGAGGAGTTGACCGATGATTGACTCGCTGCGTCCGCTGCCATAGCCCTGGGCCGTGTCGATGAAATTGCAGCCCAGATCGAGCGCCCGGCGCAGCGCCAATAGCGACTCCTCCTCTGGCTGCGCGCCCCAGCTCCCGCCCACTGCCCACGCGCCGAAGCCGATCTCCGAAACTTGCCAGCCCGTCCGCCCGAAAGTGCGATAGCGCATCAGAATGACCTCCTTGGGTAGCTACTGCCTCGACTCAGTCCAGCAACGCTGTCATCCCGGCGCACGCGGGAGTCCAGCCCACGCGTTCATGGCTCACGAAACGCTTCCGCCGGCCCATACGGCGCCAGGCCGACCGTTATGTAGGGATTGATCGCGCTGTCTCCCTCGCGATGCGCGAAACGCCACATGCGCCCGCACATTTCCCGCTTCACTGCCTCGTATGCGGGGTCATCGGCGACATTGTACATCTCGTGCGGGTCGCTGCGCCAGTCGTAGAGCTCGTCCCGATCGAAACCATTGAAGACGTACTTGTAGTCCGCCGTTGTCACGGAGCGCTGAGTGTAGTACAGCTCCACGCCGTTGCACTGTGTGTGCATCTCGTCGCGCCACCGGGCCGGCCGCCGGCCATCCAGGAAGGGGAGCAGGCTGACCCCGCTCAGGCTGCGGTCCACTGCACGGCCGGCGGCCTCCAGGAACGTGGGGCCGAAATCCGCCAGCGACACGAACGCCGGAACGCGGCGACCGGGATCGATGATGCGCGCCGGCCACCGCACCAGCGCCGGAATGTGATAGGCGCCCTGGAAGCAAGGGATTCCTTTGGCGAAGAGCCCATGCTCGCCGCAATAGTCTCCGTGGTCAGAGGTGTAGAGCACGAGGGTGTTCTCACGCTGCCCCGTGGCATCCAGCCCGGCCAGCAATCGCCCGAAAAGCTCGTCCAGGTAGGAGCAATAGGCCCAGAAGTGGCGGATTCCCTCGCGCACCTCGCGCTCGCCGAGCTGGCCGAAGCGCATCTCTCGCATCCGCCGATAGACCATCGGTCTGTCCGTCATGTTGTCGGCATAGGAAGGAGGCAGCGGGACGCTGGCAGGGTCGTAGAGATCGAGATACTGCTGCGGCACGATGTAGGGGTCGTGCGGGCCGATCAGCCCGACGAAGAGACACCACGGCTGTCCGCCAGCCGACAGGCGCAGCGCCGCCAGCGCCTCTGCCACCGCGGTTTCATCGTGCTGCAGGGCGCCGGTGGTCTCCACTTCGCCGGACCCAAAGAGCCGATACGTCCCATATCCGGGCCGCAGGATCTCGCCCGCCCCTCTGGCCTCATGACCGTTCCGGCTTTCAGCCTGCGCCAGTCTCCGGTACTGCTCCCAGCGCCAGCCGTGGTGCGTTCCCCGCGCCGCACTCACGAAATGCTCGATCCACCCGCGGTCAGCCGGCGACTCCTCGACGCTCACCTGCCACTTGCCTGAGAAGTGCAAGCGGTAGCCGGCCCCAGCCAGCTCCTCGCTCCAGAGGCGCACGCCCGGCTTGAGCCCCCGGCTCAGCGCCTGGTCGTTGCAGACATTGTTCCAGACGCCATGTCGCGAGGGATAGAGGCCGGTGAAGAAGGTTGCTCGTGACGGGCAGCAGTGAGGCGACGGGCAGAACGCCTCGGTGAAGGTGATCCCCTCCTGCGCAAACCGGTCGAGATTGGGTGTGATTGCCCCATGCTCCGGCAAGGCCGTGTCTGCGCGCTGGTGGTCGGTCATGACGATCAGGATATTGGGTGGGGTCATCGTTGCATCCCTGCCGAAGTGGAGCTGCGGACGCCTTTGGAGCGTACGCGCAAAGGCGTCCGAAACCCTGAACCCGGCGCGTGTCGCCGCATCACGCTCCGAAGACATCCCTGACGGCTTCGAGGTAACCGGTTCCGTGCACTGTGTCCGGTTCCAGGTAGCTGCCTTCCGTCCATTCGTTCCAGGCGTTGATCGTCAGGATCTTCGGCGCGGCCGGTCGCCTGTCGAGGAATGCCCTGGCCTGGATCAGGGCTTCTCGGAATGCGCCGGGCGTGTTGCCCGAAAGCGTGGGCGTGTAGGGATAACCGGCGTTGACGAAGCGGTCCGATTGCACGGTGCGCGGGCTCGAGTCCCATCCCATGGTCACGTTCGGGAAGTACGGCAAGTCGAAGGCCTGGACCGTGCGCTCCCAATGCGCCATCGCCGCCGTCATGACCGCTGCATAGGGAGTCTCCGGGAAGCTCTCCATGCGAACGTGATGGATCCAGACATAGGAGGTGATGCTGTCGAACCGCAGCTTCTTCAGCACCTGTTGGGGATGCTCCAGTGCGGTCTCGCCGGGCAGGATGGCGAGATCCCAGGCCACATCATTCAGGTGCAGATCGGGGAAGCCGGCCGCTTTCACTTTGGCCCGAAAGGAAGCCAGCGCATCGGCCGTCGCCTCGAGGCCGCCCAGCCCCTCGATCAGGGTGTGCAGCTCGTAGATCGAGAAGTAGGGGCAGCCATCGATGCGCCAGTAGGATGGGTGGCTGAAGTAGCGTTCGATGACCAGATCGACGATCGCGTCGAACCCCTGCCGGCTGACGACGCCCGGGTAGAGGAGCGGCGCATTGCGGAGGGTCGCGCTGATCTTGGCGGGGTGGATGTCCGCCCAGTTATGGTTGGCCCACATGAGCGCGAATTGGAGGCGCTCGTTGTTGGCTGCGCCGAGGAAGCCTCGCTCCAGCCCCCTTTCCAGGAACGGTCCATCCTCGTAGTGGTACCAATCGAAGAGGAACACGTCGATCCCATGCTCGGCCGCCGCAGCGATCTTCCTGGCCATGACAGCCGGATCGGCTTCATCCTCGTAGCCCCAGGCCGGCATGCGCGGCTGGCGATGCCCAGGAAAGCGTGGTTCGCCGCGCTTGACCAACTCCCACTCGGTCCAGCCGGGGCCATGGGCGGCCTCGTTGCGCGGATCTACATGGTAGTTGGGGAAGTAGTAACAGGCGATGGTGTAGCCGTTGGGCATGGCTTCGGCTCCTTTTGGGCGGCGGGCCCTACGCCTCGCGCGGCCTGGCAAGCGCCTCGATAGGGCCCGGCTCCCACACGAGGCGCCGATACGCGATCGTCCCGCGCTTCACTTCGACGAAGGGCTGCCCGTCCTTTACACCAACCGTGCCGTATCCGGTGGCCGTGGCGAGGAAGCTGCGAAAATCGCCGGCGATGCTCGGCTTCACGTAGAGCGTGCGCTCAACCGCGTCGTAACGGATGCCTGTCAGGCCCTGCAGCAGCCCGTACGACGCCAGGGCGCGCGCATACCAATGGCCGCACTCGTACTCGTCGAAGGGATTGCGCACCCGGCCATCATAACGGTCGCGTACGGCGCGCACGATCTCCAGTCCTTCCGCCGCATGTCCGGTCATCATCAGGTGAGACGCCACCTGGTATTCGATGCCGGTCCAGACCTCATTGCTGTAGACGAATGGCAGGGTCAGCTCGCCTCCCTTGGGCCAGGTGCAAAGCAGCAGGCCCGCTTCGTCTCCCACCGCGTAGGTGGGACGCTGCGGATTCGCATGCGTCGAGAGGTCGGCCCTGTAGTTGTATCGGTGTACGGCCACCAGGTGGCTGGCGACCTTGTCGGGATCGAGGAACGCCTCCACCCCACAGCACGCAGCGATCCAGGCGCCGAGCACGCCATCGGAGAGGCAGCCGCGGCCATACTGGTACTTGGGCCCTTCGCGTTCCAGGATGACCCGGGCCTCCGGCGAGTATCCGGTCTGGAATGACTGCGCTTCGGCGGGTTCGGGCGCGCGCAGACCTTGCCATTGGATCTGCTGGATGAAGTACTCCCCGTCCCACAGCTCCGACTCCATGTAGGCCCGGCCGCGCGCCAGCAGTTCACGATAGAGCGCGGCATCGTCGCCGACCGCCTCGGCCATGTTCGCCGCGGCTGACAGTGCCCCCAGGTAGAAGGAGGTGCACATCCCGTCCGGGCCCCAGAACTCGATGTCATAGGTGTTGTGGTGCGGCTCCGCCAGGAAGCCGCGATGGTCGGGATCCCATGTCTCGATGCAGCAGGCCAGGCTGGCCTTGATCTTTGGCCAGAGGCGATGCAACCACAGCGCGTCCCCGCTGACCCGCCATTCGCGATGCGCTTTCATCACACCGCCGAGTTGGCCGTCCGCGGCCGCATGGAAGTCGTGCACGACCGGCCGGATGGGCAGCCCGGTGCGGAACACCTGGTGGCCTTGCCGGTCTTGACTCTCCCCGAACTCGCTCAGGCGCAGGCTTCGTTCCAGTTCCGGGAAGAGGTGCGGCAGCGCCTGAGCATAATTCCAGACATGCGTGCACGAGCCCGGACAGCAGCCTGCGCTGTCGAAGCACCCCTCCCACGCCCAGATTCGGCCATCGGTCTGGCGAAGCACGGTCGGCGACTTCAGGATGGTCAGATTGGCAGCCACGGCCTCCACCACTTCCGCCGGGAGCGTGGTGTCGTAGAAGCAGTCCGCAAACGCAGCACTCTCCTGGCGCAGAGCGTCGTACTGCTCGCGCCAGTAGGCTGTGATGGCGCTGATGTCGTGAAAGACGCCCGCGTACCAGGGCCGGTGCTGTTGGGGCGACCGATGGCAGGCGCAGTCATTGCCGCAGACGTCCCGCGAATCATGCTCAGGATCTTTGCCGGTGCGCAGATCAGTCTCCGGCACGTGCCAGGCCAGGCGCAAGCAGATCACCTTGTCTTCGCCGGGCTGCAGCCGGAAGGGCACGTAGAGGCTGGCGCCGGGGCTCGGTTCTCCGTCGGCCAACGGCCCGGCTTCCGGCGTCGTTCCGTCCTGCACGCTCTTCCAGGCGATGGTGAGCGGGTCGAACCAGCCGCCGCGAAACCAGGCGCAGTTGACCACCGTAACGGGATCATCCACCGTTGCACTGAATGCGCCCTGTTCCCACGGCTGCTCCGGCGAGCCGGCGTAATACAGCACGAAACCGTTCTCCGTGGCCCGCACTGCGTCGCGCCGCGGCTCGGCCGAGCGGCCGAGCCGCCTGGGCGCCATGAAGTTGCGGGAGTGGAACGAATAGATAGCCTCGACGGGCTCCACTCCCCGATTCGAGAAACGGTACTCCAGCGCAGCCACGGGCAGACTGGAATTGCCGGCATCGCCGGGAACGAACGGGCTCCAGCCAGTGATCTCGACCTGGAGAGGCAGCGCAGGGTCCTCCAATGTGACGACGCCGAACGGGAACTTCGTCCGGAACCGGGCGCGCGCCAGGCGTGGCAGGCCGTATGTCTTCCCACTCCCACCGTTTCCAGCGCCGGCGTGTGCCTGATCCCAGGGAAAGAAGACCTTCCAGCGCGGCACAGGCCCTTCCAGGACCCTGGCGCTGTTCGGCTGGCCCTTGATGCAAAGCGCCGAAAAGACCATGGGCTCATGGAAGACATCGGGGTGGCCGCGCAGCGATACATGAGATAAGGCCCCGGCGCCCTCCAGGCAGATCATTCCGGCGCCGATTCCGCCAAGGGGAAAGGCGACATGGTTCAGGTATTCACCTTCGTATGGGCTGTTGTGCTGCCTTCGGCTTGCGTGCATGGCGCACTCCTCTGGACGATCGATGGTTCCGGGCGGGCGACTTGCGACGACTGCGCTGCCGCGTATCGGGCGCGCATGAGGTGCGGGTCGAAGTATATCCGATAGTCGGAGTCCTGTCTATCGCGGGAAGCGACCTGTCGGGCAGGCGCAGCTAATGCCTTCCCAGCGGGTGGCGGTTGCGATGCGGCAGGGGATGGTATTGGCGCGCCATCAGGGTCAGCATGAGATCCCTGAGCTCGCGTTCGAGGCCGGCCACCTCCGGTCGCCCCAGCAGATTCGCGCGCTCCTGGGGGTCGGAGCTCAAATCGAAGAGCATGCCACCCTGTTGGGGAAAGAGGGTCAGTCGGGCCCGTGGCGTCACGACCGTGCGTGCTTCCACATCAGGACCAACGCACTGGTAGCTGCCGTAGGTCTCGACAAGCGCAGCATCGGGCCGCGCCAGGGGGTTCGCTCCGGTCAGCAGGGGGGCGAGGCTAAGCCCCTCGAGCGGGACCTCGTGCGTGACGCCCGCAAGGTCGACAATGGTCGGAAAAAGGTCGAGATTGGTGACCACCTGGCGCTCAACCTTCCCCCGTCTGATGCCTGGGCCGGCGACAAGGAGTGGGATGCGCATGCACGCATCGAAATGCCACGGTCCTTTCGTCGGCAGCCCGTGGTCGCCCAGCATGTCGCCGTGATCGGCCGTAACGAGAAGGATCGTGTTGTCGGCTAATCCCCATTCGCTGAGTGCGGCGCGCAAGCGGCCGATCTGTTCATCGATGAAGGCGACGGAGGCGAAGTAGTGGCGGCGCATGACCTGCCATTCGTCCGGGGCAAGCCCACTCATGCTATGTGCATAGGGCACGGTCCGAAACCGCTCCAGCGCCGGTTGCAGTGCTGCATCGGTGGGGTGGATCGGCGGCGGCACTGCACCAGCATCGATCATATCCAGGAAGCGGCCCGGTGGGTCGTAAGGATCGTGCGGTGCGACGAAGGAAACCTTCTGAAAGAAGGGGCGGCTGCGGTCGCGCGCCTCGATGAAAGCAAGTGCGCGATCCATGATCCAGTGGGTCTGGCAGGCTCTTTCAGGAACAACCGATCGGTAGGCCATCGGCGCAGCCGGGTGGGGCGGATGCTTCCGGCGGGCTGCGCGGAGGGATGGATTCAGGTCGCGGCCTGCCGCGCCGTAGCGAACCAGGTGCGGCTCGTCCCATACGGTCGAAAGCGCCTGTTCGTAGCAGTCGGGGTGCTCGCGCTCGACCCAGTCAAGCCAGTCGCCCGCCCGGATATCTTCGGTGGTCTCCGCCCGTTCGAAGCCGTACTTGCTTACATCGTTGTA
>CAYRFV010000104.1:0-3527 GCA_964423545.1 uncultured Anaerolineales bacterium | reverse complement strand
GGATCCACGCCGACTGTGGTGCGGAAGGGCGTCAGGTGGAACTTGCCCACCCCGAAGGTCTGCACGCCGGCAGCGCGCAGAAGTTGTGGGAAGGTGGGCAGTTCGAGTCCCAATTCCCAGCCGTTGAAGAAGACGCCGGTGTGCTGCGCGCTGCGGCCGGTGAGGGTCGACGCCCGGCTGGGCATGCAGACCGGCAAGTTGGCGTAGCAGTGCTCGAAGCGGACACCCTCAGCGGCCAGTGCGTCCAGGTTCGGTGTGTGCGCCGCCGGATTGCCGTAGCAGCCCAGCCATTTGGCACTGAGCTGGTCGGCCTCAACGAGAATGATGTTCATGGGGATCGACAGGCCCTCGAAGCCCCACGGGAGGTGCGCCCGTTCCCGCGTCACCGAGCCAATACGCTGGGCGGGATGATCACCGTCTCCCGCTCATCCACGGCATAGCCCCAGCGGCGCACGTACTCCATTCCCGGCAGAAAGGCGTCCCCTTGTGCTTCGAGCTTACGTTGAAGCCAGACATCCATCGCACCGACCAGGTGCGCTTGCTCCGTCCCACCAACCAGGTTATCCAACTGATACGGGTCAGCGACATTGTCGAAGAGCATCCACGGGCCCTGCAACGAGCGAACATAGGTGTAGCGTCTGGTGCGCAACCCCCGGTACTCGCGCCCGCCTTCGCCGCGCCACCAATCAGCGATCGGCTGGTAGCAGGCGATCAACGCGGCGCCATCGGACGGATCTGGCCCGCCTGTGAGGTGTTGCGAGAAGTCCAGCCCCTCGACGCTGCCAGGGATCGACAGCCCAGCCAAGCTCAGCAGCGTGGGCATGATGTCCGGCGCGCCGAGCAGGCAGTCAACCGCCCGCGGTGACCGCCCGAAACGGGCCGGATAGCGCAGCAGAAACGGCACCCTGATCGATTCGTCCCAGGGCGCCTGTTTGTTGCCGTGACCGTGACATCCGACTGCGTCTCCGTGATCGGAGGTGAACACGAAGATCGTGTCGTCGGTGATGCCCGCCGCTTCGATGGTGCGCAGAAGGTCGCCTACACAGGCGTCGAGCGCAGAGCAATGGGCGTAGTAGCCAGCCAGGGAATCGTAAGCGGTGACCCAGGTGTTGAGCGGCACGTTGGCCCGGCGGCGGATGGGCGCGCGCTCGTACCAGGAGCGGTACGGCTCCGGCGCCGTCCGATAGGGATTGTGCGGGGGGCCCCAGGAGAGCACCAGAAGGAAGGGCGCGCTGCCGCGGTGCTCCCGAATGTAGCGCTGCGCCTCACGCGTCTGCGCAATGGCGTCGTAGCCGTCCCAATACTGCAACTGGTCTGACTCTCCGTCATAGTACGACGATCGGTTGTAGTCGTGCGTGCACTCCAGCACCTTCCAGAACTGGAAGCCCTGTCGTCGTTCTGGGGGAATTGCCGCATCGCGGCCATGACCGTCCACGTGCCACTTGCCGATGTACGCCGTGTCGTATCCGGCCGAGGCGAATGCCTTGCCCAGGGTGACGGCGTTGGGATCGAGCGGCACATCATTCAGAAAAAGCCCGTGCGTCAGCGGATACTGGCCGGTGAGCAGGCTGGCCCGATACGGTGTGCAAAGGGGGCAGTTCGACACGGCATTCACCAGGTTGAGGCTCTCGCCCGCCAGCCGGTCAAGATTCGGCGTCTGCACTGTGGTCTCGCCCGAGTAGCCTGTCGCCTGGGCCCGCCACTGGTCGCCAAAAACGAAGACGATGTTGGGTTGCTTCATTTTACCTTCTCATGCATAGGCGCCGATTCCCTTCAACGCGAGTTCCTCAGCGCGGTGGCACTTGACGTAATGCTCCGGTCGGAGTTCGCGCAGTGCCGGCTCCTCGCTGGTGCAGCGATCGACTGCATAGGAGCAGCGCGGGTGGAAATAGCAGCCGGTGGGTGGATTGGCGGGATTAGCCACCTCTCCCTCCAGGACTTGCCGTTCGCGTCGAAGCCTGGGATCCGGCCGCGGCACGGCGCCCATCAAGGCCTCAGTATAAGGGTGAAGGGGAGCCTGAAACAGGGCTTCCGTGTCAGCCATCTCGATCAGCTTGCCGACATACATCACGGCCACCCGGTCGCAGATGTGCTCGACTACGTTGAGCTGATGTGCGATGAACAGGTAGGTGAGTCCCAGCTCGTCTTGCAGGTCCTGCAGCAGGTTCAGCGTTTGCGCCTGGATCGAGACATCCAGGGCTGAGACCGGTTCGTCGCAGACGACGAACTGCGGATTCAGCGCCAACGCGCGAGCGATGCCGATGCGCTGTCGCTGTCCTCCGGAGAACGCGTGCGGGTAGCGGGCGACGTATTCCGGTCGCAATCCGACGAGCCGGAGGAGCTGTTCGACGCGATCGCGACGCTCCTGGCCCCGCACGCCGTTGTTCAGCAGCGGTTCGCCCACAATATCGAGTAGCGTCATGCGCGGGTTGAGGGATGAGTAGGGGTCTTGGAAGATCATCGCCGAATGGCAGCGGAATACGCGCAGTTGCGGCTCGTCCAGTCGCGTGACATCTACCTCACCCATCTGTTGATCCCGAAACAGCACCTGTCCCACCGTAGGCTCAATGGCCCGCAGCAAGCAGCGGCCCGTGGTCGTCTTGCCACAGCCGCTTTCGCCCACCAGGCCGAACGTCTCCCCGCGCTTGATATAGAACTCCACCCCATCCACGGCTCGGACATAACCCGCTGTCCGCCGCATGAAACCCTTCTGGATCGGGAAGTGCTTCTTGAGTCCGCTGACCCGCAGCAGGGCGCCCTCGCCTGGTTCACCCTTCTGCCGGTCGGGGGCTGGCCCCAGCATGCCTGTCTTTGGCCCGCTCATGGCCGCTCCCCCCCATACAGGTGACATGCGACCGTGTGCCGCTCGCTCAGCATCCTATCCTGTGGCGTATGCACGTCGCACTGTCCCGGCATGAATTCCGGACAGCGTGGGTGAAAGGGACAGCCTGGCGGCAGATCCAACGGATTCGGCACCATCCCCTCGATGGCGGATAGGCGCCTGCCCGTCTTGACGCCGATGCGCGGGATGGACCGCAGCAGCGCCCGGAGGTACGGGTGCTTCGGATCGTGGAAGATCGCATCGACCTCAGCGTATTCAACCACGCGTCCCAGGTACATGACCACGACGTCATCCGCCATCTCGGCTATGACCCCCAGATCGTGCGTGATGAACATGATCGCCATGCCCAGCTCGGTCTGGAGGTCTCGCATCAGCCGGAGGATCTGCGCCTCCGTGGTCACGTCGAGCGCGGTGGTCGGCTCGTCAGCGATCAGCAGGCTGGGCCGGAGCATCAGGGCCATGGCGATCATTGCGCGCTGCCGCATGCCGCCGCTGAGCTGGTGCGGGAAGGCCGCGAAGTTCCGTTCCGGGTTGGCGATCCCGACATGATGCATCATCTCCAGCACTGTGCCCTTGGCTGCGTCCTTGCTCACCGGTTGGTGTAGCAGGATCGTCTCGCTGAGCTGGTCGCCGATCGTATGCACTGGGCTGAAGGAACTCATCGGTTCCTGGAAGATCATGCCGA
>CAYRFV010000103.1:0-17468 GCA_964423545.1 uncultured Anaerolineales bacterium | reverse complement strand
GCTGCCCAGCATCGCGTTCCAGTACGCGGCGCCTTCGCCTTTGCCGTTCAGCCAACGACAGACATGATTGTAGACCTCGACGCCGTCGAAGGGCCAGCGCAGCGCGTCGTCGAACGAGTTGCCGGTCCACTGCGGATGGGCCAGGATCAGCAGTGCGCCCTGCTGGCGTGCGCTGCGCAGCGCACCCTCGAAGCCGAGCTCCCGTGTGATGCCATTGAGCCTGCCCAGGCAGACCACGTGATAGAAGGCGCCTGAGGCGTCACGGCCATCCAATTCGATGCCGTCCAACCATAGGAGGCCGCCATCGTTCTCCTGTGCGGCCACATCGGATGCAACCCAGTGGTCTGCTGCGCACAGGAAGTCGAAGCCCGCGCCGGTGTAGAGCGCGGTGACTTCCGCATAGGTCATGCCACCGTCCGAGCGGGTCGTGTGGATGTGCGTGTTGCCTTTGTACCAGTGGCCGGCATTGCTGTAGCGGAAAGACAGATGTGCGATGTGTTGTGTCATGGACGCTCGATTCTCACCTTCACCTGGAAGCCCCCCGGCACCCGTTCATCCGACACGATGTACAGATAGCCGCCACCGCATCCGGAGTACATCGCGCCGGGGTAGCGCGTCTGGTAGTAGCGCAGGATGCCTTTCAGATCGACCGTTACCGTGGGATGGGAAACGGTGTGCGGCAGAATCGCTTCCCAGCAGGCCATACACTCATTCATGGAGGCGCCGAGACCGGCCGCGTCCATCGCCACGATCGCGTCGTAGCACTCCCTGCCGCACTGTCCCAGCCGGCGAATCCATGTGGGATCGAGGTTCTTGACGCCGAGCGGACCGTAGCCGGGCGGACGCTGCGCCACCGGCGCCATCCAGATCACTCGCTCTAGCCAGGCCGCCACGTCCGGATCATTGTTCGATTCGATGTGCACGGGGAAGGCGCCGCCTTCGTGAGCGAAGTCATAGTCAAGCCGGCTAACGCCGGGGTAGATCAGACCGATCATGTCCTGGGAGCCGGAGGGCTCCGCCTGGCCGGTGTTCTCCGCGGCATAGAGCTCGTGCACCAACTCCGCCGGAGGGCGTTTCGGGAGCGCATTGCCCCACAGCCGCTCGGCGACGCGGCGCGTGCTTGTGCCCATGCCGCAGCGGTCCATGAAGCGATGGGTCGGCTCCAGCGCCACGACGACCATCGAGCCGGGTGGATTCGGGTTGCGCTCGGAAACAAAAGGCTGGTCGATCCACCCGCCAGCGAACGCCATGCGGTACGGGAGTCGCCCGATGATGTCCGAGATCTCCATCTTGTCCCGTTCGATCTGCCCTGGGTGAGGCTCGTGCGAGCCTGACGGCGTTGTTAGCTTACCGTTCGCTTTCCAGCCTTGCGGTCGCGGTGCTGTTGCTCGATCCAGGCGTAGGTCTTCGCCAGGCCCACGGCCAGTGAAGTACTCGGCTCCCAGCCGAGTGTCGCCCGGATGAAGGTGTTATCGCTGTTGCGCCCGGCAACGCCGCGCGGCGCGTCGAGCTGGTAGCGGCGTTCCAGCTTCACACCGGCGATTTCTTCGATGATGTCCACCAACCGGTTGATCGAGACCAGCTCGGCCGAACCCAAATTGATCGGCGTGGCAACCAGTGCGTCGCAGTGCATGATCATGTCGATGCCCTGCACGCAGTCGTCAATGAACATGAAGCTGCGCGTCTGGGTTCCGTCACCCCAGACCTGGAGTTCGTGCTTGCCTGAGTCGAGCGCCTGGATCACCTTGCGGCAGAGGGCAGCCGGCGCTTTCTCGCGGCCGCCGTCCCACGTCCCGTGCGGACCGTAGACATTATGGAACCGGGCGATGTGCGTTTCCAGCCCACGCTCCGCCCAGTATTCCTGGCAGAACATCTCCGACATCAGCTTCTCCCAGCCATACCCGCGCTCAGCCATCGCCGGATAGGCGTCCGATTCTTTCAGCGCCCGCACATCCGGGTCTTGCTGGAGCAGCGTATTGTACGCGCAGGCCGATGACGAGAAGAAGTAGCGCTGCACTCCGGCGCGATAGGCGGCCTCCAGCATGTGCGTGTTGATCAGGATGCTGCGCAGGCACTCGACGCGGAAGTGCTCGATGAAGCCCATACCGCCCATATCAGCCGCCAGGTTATAAGCTTCAACGGCGTCTTCGCAGGCTCGGACGCAGTTCTCATACTCGCTCAAGTCCAGGCAGAGTGATTCGACGCCAGGCACGCGCTGATACCATTCGGGCAAGGGCTTCTTGTCAATCGCCCGGATGCGCGTGAAGCCCTGGTCGTGGAAACGGCGGACCAGCGCGCCCCCGATGAATCCGCCCGCGCCGCCAATCACGATCAAATCATCCTTGTTCAGGACAGTCGCAGCTGTTGGATTGTCCATCCTCATACTCTCCATCGCGTTCCCATGGGTGGTCGTTGGCGCGGCCAGGCGTGCCAACGTCTCAATGAATCCTCAACACGAACGCTGCCTCGCAGGGCCGGTGCGCCGGCAGCTTGACCTTGAGCCCGTCCGCTTCACGCACCCACTGCAGCGGCTCGGCTGAGCCGATCAGCTCCACGCTGCCGATGGCCTCTGGGTGAAGCGGCGAGTCTGCGCGCAGCCAGCCCACAATAGCCTCGTCGCTATCGGGCCAGCCGAGCAAGATCGCGTAGAGTACATTGTCTTTCGTCGTGAAGCGAATATCACGCGCCGTGAACGCGGAACGCTTGGTGTCGGTGAAGCCGCCCTCGAACACCTCGGTTGGCCCCTCGCCGTAGACCTTCCACGGCCGCGTACCGTAGATCGCCTCGCCGTTGATCGCCAGCCACTGGCCGATCTCTCGCAGCATCGCCTGCTCTGGTTCCGGGATCGATCCGTCCGGTTTCGGCCCGACGTTGAGCAGGAGCGCACCGTTCTTGCTCACCACATCGATCAAGTCGTGGATGATCGAGGCGGCGACCTTGTAGTCGTGATGCTGGATGTAGCCCCAGGAGTTCTTCGAGACCGATGTGTCGTTTTGCCACAACATGGGGCGGATGTCTTTCAGCTGCCCGCGCTCGATATCGAGCACGGCCGATCGGCCGGGAAAGGACTTGTTCTTGTAGTTGATCGCCACACCTTTGCCCCATTCCAGGCCGCGATTGTAGTAGTACGCCGCAAAGCGCTGCAAATACGGCTGGAAGATGATCTGTTCGATCCACCAGTCGAACCAGAAGAGCTGTGGCTGGTACTTGTCGACCAATTCGCTGCACCGGGCGAGCCAGTCCTCCAGAAACGTCGCATCAGGGCGGGGCTGTACGTCGAGTCCGTGGCGATCATGCGGCAGTACGGTGGCCGGACCGTAAAGGTCGGCGTAGGCCGGGTCCTGCACATCCGAGTCGAAATCACGGCCGCCGTTGAAGAACCACCAGTGTTCCGCGCGATGGCTGGAAACGCCGAACACCATGCCCGCAGCGCGGGTCGCTGCGGCCAGCTCGCCGATGATATCGCGCTTCGGCCCCATCTTGGCCGCCGTCCAGCGGCTGAGCGCGCTGTCGTACATGGCGAAGCCATCGTGATGCTCTGCCACAGGCACGACGAACTGCGCGCCGGCCTGCCGGAACAGCGCAGCCCACTGACTCGCGTCGAACCGCTCCGCGGTCAGCATGGGAATGAAATCCTTGTAGCCGAACTTCGACTGATCGCCGAAGACCTTGCGGTGATAGACGAATTCGCGCGAGCTCTGCAGATACATGTTGCGTGGGTACCACTCGTTGCCGAATGCAGGCACGCAGTAAGGCCCCCAATGAATGAAGATGCCGAACTTGCCGTCTTCGTACCACGCAGGCGTCTGATAGCGCTGCAGTGATTCCCAGTTGGCTTCGAACCTGGATGGTTGGCTCGTCATAGTCGTTGCCTCTCAGAGTTCAAGAATGTCTAGCGTCGGTCGGCCTAGTACCGCGTCTCCAGCACTGCATCGCGCAGCGCCAGGTAGTTCGCGAGCGGCACTGCGTTATTGAGCTCCGTGCTGCTGCCGATCATGATCCGGCCTTCGGCCGCTTCGATCGCATGCCGGACGGCGTCGCGCACTTGCTGTGGCGCGCCGTGAGGCAGCAACTGCGAAACATCGATGCCGCCGCAGAGGAAGAGGTGCGGATAGCGGCGGTGGATCTGCGATACATCCATGCCGGCCAGCACCTCGATGGGGTTCAGGCCATCAATGCCGGCCTCCACCAGGTCGCCCAAGATCGGGTTCAGGTTGCCGTCCGAGTGGAACAGCACCTTGATGCCGGCTGCGTGGTGCGCTGCGATGACGCGCGCCAGCCGCGGAAAGTAGTGTTTGCGCATCCACGCGGGCCGCAACAGAGGGCCGGTCCTGAAGGCCATATCGTCGCCGAGCATGCCCGCTTCGATGCCGTGCTGCTCGGGGAGATGCTCGATCCAGGCGATCGCGCGCGAGGTGTTGCGTTCCAACTGCTCGACCACGATCTCGGGACAATCGGCCAGATAGTAGCTGAATGCTTCCAACCCAACCTCCCCGAAGATCCCCTGGAGGCCGGGGCCGGGGATGCCGGGGAAGTAGAAGACCTCACCCAGCCTGCGCCGGTCGTCAGCGATCTTCGCTAGGGTCGCATCCATGGCCGACTGTTTCTCGGCGTTCCAGGCCGGATCGAAGGCGTCCAATTCGGCGCGCTTGGCCGCAGCGTAGGCTTCCGAATCGGGGTAACGGCGCTCCTGGGTCCAGATTGTCCAGCGAAAGAAGCGTTGCTCGCGGCCATCGTCGAGTGTGACGGTGCGCTCGGCTTCCGGAAGTCGCACCAGCGGACGCGTGGCGTCGATGGCCGCTGCATAGGCGCCGTAGACCACCTCATCCCGGTTCTCGAGCGTCAACGCTTTGCCGGCGAAATGACTCAACACCGCGTCGTTGCGCAGCAGGTCGTACAGCGGCGGTCGGTCGGGCAGGCCGCCATGGATGACGGTTCGCACCCGCTCCAGCGATCCTTGCATCTGGCCTCCTCAAAGGTGATCCGTGGCGCGTGGGGTGTCATGCTCCCGGGTCATCGCCGGCACAGCTTTTCGTACACCTCGTTGTAGTAGAGCGCATTGTCCACCGGCGTATTGGGCGGGATGTGGTTGCCCACGGCGAGGAAGTAGCCGGGGCAATCGCGGCCCAGGCGGACGCAGCGTTCGACTTCAGCCCGGATGTCGTCCCTTGATCCGTAGAGCAGGATCCGCGTATCCGCATTCCCGATGATGACGTGCGTCTTGCCGTATTTCTCCACCACCGGCTCCAGGCGGGTGAGGGGCTCGAAGACGAGCCCGTGAAAGCCGGCGGCGACGATGTCATCGACGAACAGGTCGAAATTGCCATCGGAGCAGAACATCACCTTCTTGCCCGCCTCGCGCAAGGGGGCAACGTATTCCCGGTAGTGCGGGATGATGAACTGGCGATACCATGCCGGGCGAAAGATCGGGCCGTTGGCCCACACGAAGTCGTCGTGGATCATCACGACCGGAACGTTCGATTCGGCCAGCGCATCGAAATACTGCTGGATCCATGATGCATAGCGATGCGCTAGCTCACCGAACCGCTGCTGATCGGCGCCCGCAGCCAGCAACAGCAGATCCCATCCGAACAAGCCGATGAACCCGGACACGAGTGTGACGTACACACCCGTCATGTTCACTCCGTCGGGATGCGCATCGCAGCTTGCCCGGTAGTGCGCCTCGAAGCGGCGCACCAGCTCGCCCCGGTCCTTGGCTCCGAGCTTCTCCCAGGGATCGAAGCCAAGCACATCCTCGGCGCTCCCATAGGGGCTGAAGATCGTGTCGCGACGGTCCACCCCGCCGGCCGCATACTCGGCGTGGCCCATATCTGTTTGCCACGGGCCGAACTCGTCGTGCCCAATCAACGTGTTCCAGAAGAAGTCGTAGTTCCACGCCCGCATGAAGGCGCTCTGTGCCCGCCTCTTTACGTCGTCTGGACTGTTCACACCGACCTCGATGCCAGTTACCGCCCTCATCAGGTCCCAGTGCATGGTCGCTGAGTACTCCGTGCGCGGGATGCGCTTCGGCATCTCCAGGTTAAGTGCCGCCCAACCGTCTGCATATGACATTTCGCTGGCTCCTCACCGGTTCTCGGTGCTTCAGATCGACCAATGACATACTCACGCCGCGGAAGCAGATGCTGGATCCGAGCGGTGCGCGTAGCGCGGCTCGCGCACCCAAACGACGAGCAAGCCGCTTCCGGCCAGGGCCAGCGCGACAGCCACTGCAAACGCCCCACGATAGCCGATACCGGACACCAGCAGCGCGCCGACCATCGGTGCGAAGGCGGTTGCCGGAGCCAGCAGGGTGTTGGTGAGACCGATGTAAGTCGGTCGATCCTCCGGCGCACAGAATTCCAGGATGATGTTGAGTCCCGACACCAGACCGGCGGCCGTCGAGAGACCGAGCAGGGCGAAGGTGAGCACGAGCCAGGGGCCGGAGGGTGCGACCAGGATGCTGGCCGCAGCCAGAGCCATCGCCAGGGCGGAGACTGCCAGGATCACCCTGTGCCCCACCCGGTCGGCCAACGCACCCAACAGAAGATTCATGAGCGCCTGGCTGCCCACCAGCACAGCGGTGAGCAAGCCCACCATCTGGCCCCCCACGGCGAAGCGGTCGACGCCGAAGACCATGAAAAAACCCGCGCCCAGGCCGCCGAGCACGGCAATCGAGCGTGCGATCAGGTAGTGCAGGTAGTTGGCGTCTCGCCGCAAGATGGTCGGCAGTTGCCCGAGATAGGCCGTCAGCTTGACGCGCGGTTTCGTGATCGTGCTGTCCGCTTCGCGATTCAGCGACAACGAGACCCACGAGACTGCCAGCGCACCGAAAGCCGCAAAAAAGCAGAGGGCGAAGCCGAGGGGGTAGGGATAGGTGGCAAGCAGCATGCCGGCCAGGGCGGCGCCGCCGATGCCCAGGAGCGAGCCCAGGCCGCGACTGAAGCCGGCCCAGAGGCCGCGACGCTGCGCGGGAATGGCCTTGGCGATCAGATCGTACCACGGCGGCGTGCCCAGTCCTGCCGCGATCGCCGTCGTGGCCAACAAGACGAAGAATCCGATCAGCGTCAGCTCCGGCGCGCGCGCGCCCATCGTCAACACCAACACACCGATCGCCAGGTAGGGGCCGCGCTCGCCGATGCCGCTGATGATCAGCAGAAACGGCTTCTTCCGACGCAGCCCCTCGGCATAGTTCGCGATCAGCAGCTGCGGCAGCAGATAGCCGATGCTGGCGATGGCTGGGATCATGCCAATCGCCAGCGTCGAAGGGGTCAATTGCCGCACCAGCAGCGGCATGATCGTGGTCTGCGAGATGATGCTCAGCCCAAGCAGGAAGAACGCAACGTCCAGCGAGTTGACGGCGAAATTCCAGCGATAATTCGCGGTCGCAAATCGCTGCGCAGCATCCTGTTCTGCCGCTAGAGGTGCTTCAGTCATCCGCTGAACGCCGCCGCGCGCGCTTCCATCTTCAGAGTGAAGGCCTCGGCAAGCCCGGCCTCGGCGACCGCGGGAGGCAACGGGCGCGGCAGCATGACGCGCGGGCCGGCTGCGGTGGCTTGCCAGTCGAGAGCGGTTTCGTCACCCAGCAGCTGCACCGTGCTTCCGGCGGCGATTGTCACGCCTCGCAGTGTCACCGCGGGCAGGTCCGGCGCGCTACGCACGATGGCGTAGACGGCGCCATCCCGCGACGTGAAGCGCACGTCTGGGCCTTCCGCCGTCTGGCCATCGGCGACCGTCCAAGGGCGTGAACCGTACACAGCTTCGCCGTTGATCGCCAGCCAGCGACCCAAGCCGAGGAGACGTTCACGTTGGAGTTCAGGGATCGTTCCATCCGCCATCGGTCCCACGTTGAGCAGCAGGTTCCCGTTCTTGCTGACGATATCCACGAACGAGTGCACCAAGCCCGGCAGCGTCAGGTAGTTCTCGGGCCCCTCGTTGCGGTTGTAACCGAACGAATAACCGATCCCGCGTGTGGCTTCCCACTTGGGCTCGGTGATCGTGTCGAAAGAGGTGTACTCAGGCGTCTTGAAATCGAAATGGCCGCGGTTGATGAAGCTGCCTCCCGCCGGATCAAGCTCGAACTGCTGGATGAAGCGATCGTTAATCACCCCTTCGGGCACCGCGTTGTAGTAATGCGCAAAGAGCTCAGGCAGATCGGCGGCGGCCGGGTAGGCAATGTCGTTCCAGAGGATGGATGGCCGGTAGCGCTCGATCAGTTCCAGCCAGTGCCGGGTGGCGTACGCCACGTAGTCGGGCGCCTGCGGCACGCTGCCGAACATGCCGGCGATGTCCTGGATGGCGGTCTGATCGAACGTCCAGTCCAGGCCGCCGGAGTAGTACAATCCCATTTTCATGCCGGCAGCGCGCACGGCGGCCGTCAGGTCCCCTACCAGGTCGCGCGCAGCATGGTAGGCTCCCTTCCGTGGATTCGGTTGGTTGCTGGGCCAGAGCGTGAAGCCGTCGTGATGTTTGGTGGTGAGAACGACGTAGCGCGCCCCGGCCTGGCGGAACAGATTGGCCCATGCGCCGGGATCCCAGCGCTGCGTGGCGGCATCGAATTGGGGAATGAAGCCGTCGTAGGCGAAGTCGCTGCCGAACGTTTCGTCGTGGCGCCTGCGCGTCGGGCTGCCGGCAATCCGCAGGGAGTTGAGGTACCACTCGGCATAGGGATTGCGGCCAAACCAGGCCGACCAGCCTTCTTTGGCCACAACCTCCCAAGGCGACTTGTTTAGCGGGGCCCAGGCCGGCACAGAGTAGAGGCCCCAGTGCACAAAGATGCCCAACTTCGCATCGCCAAACCAGCTCGGGACGGTGTGGCGGCGCACCGATTCCAGGGTAGGCGCAAAACGCATGTCGTGCTCCTTTCGTCAGTTCGCAGTCAGAGGTCCGCCGCTTGATCGGCGTACGATGATCTCCACCGGCAGCACGACCTCCTGGCAATCGCGCGGCGCCGTTCCGGCCAGGCGTGCCAGCAGCAGCTCTGTGGCGATCTGGCCCATCTCGTAGGCGGGCTGTGATGCGACCGTCAGAAACGGTTCCAGGATCAGCGCCTGCGGCAGATCATCGAAGGCAACCAGGGCCATATCGTCCGGGACCCTCACACCGGCATCCTGCAGCGCACGATACGCGCCGATGGCGATGAAGTTGTTGGCGGCAAAGAGCGCGGTCGGCCGTTCGGTCAGCGCCAGCGCGGCCAACGCCATCTGATACCCGCCCTCTTGGCGCAGGCGGCCGCGCAAGGCCAACGTCGGATCGCATGTGAGGCCTGCCTCGGTGAGCGCCTGCTGGTAGCCGGCGACGCGGTCAGCCGCAGTGGACACCTCCGGCGGCCCGCTCAGGATGGCGATCCGGCGGTGGCCGAGCTCAAGGAGCAGCCTTGTCAACGCGTAGGCGCCCTGCGCCGAGTCGCCGCGCACGCAGTCGGTGCTGCATTCGGGCACGCGACGATCGAGCACCACGACCGGCACTCCCCGGTTGCGCAGGAACGCCACCGGACCTTCGGTGCTGAGCGCGGGAACCAAGAGCACACCGTCCACCTGCTTCTGCACCATGATGGTCAAATACTCCGCTTGCTTGCTCTCTGACTCATCGGTATTGCCAAAGATCACATTGAAGCCATGGCGGTTGGCGACATCCTCGGCCCCCCGGGCGATGGTCGTGAAGAATGGATTGGTGATGTCGCTCAATACGAGTGCGAGAGTCTTTGTCTGCTTGAAGCGGAGGCTGCGCGCCAGGGCATTCGGCACGTAGCCCGTCTCGGCGATGGCCGCTTCTACGCGTGCACGCGCCTCGCGACTGGCGTAGCCGGAGTTGTTTATCACGCGGGAAACCGTCATGGAGGAGACGCCAGCGCGCTCGGCGACCTCACGAATCGTGGCCATGCGTATGCGTTCCGAACCGACGCAGTCTGACGAGCGAGCGGCACAGGTGCGTCGCCGCCCGAAACACCGCAGCGCAATAGAAAGCGATGTTATGCATAACATACCACGAGTCGTCGTGGCTGTCAAGAACGGCCCCTTCAACAATGCAGGAAGCCCGCTATTTGTGTTACGATGTTTCGGCCGTGTGGGTCGAGCTCCAGCGCCGGCTGGAATGCAGCCATCACGCCGCAACGCTTCGGAGGTGCGTGCAATGCGCCAGGTTCTCGTTGTCGGAAGTATCAACATGGATCAGATCTTCCGCCTTGACCATCTGCCGCGGCCCGGCGAGACGGTCCTGGCCAGCGATGTGCTCACCGTGCCGGGCGGCAAGGGCGCGAACCAGGCCGTGGCCGCCGCGCGCATGGGCGGACGCGTGCGCATGATCGGCCGGCTCGGCGATGATCCGTTCGGGCGCAGCCTGCGCGCAGGCCTGCTGGAGGCCGGGGTGGATGCATCGGGGGTCGCAACCGATGATGCCGCGGCCAGCGGCATGGCGCTGATCCTGCTGGCCCAGGGGATCGACAACAGCATCATCGTGGCATCGGGGGCCAACATGCGTGTCACGGCTGCTGACCTGGATGCCGTCGATTGGCGGGATGTTGGGGTGCTGCTGGTGCAGTTGGAGATTCCCTTCGATACGGTGGCTGAGGCGATGCGCCGAGCGCGCGCTGCGGGCGCGGTCGTCATCCTCGATCCTGCACCAAGTCGCGGCTGCCCGCGCAGCATTCTGGCTCTGGCCGACATTCTGACGCCGAACGAGACGGAGGCGGGCGATCTGGCTGGAATGACAATCACGGATATCGCGTCGGCCGTCGCAGCCGGAGAGAGACTCCGCACATCGGAGCGGCAGCGGGTGCTTGTCAAGCTGGGCGGGCAGGGATCGGTGGTGTGCGATGGGGCGGGACATCGCCACACCGCGGCCTTTAGCGTGCCCGTGGTCGACACCACCGCCGCCGGCGACGCGTTTTGCGGCGCATTGGCGGCGCGACTGGCCGCCGGCGACACATTCGACGCAGCATGGCGCTATGCAACGGGCGCCGGCGCACTGGCGGTGACGATGCTCGGCGCCCAGCCATCGCTGCCTGCTTTGGCGGCAGTGGAGGCGCTGATTGCGAGCGGCCGAACCGGGGTGGCCGTTGGCAGCCGGTAGTCTGATGAGGGGCTGCCTGTCAGCGGCGGGTCAGCCCCACCAGGAAAGCCAGGCCGGCGCCGGCGAGCAGCGTCGTGCTGAGCGTCGAGTGATCGGGGGATGAGCGAAGGAGGGCGCCGGCTATCACCAGGCCGGCGGCGACGATGGCCCACATCTGGCGATCGACCGAGCGCTCGATCCGGCGCAACGCCTTGGCGTGGTCGGGCGCGAGCGATGTCTGAATCATCACATCGCCGCGTTCAGCCTGGGTGAGAAAGCGATCAAGGCGGTTGGGCAGGCGGAACAGGAGCCGTCCGATATCCAGCAGTTGATCCAGATTGCCCCGCCAGTCGTGCACCAGCTCATCCGCGGCCAGCTGCTCAGCAAAGGGGATCGTGGCGGCCCACGGATCGAAGTCGGGATCGAGGCTGGTCGCAAGGCCCGATAGGATGGCGACGGCCCGCATTGCGAAGAGCATGTCCGATGGGAATTGAAACGGCATCTCGTAGATGAGATCACGATATTCCCGGAACATGAAGTCGGCCTGCTCCAGCGCGACGTCCCGGAGCTGTCCCATCCGCACTCCGCCCATCCGCTTCAGCAGGATGTCATGAACCTCTTCGAGGCGCTTGAGGTCCGCGTCGGGCAGCAGAACGCCGGCGCTCACGTAGGATTGCACCATGCGATGCGCGTCGTGCGTCGCCAGGGCGATCACATACTCGCGCAGGCCGGCGCGCAGCGCTTCGGGAATGACGGCGACCATCCCGAAATCTACGAAAACCACTTTGAATGGTCGCGACGCGATGCGCGCTGCCTGTGAATCGGTTGGATCGGGGCGCAGAAACAGGTTGCCGGGGTGCGGATCGGCATGCACGAAGTGGTTGACGAAGATCTGCTGCAGATAGACGTCGTAGAGCTGCCTCGCGACCTGGGC
This sequence comes from uncultured Anaerolineales bacterium, assembly GCA_964423545.1. Taxonomy (GTDB): domain Bacteria; phylum Chloroflexota; class Anaerolineae; order CG2-30-64-16; family CG2-30-64-16; genus JALOOE01. The sequence continues at coordinate 5,488 of CAYRFV010000103.1, read as the reverse complement.
ACGGCTGATGCCGGCCGCCTCGATGGCGGCAAAATCGTTGATCTTGATCCCGGCTACATTCTCCAGCGTCAGCACGCGGCGGGTGGTTGTATCCCAGTAGACCTGCGCGATGTAGACCCGGGAATCCCCGGCGAAGTCCCCGGCGAAACGCTCATAGTTCTTGCCTTCATTGACGAAGTCGAGCTCGCGGCGGGTGGTGACGGCGAACTCTTCGTAGAGCCGATCGAGATCGACATAATGCGTGACTGGCCGATACCATTTCAGCCAGGTGGCCGCCAGCCGGATCGCAGCCAGATCGGTCTCAACCAGCCGCTCGATATGGGGTCGCTGGACCTTGACGACCACCTCCGTCCCGCCGGTCGCACCGGAGGGATCAAGCAGCCTGGCGGGGTGCACCTGGGCCAGCGATGCTGCGGCCACCGGCTGGGGCGCGAACCAGGCGAACACCTGCTCGACGGGCCGGCCAAACTCACCGACGATCACGGCTTGGATATCTTCGAGTGTCTCGGCAGGCACCTCGTCCTGCAGCCCGGCGAGCTCGGAAGTGATCTCCGGCGGGAAGACGTCGACGCGGATGCTGAGGAACTGCCCAAGCTTGATGAGCACGCCGCCGAAGCGGATCGCTAGCCGCCTGAAGCGCTGAGCGGTTCTGCGCCAGCGTGCGGGCGCGCCCTCTCGCACCCCCGATCCCACGAAGGGCAGGTGGGCGGCGATCAGGTCCCAGAAGATGAAAGAGAGAAAGGTGCGCGCGAAAAAGAAGGCGATCCGGTAATAGCGCAGCCAGTCACGCCGGACTTCAATCTTGGGCTGAGAGGTTGGCGCGGCAGTCGTCATTCAGAGCGTCCTGGCTTGGCTGCGGGACGGCGAACCACCGCAGTGGCGCTCATTCTAACAGAGAGAGACGTCTTGGCCAAACGCTGCGCTTTATGTCCCCAACTTCTTGCCTTCGACGATGAGCCACAGCGGTCCCGTCGCCATGTGCCAGCCCGTCAGGCGCGAGATCTGCACCAACCTGGCGACCTCGTAAGGGTCATAGGACGCATTCCGGCTGGCGAGAGGCTCGTTGATTCGGCGCAGCGTCGGCGGCACGACGACCCTGGTGGCGAACCACACCAGAAGATAGAAGGGCGGCGGCATGTCGCGACGAAGATCGGCGATCAGGAACGCGCCGCCGGGCCGCAGCACACGCGCGATCTCGTTGATTACACCCACCGGGTCCACCCAATGGTGCAGTGACAGGGTGCTGACAACGAGATCGAGCGCATGATCCTCAAAGGGAAGGCGGTTGCCGCTGCCCAAGCGGAAAGTGACCCGATCGCTCGTTCCGGCTCGCGCTGCCAGTGCCTGCGCTTGCGCCAACATCTCGACCGCCAGATCGACGCCGGTGACACGCAGGTCGGGCGCCTGCCTTGCGAGCTCGATGGCGAGCTGCCCTGCGCCGCATCCGATGTCGGCGGCTTCGCCCACGGCGCAGAGCGCGGTTGCCCGCTGTGCGGTCAGCCGGCGCATGAACGCCATGTGCGGCAGCGCGGCGATGCGGCCGTACGCCTGCGCGATCGCCGGATCGTCCAGGCCTTCGGCGCTGGGGACCCGTTCCCGGGTGCGCTGCCCATAGATCCGCCATCCTGCGGCAGCGACTGCGCCGGCAAGGAGGCCGGCTGAGAGTGCAAACCATCTCGGTCTTGACATAGCGCCTCCTGGCGACGGGTTCGAGCCTCGTCTGATCGAAGACGGCGATCGCTGCGTTCAGCTTGCCGTCGCGTCCATGAACTGCTTCTCATAGAGCTCGCGATAGAGCCCACCCCTCGCGAGCAGATCGTCGTGCCGGCCCTGGTCCACGATGCGGCCATCCTGCACCACGCAGATCAGGTCGGCGCTCCGGATGGTGCTCAGCCTGTGAGCGATGACGACCGCGGTGCGGCCCGCCAGCAGGCGGTCAATGGCGTCTTGAATGTGGCCCTCGGTGACCGTGTCGACGCTTGCCGTGGCTTCGTCCAAGATCAGAATGCGCGGGTCAGCCAGCGCAGCGCGCGCGATGCAGATGAGCTGACGCTGACCCATCGACAGATTGACTCCCCCTTCCGAAACCTCGGTGTCGTAGCCGCTTGGCAGCCCGGCGATGAACCCGTCGAGGCGGGCGAGCGCAGCCGCCGACTCGACCGCCTCACGGGGCGCATCCGGCCGGCCGAACGCGATGTTGTCTGCCAGGGTGCCGGGAAACAGGAACGGGTCCTGCGGCACCAGCCCTATCTGGCTGCGCAATGAGCGCTGGCGAACGTCCCGCACATCGATGCCGTCGATGCGCACGGCGCCCTGCGCGACATCGTAGAAGCGCGCAATCAAGTTGGCGATGGAGGTCTTGCCTGCACCTGTCGGCCCCACCAGCGCGACGGTCATGCCCGGTTCGATGGAAAGGCTCACATCGTGAAGCACTTCCACATCGCGGCGGTAGGTGAAGCTGACGTGCTCCAGCTCGATGCGGCCTGCCACCGGCGGCATGTCGACCGCGTCGGGCCGGTCGAGGATCTCCGGGGCCGTGTCGAGCACCTCCAACACACGCTCGCCGCCGGCCATCGCCGCCTGCATGGTGGTGTGAAGCTGGCTGAGCTCCTGGATCGGTTCGAAGAAGCGGGTGACATAGGCCAGAAAGGCGACCACGACGCCCAGGCTGATCGTTCCTTCGACGACCAAAGCCCCGCCGAACCAGAGCACGATGCCCGTCGCCAGCATTCCCAGGAACTCGACCGTCGGCAGAAAGACGAAAGAGAGCGACATGGCTGCGACATGAGTATCGCGATTCTCGCGGTTGATCTGCTCGAAGCGCTCTTGCGTGGCCCCTTCCTGCGCGAACGCCTGGATCACACGCATACTCGACAGGTTCTCGGCCATGTCGCCCACGAGCGCGCCGATGCGACTGCGGGTCTGGCGGAACGCCACCTGGGCGCGTCGAGTGAAAAGGAGGGTCGCCAGCACCATGAGCGGCAGCACGCTGAAGGTCAGCAGCGCCAACTGCGGGCTCAACGAGATCATCACGATGACGATGCCGATCAGCAGTACGCTGTCGCCTATCAGCGTCACGAGCCCTTGTGACAGCAAATCGTTGATGACCGACACATCGTTGATAACGCGCGAAAGGGTGACGCCGACGATGTGCGTGTCGTGGTAGCCGAGCGGCAGCCTCTGCAGATGGCGGAACAGCGCGCGGCGCAGGTTGGCCAGAACTCTCAGCCCTACATACGAGAGGAGCCAACGCTGGCCGGCAGTGGTCAGATAGAGCCCGACGAACGCAGCCGCGATCAGCAGCGCGTCGCGGGCCAGCCCTGTGAGGTTGCCTTGGGCGATGTCCCGATCGATGGCGGTCTTGACCAGGAAGGGCACTGAGAGTGTGAAGAATGTGGCGACCAGCATCAGCGCCAGCGCGCCGGCCATCGGCAATCCATACGGGCGCAGGAAGGCCAGCAGGCGGAGGGCGACGCGCGGATTGAACGCGCTTCCCTCGGCGCGACCGCCGTAGCTTTCGAGGACCTGGCCGGGTCCCATGCGCGGCCCGGATCCGCTGAGCGAAAAGCTCATGCCCGGGCCTCCTGCGGCCGCAGTTGCCGGTGGTAGATCTCCGTGTAAAGCTCGGAGGTGCGCAGCAGCTCAGCATGCGTTCCCTGGGCGGCGATCCGGCCTCCGTCGAGCACGACGATCAAGTCGGCCATGCGCACGGTGCTGAGGCGCTGCGCAATGACAAAGGAGGTGCGGTTCGCCATCAGCCGCTCCAGCGCGGCCTGGATCAGCCGCTCGGTGTCCGAGTCCACGCTGGAGGTGGCATCATCGAGGATCAGAACGCGCGGGTCCTTGAGCAGTGCGCGAGCGATCGCAATGCGCTGTTTCTGGCCGCCGGAAAGGGTGACTCCCCGCTCGCCGACCGGTGTGTCGTAGCCGTTCGGCATGGCCAGGATGAAGTCGTGGGCCTGCGCGGCCTTTGCCGCCTCGATGATCTCGTCCTCGCTCGCGCCCGGCCGGCCGAACGCAATGTTCTCGCGGATCGAGGCGGCGAAAAGGGTCGTTTCTTGCAGCACGATCCCGATCTGGTCGCGCAGAGAGGTGAGCCGGACGCCGCGGATGTCGTGGCTGTCGATGGTGATGCGCCCGCCGGTCGGATCATAGAAACGCGGGATCAGATTGATGATCGACGACTTGCCGGAGCCGGTGGGCCCCAAGAGCGCGATCACCTGGCCGGGCTGCGCCTCCAGGCAGATGTCGTCCAGCACGGTGTGGCGGCCGAAGTAACTGAACGAGACGTGCTCGAAACACACATGACCCTGCGCCGCCGGCAGCGGGTAGGCGTCCGGTGCATCCTTGACCTCGGATTGGGCGTCGAGGACTTCGAAGACGCGCTCGCCGGCTGCAATCGCGGTCGCTAACGCGGGCAGGATCATTCCCAACCTGCGCACGGGCTGGATCAGTATGCCCATGTAGGCCGAGAAGGCGACCAACTCCCCCAGGGTCAGATGGCCCTGCACCACCAGTGTGCCGCCGTACCAGATGATGAAGACGGTGCCGAGGTTGGCGACCAGGTCCAGGAACGGGATGTTAAGGGCCTGGAGGCGCGCCGCAGTGACCGACAGCTCAAGCCAGCGATCGTTCTCATCATCGAAGCGCGCGACCTCGGCAGGCTCCTGGCTGAACGCCTTGACCACGCGCGCGCCGCGCAGGTTCTGCTCCAGCCGCGTGGTTAGCACGGCCAACTGCTGTTGGACAGCGAGCGAAAGCGGCCGGAACCGCCGGCCAAAGCGCAGCGCCCAGTACACCATAATCGGCATGGTCCACAGGGCCAGCAGCGCCAGCGTGGGGTTCATCAGCGTCAGGAAGATCGTCGCGCCGATGAGCAAGACGAGCCCTTCGGTCAGCCGGAGCAACGCCCTGCCGGTCATGAAACGGATGCGATCCACGTCCTGCACCGAACGCGAGAGGAGCTGCCCCACTTGGGCCCGGTCATGGTAGGAGAAGGAGAGGGCGGCGAGCTTGCGATAGAGCTCGTTGCGAAGGTCGTAGGCCACTCCTTGCGACGCAATCTCGGTCCAGCGTCCCAGCGCGAAATTCAGCATCCCTTTGAAAAACGTGATGGCCAGGATGGCGACCACTGAAAGGCGCAGGGCGGCCAGGTTGTCTGCGTTGATGCCGCGGTCGATGGTGGCGCGCACGAGCTGCGGCACCATCAGCGCCAGCAAGGTGACGCCGAGCAGCGCCAGGTAAGAGACTGCGGTCAGCCGCCAATACGGACGCAAGTAGCCGAGGCAGCGTGCCAGGATAGTGAGGTCCGTGGGCAGGGCCGCCGTCGCAAATGCCGCTGAGGCGGTGGGACGGTTGAGGGTCGTTGTCATGAGCCTGCGGATGATCCGAATGCTGACCGATTCTAGCACAGATCGAGCAGCCGGGCAATTGGGACTCGGTTCCGGATTGTGTTGGTCACATACGGCAGAGCGCACTTTGACAAAAA
>CAYRFV010000102.1:0-17524 GCA_964423545.1 uncultured Anaerolineales bacterium | reverse complement strand
GCACCCGCTGGGGTGCGAAGAGAACCCGGATTGCGGTGAGGAGATCGAAGGGTAGCCGGCGCAGCGCGCTTCAGTCTGTTTCTGTCGGTTGTGAGGTGTCCTGGTTCGTTGCTACCCCAAGCGTATCGTCCCGCGCTCGACGCACAACCGGTGGGCCTGCCCCAGCAATTCGGATGTGAAATCGCCCCAATCGGTCGTGGTCACGATGGCCTGGTGCGTCCCCGCCAACGCGTCCAGCAGCGTGCGGCGCCGGCCCGCATCCAGCTCCGACATCACGTCATCCAGCAGCAACAGCGGGCTGTCACCTGTTTCGTCCCGCATCATCTGGAGTTCCGCCAGCTTGAGCGCCAGCGCGGCAGTGCGCTGTTGGCCGCGCGAGCCGAATGCACGCAGGTCATGACCGTCCGCGGCGAACGCCATGTCATCGCGATGCGGGCCCACCAGGCACGCGCCCGCGGCAATCTCGCGAGCGCGCAGGGCGCGCAGCTGCGCTGCGAAGGCATCCCGGATCGCCTCGCGCGTGACGGCGCGGTAGGCTGGCTGCCCTTCGGCCAGGCGCTGCTGTCTGGCGGCATCCACCCGCCGCGGCGATCCATGCCCCAGCGCAGCCGGATCGGGGCTCGGCAAATAGCCCAGGTGCAGCCGCTCCGCGCCGGCGGTCAGCTCAAGGTGGCGCTCCGCCGCAATGCGGTCGAGGGTCTGGACGGCCTGGCTGCGCCGATGGATCAACGCGCTGCCGTGTTCAGCCAGGTGTGTGTCCCAAAAGGCAAGCTGACCGGGGTCTCCCCCCTCATCGCGTAGACGCCGGAGCAGCGCACCGCGTTGCGTTACGACCCGGTTGTATTCGCCGAGCGCACGGCAGTAGCTGGGTGCGATCTGGCAGAGCGCGATGTCGAGGTAGCGACGGCGTTCCGAGGGCGCGCCTGCGACCAGGCCGATGTCTTCGGGCAAGAAGAGCACCACGCGCAGACGGCCCACCAGGTCGATCCCGCGTTTCGGCGCGCCGTTGATCCGCACCTGTTTGCGCACCGCCGGCCCCCCGCCCGGCCCGTTTGCTCCCAGCTCCAGCACGAGCTCCAGCTTTTCCGCCGCCCGCCCCTCGTCGATATCGCCGGTCAGCCGGGCGTAAGGCAACGGGCTCTCGGCAGCCAGCCAGTTAATGAGCTCGCGCTCGGCCGTGGCGCGCGGTGAGCGTCCCGTGGCGAGCAGATGGATCGCCTCCAGCAGATTGGTCTTGCCCTGGCCATTGGCGCCCTGAACGACGGTCAGCCGGCCGGAAAGATCGAGCTCCAGCCGGGTGTAGTTGCGGAAGTTGGTAAGGGAAAGGTGGTTGAGGCGCACAGGACGTCCGAGAAGGACTACGATCCCAACGGCGGCAAGCCCTGCACCGGCAGGGCCAGGTCCGGCTCCACGTCGAAATCGAGTGCTGACGGCCCATCAGCACTCAGACGATAGTATGCGGCCGCGCCGATCATCGCTGCATTGTCGGTGCACAGAAAGAAGGGTGGGATCGATGCCGGCGCCGGCAGTCGTGCGGCGACCGCTGCACGCAGCGCCCGATTGGCGGCCACCCCTCCACACACGCACACGCGCTGCGCGCCGAACTCGCGCACCGCATCGGTGGTCTTGGCGATCAACACATCCACCACGGCCGCCTGGAAGCTTGCCGCGAGATCAGCGACCGGCAGGTCGATGATGCGCTGCTCGCCTTGGCCCAGATCGCGCACCTGGCGCACCACGGCCGTTTTCAGCCCGCTGAAGCTGAAGTTGAAACGGTGCTCCGCGCCCGTCATCAGCGCGCGCGGGAAGTCGTAGGCGGCCGGGTTGCCCCCGACCGCGGCCCGCTGGATCGCCGGCCCACCGGGGTAGCCCAACCCCAACAGCCGCGCCACTTTGTCGAACGCCTCGCCGGCCGCATCGTCCAGCGTGGCCCCCAGTCGTTGGTATCGGCCGTGACCGGTCATCAGGATGATCTCGGTGTGGCCGCCTGAGACGATCAGCACCAGCAGCGGGAAGGCGCTGCCGGCCGCATCGAGTGCGGGCAGACTGGGTCGGGCGATCGCTGTCGGATCGATTTTGCCTCCCTCGTCAAGCCAGTTGGAGTAGAGGTGCCCCTCCAGGTGGTTGATGGCGATGAGCGGGAGCCCGAGACCCCAGGCGATCGCTTTGGCAGTATTGACGCCGACGAGCAGCGATCCGGCCAGCCCCGGCCCAGCCGTCACAGCCAACCCCGCCAGATCGTCCCAGCCGGCGCCTGCGTCGGCCAGCGCAGCCTGGATCACCGGAACAATATCGAAGACATGCTGCCGCGACGCGATCTCGGGAAAGACCCCCCCATAGGGCCGGTGCAGCTCGATCTGCGAGGCAACGACATTCGATCGAATGCGATGCCCGTCCTCGATGACAGCGGCGCCTGTCTCATCGCATGAGGTCTCGATGGCGAGAATGAGCGACATGTTTTCTCCGCGACGAACCACGACGACGAACGGCGGGACGCGGAGGAGCAACTGATCCTTTCGCTTTCGTCCCGCCCCTTCATCCTCGGCTCATGTTACCCGATCTGTGCGTTGGCGGCAAAAGCGGTATAATGCGGTCAACGCTTTTCGACTTTCCCAGGAGCCTTACGGATGCCCGCATCATCTCGGAAACGTCCGAATGTCATTGTCTTCTTCACCGACCAGCAGCGCTGGGACACGACCGGTGTCCACGGCAACCCATTGGAGTTGACGCCGAACTTCGACCGTCTGGCGCAGCGCGGCACACACGTCTACAACGCCATCACTTGCCAGCCTGTCTGTGCGCCGGCGCGTGCCTCGCTGCAGACAGGTCTGTATGCCACGCGCACGACGGTCTACCGTAACGGCATCGCCCTCCCAGAGGAACACAAGACCCTGGCCCATTACTTCGGGGCAGCAGGCTATCGTACTGCTTATATCGGCAAGTGGCACCTGGCTGACCGAGATCCTGTGCCGCGCAATCAGCAGGGCGGCTATGAATCATGGTTGGGTGCGAATCTGCTTGAATTCACCTCCAATGCGTACGATACGGTGTTGTACGGGGCAGACGGTCAACGGGTGAAGCTGCCGGGCTACCGCGTGGATGCCCTGACCGATGCGGCCATTCGCTATGTCGATGCCCATCAAGCCGAGCCGTTTTTTCTCTTCATCTCCTACCTCGAACCGCATCACCAAAACCATCTCGATGATTATGTAGCGCCGGACGGCTATCGCGAGCGCTACGCCGGGCGTTGGACGCCGCCAGATCTGGCGGCGCTCGGCGGCTCCGCACCCCAGCACCTGGGTGGCTACTATGGCATGGTCAAACGGCTGGATGAGGCATTGGGCCGGCTGTTGGATGCACTCAAGAGCCTGGGGCTGGCTGCGGATACGATCGTGTTGGTCACCTCAGATCATGGCTCACACTTCAAGACGCGCAACGCGGAATACAAGCGATCGTGCCACGAGGCGGCGGTGCGCATCCCGACCGCATTCCAGGGGCCAGGGTTCGACGGAGGCGGGCAGGTGTGCCAGTTGGTCAGCCTGGTGGATCTGCCGCCCACGCTGCTCGATGCGGCTGGCCTGCCCGTGCCGCAGGAAATGGACGGCCGTTCCATCCTGCCGCTGTTGCGCCTGCCGCTGTTGCGCGGTCCCTCCGTTGAGTGGCCGGAAGAGGCGTTCATCCAAATCAGCGAATCGCAGGTGGGCCGGGCCATCCGTACGGCGCGCTGGAAGTACGGCGTGATTGCACCCGACCTAAACGGTTGGCAGGCCAGCGGCGCCAATCGCTATGTCGAGGACGTTCTGTATGACCTGCAAGCCGATCCCTACGAGCTGACCAATCTGGCAGGGGTCGAAACGTTTCGGGGGGTGGCCGATGACCTTGCAGGCCGGCTGATCCGGCGCATGGTGCAGGCGGGTGAGGATGCGCCGCGCATCGAGCCTGCGCCTCCCCGGCCCAGCGGACAACGCTCGCCGGCGCTGCCGCCGTATCCGCTTGCGGGAACCGCGTCGAGCTCACACGGCCAGCGCACGCACTGATCGTCGTGGCGCGGCGGACGCCTGCCAGTTGCCAGCCGCATACCCAATCCGTGTGGAGAAGAGATGGACAGAACACTCGCCGCATTCCAGGCCGAGCGCCTGGCTGCCAACGAGCGCATCCTCGCCGGTGACGACCGCGTCATCAAGCGTTTCTTCCGGCTCGATGGCGAAGCGTACGAAGAGGGCGCCCTGCCTGCCAAGACCAAGGAATTGCTCGGCCTGGTTGCATCGATGGTGCTGCGATGTGACGACTGCATCACCTATCACATCATCCAGTGCGTTCGGTGCGGCGTCACTGTGGCGGAGTTCGAGGAAGCGTTTGCGGTGGCGCTCGTCGTGGGTGGCTCGATCGTCATCCCGCATCTGCGCCGCGCCTACGCACGGATGGACGAAGTGCTCGCCGCCGCGCCTGCGTAGCGACAACGTGCGCCCTGGCGCACGCTGTGGGGGTGGCCGTCGCATCGATGCGACGCGGCGGCCAACGCAGCGGCGCCTGGGAAGGCATTACACCATCGAGGAGAAAATCTCATCACGAAGCAGCCATCAAACAGCGCGATCCTGACACGCCGCGCCTTTCTGGCGGCGCTCAGCGCCGGTGCGGCCGCGGGGCTTCTGGCCGCTTGCCGGCGAGCAGCGTTGGTGCCGACGCTGGCGCCGACCCGCACTCCCCGGCCGACGTGGACTCCCACGCCGCCCGCCACGCCGACCGCAACGCACACGGCCAGTGCAACCCCTACCCAGACGGCATCCGGCACGCCGACGGGCACATCGACGCCGGGCCAGACATTCACGCCGACACCTACGTCGCGGCCCGCGAACACGCCCACGCCGACTGCCACCGCGTTCCCGCCCGGCCCGCCGACGAAGCTCGGTCTCTTCATCAGCCGCAACGACCCTCGCATCTTCGACCTGCTGAGCACCGGCAATGTGGCGCTGATTAAGACGCTCGAATACGATCCTAACTTCGTGACCGACATCAAAAAGCTGTCGCCCAAGACCCTGCTGGTGGGCCGCATCGATTTGCCGCAGCTCGACCTTGGCTCGCTCAGCGATCCTCTCGCAGCAGCGAGGGCCTTCGCCGACAAACTGCTGCCGATCGCCACCGAGCCGCGGCGGAAAGCGGCCATCGATGCCTGGGAGGCATACAACGAGCCGGTGGCCGAGTCCCCGGAGCAGATGGCGCGACTGGCTCAGCTGGAAGCGGAGCGCACGCGGCTGCTTGCGGGGCAGGGTATCCGCTCGGTGGTGGGCAACTTCAGCACCGGCACGCCGGACCTGGCGCTCTGGCCGCACTTTCGGCCCGCGTTGGAGGCTGCGATCCAGCACCGCGGCTACCTGGGCCTGCATGAGTATTCTGCGCCGACAATGCAATTCGGCACGCCCCAGGATCCGCTCGGTTGGGGCGTCGACCCGGCTCAGGAGGGGTGGTTGACGCTGCGCTACCGCAAGGTTTACCGTGGCTTTCTGGCGCCGAACAAGCTGGTGCTGCCGCTGGTCATCACCGAGACCGGCATCGACGGTGCAGTGGCGAACCGGCCGGGGCCGAAGGCCGAAGGATGGATGGACTTCCGCAAGTATTGGGAGGAGCTGGGGATGGGGAGCGATGCGCCGGGCAACTATGTCGAGCAGCTCGCGTGGTACGATGCCTGCCTCCGCCAGGACGACTACGTCCTGGGCGCGGCGATCTTTGCTGCGTACGCTTCGCCCGGCTTCCACACCTACGAGGTGCTGGATGAGGTGTTCCCGTTTCTGAAGCAGTACCTGAGCGTCCACCCACAGCGGTAGCGCTGCCAGGCCCTCAGGCGTGAAAGTCCTGAATGAGCCGTCGGGGTTGCGACCTGGGCCGAAGTCGTAGTAGACGCCGTCCTTGATGGGCGGCCCGATGGCGACCGCTGCGTGGGGGAAGCGCTCGGGCACCGCCTCGGCCAGCACGTGTGCCGTGGAGTGGCGCAGCCGGTCGAGCGCGTCGCGCTGCGGAACAGAGCGTGGGGCGGGCCGGCGCAGGCCCGCCCCACCGTCTACAGCGCACTGGCGCGCGTGGCGATACGCTCCGTCACCAGCGCGACGAACTGGTCAAGCGGCAGGTGATCCTGGCGGCTGCCGTCCCGCCGGCGGAGCGAGACCGTGCCGGCGGCGGCTTCCTGGTCCCCCACGACCAGCATATAGGGCACCTTCATCAGTTGTGCGGCGCGAATCTTGGCGTTCATCCGTTCCGCAGCCGCATCGGCCCGGGCGCGCACGCCGGCGTTCACCAGTCGTGCAGCGATGGCGCTCGCGTAGTCGTGGTGTGCGTCGGTGATCGGGATGACCCGCACCTGTTCGGGAGCCAACCAGACCGGGAAATTGGCGGCGTAGTGCTCGATCAGAAAGCCGATCATGCGTTCGTGCGTACTCAACGGCGCACGATGGATGCACAGCGGCGTCTCCTCTTGGCCCTCGGCGTTGATGAAGCTCAGATTGAAACGCTCCGGCACGGCGAAATCGACCTGGTTGGTGGCCAGCGTGAATTCCCGACCGATCGCGCTCCAGATCTGCACGTCGATCTTGGGACCGTAGAACGCAGCCTCGTCCGGCGCCTCCACGAACGGCACGTCGCCGTGAATCATGGCATTGCGCACCATCTCCTCGGTCTTCAACCACAGCCGCTCGTTGTCAACGTACTTCTTGCCGAGGCCCTTCCTGTGATGGGTGCTCAGCCGCATGACGTAACGGTCGATGTCGAACAGCTTGAAGTACGCCTGGTACATGGCGATCACGGCCATGAACTCCTGCTCGAACTGTGCTTCGGAGCAGTAGATGTGCGCATCGTTCATCTGCATCGAGCGCACGCGCAGCAGGCCGAACAGCTCGCCGCTCTTTTCGTAGCGGTAGCAGGTGCCGTACTCGGCCAGCCGGATCGGCATGTCGCGATAACTGCGCGGCCTGGCGCCAAAAATCTTGTGGTGAAAGGGGCAATTCATCGGCTTCATGTAGTACCGCACCCCTTCCAGTTCCATCGGCGGGTACATGGATTCGGCGTAGTATGGCAGATGGCCGCTGCGCTGGAAGAGAGTCTCTTTGGTCAAATGCGGCGTGCGCACGCGCTGATAGCCGGCCCGCTCCTCCATCTCCTTCGCCAGTTTCTCCAACTCGTCGATGATGATGCCGCCGTTCGGCAACCACAACGGCAGGCCTGGCCCGACTTCATCATCGAAGATGAAGATCTCCAGCTCCTTGCCCAGCTTGCGGTGGTCGCGCCGCTTGGCTTCTTCCAGCATCTGGAGGTAATCGGCCAGCTCCTTCTTGTTGCGCCACGCCGTGCCGTAGATGCGCTGGAGCATGGGGTTGTGCTCGTCCCCGCGCCAATAGGCGCCTGCCACGGTCATCAGCTTGAACGCATCGGGCGGAATCTGGCCGGTATGCTCCAGGTGCGGCCCGCGGCACAGGTCCTCGAAGGTGTCGTGGCGGTATGTGCTGATTACGACCGGCCCGGCCGTCTCGTTGCCGTACTCATCGACGCCGCCTTTCGCCAGCCCGTCGATCAGCTCCAGCTTGTACGGCTGATCCATGAAGAGCTGTCGCGCTGCGTCAGCGCTCACCTCACGGTAGTGAAACGGATGCTTGCCGGCGATAATCTGCCGCATCCTCTTCTCGATCTCGGCCAGATCCTCCGGGGTGAAGGTGCGCGGATGGCCCTGGGCATCGGCGCCGAGATCGAAATCGTAGTAGAAACCGGCGTCGATCGCCGGCCCGATCGCAATTTTCGCATCGGGATAGAGCGACAGTACGGCTTCCGCCATTACGTGGGCGGCGGAATGGCGCAAGCGGTGAACGAATTCGTTCGCTTCATCTGAACTATGATTCTCGGCCATGATGGCCTCCTTGGATACGGGTGAATCTGTACGCTGGTCGATTGGGCGGGTTCACGCCTGATCTACCAACAACGGTCGTGCGCATGCGAGTATCAGAATCATCGGTTATCGTGCCGGTCACGGCCATCACCCCCTTTCGACCGCACTCCGACCAAACAAAAAACTCCCCGCCCATTGGGGCGAGGAGTTCGCGGTTCCACCCAAGTTAGCGCGCCGTATGATCGGGACGCGCCATCTCTGCAGCGGCTAACGGCGCTACCCGGAGCATCATACTGCCAACAAATAACCTTTTGCTGATTTCCGATGCTCGCTCCCGGGGGGTTTTCGATGCGCTGTTGCGAAGCGGGCTTTCAGCCGATGGTCCGCTATCTCTGGCGCCGTGACCACATCTACTCGTCCCGGTCAACGCTTTATGCTGTTCAGGTGGGCGGTAGAGGGTTTGAACCTCTGACCTCGGCGATGTCAACGCCGCGCTCTAGCCAACTGAGCTAACCGCCCTGTAACGGTCAGTATATCCGGAGTGGCCCGGTTTGGCAAATCTGCAACGGTTGGCCTGCCGGCTGGTAGACTGGGCTTCTCGCCTCTGCTGGGGCGCGGTGTGCTTTCCCGGTCTGATCTTGAGTCTCCGGTGTCAGCGTTGCGATTCCAATCTCAGCACCGCGAACAGCCGCTCTTTGGCGTCCGGAGGCAGGTCTTCGTGCCCGTAGGTGCGATAGAGGCTGATGGTCTTCCGCAGCGTGTCGACCACCACCTGGCAATCGCCGCAGTCGGCCATGTGGCGCTCGAGCTCGGCGCACAACTCCGGATCGAGCTCACCGTCCACGTAGTCCGACAGACAGCCCAGGTGCTCTTTACACTGCACTGACATAGATCCCCCTGCGGCTCCCGCTTCCGAGCGAATGCCTCGACGCATCGGTTGCGAAGTAGCTCGACAGCCGCTCGCGCAGCGCCAGCCGTGCACGATGGAGCCGCACCTTTACGTTGGTTTCGGTTAAGCCCAGCACGTCCGCCACCTCTGCCGTTGACAGCCCCTCGATGTCACGCAAGACGAACACACTGCGCAACGTGGCAGGCAAAGTCGCGACGGCGGCATCCAGCACATCGCGCAGCTCGCCGGTGAGCGCCAGATCATCTGGACGTCCTCGCCAATCGACGACCTGCCTGGGCGCCTCTTCGCCTTCATCGTTCTGCAGCGGCTCATCGATCGAGGTGGTTGGCAGCCTGCGCTTCCGCAGCCGCATCAGCGCGGCGTTGTAGGCGATCCGATAGAGCCAGGTGCCAAGCTGGCTGCGGCCCTGGAATCGGTCGACTGCGCGAAAGGCGCTGATGAAGGTCTCCTGGAGGACCTCTTCGGCCTCATGCTGGTCACCCATCATGCGCAGCGCCAGGTTGTAGACAGTCGCCGAATGGCGATCCACCAACTCCGCAAAGGCCGCCTGGTCGCCGGACTTCAGGGCCAGCACAAGATCAGCTTCGTCGGGAGGCGCCGTGCTCGTATTATGTTTCATTCGATGATTCGAGCGTCGCAAAGGTTACGACGGGGGTAATGGGAGCCAATCCGGCGCAACGAGGCAACAATGATGCTGGCGTCGTTGCGCTGAGGGGCGATGTCAGGCCAACAGGCGCTGGAGCTTGCTCTTCAATGCGCCGTAACCGGTCACGCCGACTACTCGGTCCGCTTCCCTCCCGCCTTTGAAGTAGATCAGCGTCGGGATGCCCATGATGCCATAGCGGCTCAGGATGTCGGGATACTCGTCCGCGTTGAGCTTGGTCACCAACGCCTTGCCCTCGAACTCGGCGGCCAGGTTGGCGACTGAAGGCGCGATGGCATGGCACGGGCCGCACCATTCGGCCCAAAAGTCGACAACCACCGGCAGCTCGGACTGGAGCACGACCGTGTCGAACTCCTCGCCTGTCAGGTGCCGTGGTTCTACGGCGCTGGCAGCCGGCGCCGATTCATCCTTCTTGCTCCCAAACAGATTCTTGAACAGACCCATGACCTCATGCTCCTCTCGTCGACATCAGGGCTCCAGCGTGGACGTGTCGCGCTCCCCACGGTCTTTTCCGCACCCGGGTTCTGTAGGCCGGCCCGCACGGGGCTGGCAAGTGCTCTGCGACGCTCAGCTGCCGCGGCCCAATAGCATGAGCACCACGGTCAGCACAAAAAAACCTGCCAGCAAGTAGTCCGGTGACATGATTGCACCTCAACGCAGCTTACTCAGTGTGGCGATCAGCGTATCGATCAGGTCGTCCCGATCGTCCGGAGCCCCTTCCTCCAAGCAGCGGGCTGCGTAGGAGCGCGCCACCAACACGCTCGCCTGGTGCATCGCCGAGCGAATCGCAGCGATCTGCTGGAGAATGTCCGGACAATCCCGATCCTCTTCGACCATGCGTTGTACCCCGCGCACCTGACCTTCGACCCGGCGCAGGCGGTGCGCGAGCTCCGTCTTGAGCTCCGGCGAACGCGCTTCCATTTCCCCTTCCGTGCGACTTGACACCCCCTTCGGGGGAGACTATACTGGGGTATAGTATAGTGAGATTGTACAAGCCGTCAAGTCAGCAAGGATCCGTTGTGAATCTCAATCTGGCCAAACCTCAGCACATCGCCATCGTTTTCTCGTCCCAGGATCTCGTCGAGATGCAGATGATCGTCCAGGACGAAGACCAACCCGGGGCGCTTGAGTTCGTGCGCCGTCTGCGCCGAAGGGTGCAAGAGATCGAGCGCCGTCACTGCGGTGACCCGGATCGTCTGCCGGGACTGGATTGAGCGCGGCGTCACCGCGCCCCGATCAGCTCCGTCAGCCGCTGTGCTGATGACGCAATCATCGTCTCGTGCAGGCTTTGGCCGCGGGCATCCATCGTGATGACCGCCGGGAAACCTTCGACGCGCACCACCCAGAACGCCTCTGGCGTCCCGAATTCGTCCTGCTTGTAGACGGTCAGCACCTCCTTGACCGAGTTGGCGATCAAGGTGGCCGCCCCGCCGACGGCATGCAGGTAGACCGCGCCGTGCTGTTTGCACGCTGCCAGGGTCTTCGGCCCCATCCCTCCTTTGCCGATCACCCCGCGCACCCCAAAGTGCGCGATCACGTCAGCCTCGTAGGGCTCCTCGCGGATGCTGGTCGTCGGGCCAGCGGCGACGAAGCGCCAGTGGCCGCCCTCGTCCTTGCTCACCACAGGGCCGCAGTGATAGATCACCCCGCCCGACCAGAGGCGGAGCAGTTCGGCATGGAGCGCCTGTTCGCTCTCCGGTATGGTGGGTGGATGGATGAAGTTGTCCATGATGTATTTGTGCGCCGCATCCCGGGCGGTGACGACCGTGCCGTACAGCCGGACCTGGTCGCCGATGTGGACGCGGCGGATCGCTTCTTCGCTGATCGGGATGTGCAAGTCTACGATGGACATGGGCTTCCGCTCCGCGAAATGTGTGCTCGTCGGGTGCGCACCGTGAGACTCGAAGCATCGCACAACCGCATGCCGGCGCGGCGCTCGAACTCCGGCCAGCGTCGCGCAGCTACTCGATCGTCACCGTGCCGTCCCGAAAGATCAGAGTGCGCCGCCGGTCGGCCCAACACATGTAGGACGCAGTCACGAAATAGCTGGCCGGCAGACGCTCCAGCGAGTCGATCTTGACCGACAGCACGGTCGTCTTGCCGCCAAAGCCCATCGGTCCGATGCCGAGGGTGTTGGCTTCCTCGGTGAGTCGCTTTTCCAGCGCAGCGACCTGTGGGTTGGGGTTGGCGTCATCGAGCGGTCGGTAGAACTGCTCCTTGGACTTGATGTAGCTCGACGCTCGATCGCCGCCGACCGCCACGCCGATGACCGCTGGCGCACATCCGAGACCCTGCGCCTGCTGCACCGCATCCAGCACGGCGCGGCGCACCCCCTCCAGATCGCGATCCGCGCTCAGGCGCGTGTCGGGCAGGCTGTACTGCGCGCCCACGTTCTCGCATCCGCCTCCCTTCAGCATCAAATCGACCCTGAGGTGCTCCTGTTCCCACTCCTCGAAGTGGAAGTAAGGGAAGTCATCGCCCAGGTTGTTGCCTGTGTTCTTGCCGCTGAGGGTCTCGACCGAGTTGGGCCGGAGATACGACTGCGCCGTGGCCCGTGCAACAGCCTCCCGGATCTGCTTCTTCAGCGCCAACGTCGACCAGCCGAAGGGGTAGTAGACATAGAAGATCGGCGTGCCGGTGTCCTGGCAGATCGGCGTCGAGCCGGCGCGGGACAGGCGCACATTCTCCAGAATGGCGTCCAGCGTGTTCTGTGCAGCCGATCCAGCGACTTCCTGCTCGTAGGCGCGGCGCAAAGCCGCCTCGATATCGGCCGGCAGATCGGTCGATGCGCGGCGGATCAATTCTACGAAATGCGGGACAAGGTTCTCCACTGGCTCATCTCCTGCGGGTCGCTCACATCTTCCATGGTACGCGCAGACCGGCGGCCGTTCGGTAAGCAAGCTTCGCATTGTGCGAAAGCCGCGTCAGAGCAGCCGGTCGGCCATGACGATCGCCTCGGCCACCTCGGCCAACTTTCGGTTGCTGTCCTGGCTCTGCCTTTGCAGGCGGCGGAATGCTTCGTCCTCGGACAGGCCGAGACGATGCATGAGGATGCCTTTGGCCCGTTCGATGAGCTTGCGTGCTTCCAGCGCCTCGCGCAGGTCGCTCACCTCGCGGCGTAGCGCCTCGAACTGCCGGAAGCGGCGCAACGCCAGCGTGATCGCCGGCAGGAGATCTTCTTCGGCGACGGGCTTCATGAGGTAGGCTGCGATGCTGGCCTGCGCTGCGCGCTCCACCAGCTCCGTCTCGTTGTAGGCGGTCAGCAGGATGATCGGGATGGGTCGCGCAGCCGTGATCTGTTGCGCAGCCTCGATCCCGTCGAGGACCGGCATCTTGATATCGAGGATTGCCAGGTCGGGCTGTGTCGCCTCGGCCAGCGCCACCGCCTGCTCCCCGCTCGATGCCTCCGCAACCACTCGATGGCCCAGCGCCGCCAACTGCTTCCGCAGGCTCATCAGGCGGATGCTTTCATCGTCGGCGATCAGGATACGCAGCGGTTCCATCTCATCTGTAGAAGGTCACCGTCACACGGCTACCGCCTCCTGGAACGCTCCGCAGATCCAGGACGCCAGCGAGGTCCTTTTCGACCAGCGTGCGCGCGATTTGCAGACCCAACCCGTTGTTGCAGTGCGCGCTGAAATCATCCGGCAAGCCGCGGCCGTCGTCCGACACCGCCACCCTGATCTGCGGGCCATCTTGCTGCAATTCGATGACCAGGTGGCCCGGACGGCACCCTTCGAATGCATGTTCGAGGGCATTCGCAATCAGCTCGTTCATCACCAGGGCCAGCGCCGTCGCCTGCTTGGAAGGCAGGTAGATCGACGGCCCGCGAATGTCCGCCGCCACCCGCCGATCGGGTCGCGTGAGCTGCTGCAGCGAGATATCGCACACCTGCCGCGCCAGCTCGGTGATGTCGGTCAGTCGCAGATGTTCGAGCGAGAGGAGTTGGTGCACCGCAGCGATGCTCTTGATCCGGCCAATGCTATCGCGCAGGCTCTGGCGGGCCTCCGCGCTGGCAGTTGCCGACATCTCCAGGCTCAGCAGATCGGCGACCGTCTGCAGGTTGTTCTTGATGCGGTGGTGCATCTCCTGGATGAGTGTTTCGAGCGTCTCGGCCCGCCGCGCCTCCTCCCGCAGGCGCATGTTTTCCACTGCGACGCCGATCTGCGCGCCCATCGACTGGAGCAAGGCCAGCTCACCACTATCGAAGGGGGCGTTGCGTCGACCCACCACGCACATCACGCCCAGCAAGCGTGCTCGGCCCGGCAAGGGGATCGCTGCGCACACACTGCCCGCGCAGCGCCGCGCCCCGCAGTTCTGCCGCATGTCTGGACCAGGCTCTGCCGCCTGCACCGGAACACCCTCTCGCATCACGACCCCACACAGACACTCGCAGGGGGCCTCAGCCTCTCCAGTTGGATCGACCAGCGCGAGGTCGCCCTGCCGGGCCGCGGCCAGCAACTGGTTGCTCTGAGGATCGTGCAGGTAGATCGCGCCGGCAGCCAGCTCCAGCGCATCGAGAACGCGCCCCAACGCCTCGCTGAGCGCATCCTGCTCAGTCGCGGCCTGATTGATGGCGGACGCAACACGATGAAGCGCGCCGAGTTCCTGAGCTCGCCGGTGCTGGCGCCAGGCAAGAATGGGGGTCTGGGGATTGTGCGTGCTGACAGGATCGGGCGTCGTCATAACGCCCCCGATCTCCATGACGCGAGGCGGGCAACAAACGAGACGCGACAGAGCGGAGGGCTCGCGCCCCTTCGTTCGTTGCCCATCACGTCTCCAAGGATCAGGCCTTCGGCTGGTCCTGAGCGGTCGCTTCCGTGGGCTGCTCTTTCTTCTTTTCAGCCTCGGGATCCTTCGAGGATTCGCGGAACTCGCGGATGCTCTTGCCGATGGCGCCGCCGATCTCGGGCAAGCGGCCAACGCCGAAGATCACGAGAACGATCACCAGAATGATGACCAGTTCTGGGATGCCCAACTGTGGCATGGCTCAACTCCTCTTGCAATATGGTCTGCGGCGCCCGGAAACCTGCACAGGGGCAGGGCGCCGCCCTAGTGACGATTCGAAAGGGTCTTCAGCTCGCGCCGCAGGTCGTATCCGCTGTGCAGTTCGATCAAGGCCATGTCCAGGCCGATGCCGATCAACCGGCGGATAAACGGCGACTCGACGGCCGCGTCCGCACGCAACTGTGCGTCCGCCCGCAACTGTGCGGCTGTCCGCAGCTGTGCGGCTGCCCGCAACTGTGCGGCTGCCGCCTGCGCGAGTCGGGCCGCTGCATCCTGGTTGGCCAATCGCAGCCAGACGGCATTCGCCGACACGCGACGGGCATAGCTGGCCGCATCGTCTGCACCGAAGGCCTCGCGGGCCAACCGGGCCACTGCGGCAGAGCGAGCGCCCACCGAATGCCTCAGCCCCAACGTCGCCGCCGCATCGGTCAGCGCCGGCGCCTGCCAGAACCACCCCGCAAAGGCCGGATGATCTAGCAAGGTTGCTGTGTAGCGCCCCAGACTGCCGGGCGCCTCGGCCTCAACCTCGGCCTCAACCGCGCCGTACTGCCAAATCATATCATTGAGGAAGCGAAACAGCAAAGGCGGAGGGTTGCCGCTGCGCCAGCCCTGCTGCACGGCCTCTTGGGCTGCCAGGCGCGCCGCATCGAAAGGCACACTGAGCAGCATCAGCGGCCGCTGCCCGCCAGGCTGCGGCACGGAGAGGATCTGACCTTCCGGCACGGTGGGCGGGACATCGGACGCCGCAACATCGGTTCCGCCAAAGGCCGTCACGACTCCCGAAGGATCCTTGGTGACCAGCATCATCGCACCGACCCGGTCACTGTCCTGCCGGTGGACGAACCAGATGAGCTGCATCCCGGCCCCGTCCACACGCGAAAGGAGCGCGCGCCACTCGGCGGCAGAGAAGTCGGGCGCAGCCTGCACCCCGCTCATTTGCAGCTTGCGCCGGCTGCGATCGGCCTGCGGCGCGCGGTCGGGAGGCAGCAGCGCGGCCAATCCCACCACGGCGCGCAGCGCTTCAGGTGTGCGTGTGCGCCCCAACAACTCCAGGGCCAGGCCAGCAAGCCGTGCATCGGCGCCTTGCGCGAACATGCGGAGCAGCGTAATCAGATGCGGGTGGGGCATCAACTGCGGCAGCGCCTGCATGAGCATGCCCGGCGTCTCGGTCGGCTGTTGCGCCAATTGGTCGAGGTACTCGACGATGCTGGCGGGGTTGTCATCCATCACACCGATCAGCTCGCGCAGCGATTGCAGCGCCATGCCGTCGGGATCGCGGATCGCAGCCAGCAGGTCGTCGTCGATCGGTTCGTTGAGATAGCGACCAAGCACAGTGAGCGCAGTGGCGCGGGTGCGGTCGTTGTGTTCGCGCGAACGGATCGCCGATTTGAGCGCACGGACGACGAGGCGTCGCTCGAGATGCTGTGCCACCAGACCCAGGCCGCCGCGCAGCTGCGGGTCCTCAGTGTCCAGCCGGGCGAGCAGGAGAGGAAGGCTGGCGCTGCCGCGCGCAGCGATGCGCTGGGCGCGTTGCGCCAGCTCACGCGCGTTGGACGCCTTGGCCAGCGCATCGAATTCCGCCTCCAGGGCCCGCCGCTCCATCAGGCCGGTCAGGACTTTGGCTTCGTCTTCGTTCACGAACGGATTATAGCATATCCCGCAGGAAGCCGGAAGTTGGCGGTTGGATGCCGGATATGGTAGACTGGGTGGGAGACAAGAGCACGGGGACCGGAGCACCTTTCCCTCTCCGTTTTTTCTGAGGTTTGCATGGCGGCGCAGGCGCTTTATCGCAAGTGGCGCTCACAAGACTTCGCGGAAGTGGTGGGGCAGGAGCATGTGACTTTGACCCTGCGCAATGCCCTGCGCGAGGGTCGGATGTCGCACGCATACCTGTTCACCGGTCCACGCGGCACCGGCAAGACATCGACTGCCCGCATCCTTGCCAAAGCGATCAACTGTCTGAATCCGGATCCGGCTGGACGGCCATGCAACACATGCGCCATCTGCGTCACCATCACGGAAGGACGGCAGCTCGACCTGATCGAGATCGACGCAGCGTCCAATCGCGGCATCGACGAGATCCGCGATCTGCGAGAGAAGATCGGCTTCCGCCCCAACGAAGCACGCTATAAGGTCTACATCATCGACGAAG
This sequence comes from uncultured Anaerolineales bacterium, assembly GCA_964423545.1. Taxonomy (GTDB): domain Bacteria; phylum Chloroflexota; class Anaerolineae; order CG2-30-64-16; family CG2-30-64-16; genus JALOOE01. The sequence goes on along the minus strand of CAYRFV010000102.1, from coordinate 924 downwards.
TCCACATGCTGACGAAGGAGGCGTTCAACGCGCTGCTCAAGACGTTGGAAGAGCCACCGCCACATGCCATCTTCGTGTTAGCGACCACTGAACCGGATCGCGTCCCTGAGACCGTGCGTTCGCGCTGCCAGCGATTCGACTTTCGTCGCATTCCCACACCCGAGATCGTCGATCACCTGGCCGTAATCCTGGCGGACGAGGGGTGCAAAGCCGAACCGGAGGCGCTCGTGGCGATCGCGCGTCGCGCCACCGGGAGCATGCGCGATGCGGTCAGCCTGCTCGATCAGCTGCTTTCGTATGGCGATGACACCCTGACGTTGGCACGGGTCGAGCGCGTGCTTGGCCTGGTGAATGGTCAGACGATCAGCCGCTTGGTCGACTGCATGGCCGCGAACGATAGTGCGGGCGGGTTGGCGCTGCTCAACAGCCTGGTGGCCGATGGGGTGGAGCTGGGCCAGTTGGTCGATCAGATCATCGCATATCTGCGCGCGGTGCTCTTCATGCAAATAGCTCGGGCGCCGGAGCTGCTGGACCTGCCGCAGGATGTAGTGCAGGCTGTGGCCCGTCAGGCGCAGGCGTTCACGCCGTCCGCGCTGCCGGCCACAGTGCGCGAGTTCACCGAGGCGCGCGCGGCGCTGCGAGACCAGGTGCCCGGCGTGCCACAACTGCCCATTGAGATGGCTTTTCTGCGCGCGACCGCGCTGAACGCCCCCGCGGCAGTGACGGCGGCGCCCGCCGTCACATCGGCGCCCGCCGTCACATCGGCGGCTGTCGCCACGGCGGCATTTGCCGTGGCTGGGGCCGGCAGCGCGGGGTCGATGGCGCAGGCGCCGGTTGTGCCGCCTGTGCGGTCTGCGACCGCAGCACAGGCTGCGGCCGCAGCGGCGCCGTCACAGCCGGCGCCGCACCCCTCGACCGCCGTGT
>CAYRFV010000101.1:0-17529 GCA_964423545.1 uncultured Anaerolineales bacterium | reverse complement strand
CTGGCCAGTCGCGGGTCGCGAGCCGTCAGAGCGGCGAGCGCATGGTGCAGGGTGGCGTCGGTGAGAGGATCAGGCATGTACGCAAGCAAAGCTCGGACAGCTCAGGACACGCAGAACCAATACTCCCCATCAGAGTCAATGAGTCCCCGCCGCCTCAGTGACTGTTGAGAGTTCCGCACATAGTGTTTCCATTTTTTGCCGAAATGGACTTCACCGATAACGCGGTCGATGGAATCGTCACACATATCTGGAAGAATCTGTTTGACAAGTGGATGTGATTCCTTTGTTGAACCTATAGTAGTGGACTACTCGTTGGATTCTAGCACACGAATCGCATAAAGCAAAGGTGATGCCGCTTTCCGTAAGTTCACAGCCAACTCTCAGCCCTCACTTATCGTCGTTTCAGCCCGCGCCCTTATCCTGAATCCATGATGCAAACGTGGACCTCGAACGCCGAACGTATTCACATCAAGGAGCAACGCATGAAGCAACACAGACCGGAGACCCACGGGCTCATCGATGCGGTATTGTTCGGCGGTTTTCTGCTGGCGCAATGGCTCGATCTGACCGGTCTGCCGGCGCACCAATGGCTGGGGTTGGCCGTGGGGGCGCTGGCCGGGTATCACCTGGCGGCGCACTGGAGCTGGGCTAGAGCGGTCACCGGTCGATTCTTCGGTCGCACCAGCCGGCAGGCGCGCACCTTCTACGCGGTGGATGCCGGGCTGGCCGCCGGATTCGCCGGCATCCTGGTCAGCGGCCTGGTCATCTCCACCTGGCTTGACCTGGGGTTGAGTCACGACGCGGCCTGGCGCAATCTCCACGTGGCCGCTTCGGTCGCAACCCTGGGATGGGTGGTGGCCAAGGTCGGTCTGCATTGGCGCTGGATCGCCGGCGTGGCCCGGCGGAGCATTCTGCCGCCACCCGCATCGGTGGATCAGGCCGGCGGAGCGCAGGCCGGCCCGGCGGCGGCGCCGGTGAGCCGCCGGGACTTCGTGCGGCTGATGGCGGGTGTGAGCGCGGTGACGGTGTTGGCCGCCGCGAACGCGCTCAGGGGGCCGGCAGAGGATCAGGGTTCAGCGACGGCCGCAGCGCAGAACACGGCCGGCGCACAAGCCGCCGGTCGACAGGTCGGAAGCAGCCCGACGGAGTCGCAGACGATTGCCTTGACATCGACGACGGGCGCATCCGGCGCCTGCACTGTGCGGTGCAACAGGCGATGCACCTATCCCGGCCACTGCCGCCGATTCGTCGATGCGAACAACAACGGGAGGTGCGACCTGGGCGAATGCGCATCGTGACTTGAGCCGAAAAAGCAAGAGAGCCAGACGCCCGCAGGGCGTCTGGCTCTCGGTGTAAGGGTCAGATCAGCCCGCTACTTCTTCGGCGCGTGCTTGATGGCCCACTGCGCGGCGGCCAGGCGGGCCACCGGCACGCGGAACGGCGAACAGCTCACGTAGTTGTTGCCGATCAGGTGACACCACTCGATGGAGCTGGGGTCACCCCCGTGCTCGCCGCAGATGCCGACTTCGAGGTTCGGGCGGGCCTTGCGCCCTTCCTGCACGCAGATGTCCATCAGCCGGCCTACGCCTTCGCGGTCGATGGTCTGGAATGGGTTGAAGGGCAGGATGCCGTCTTCGACGTACTTGAGCAGGAAGTTGCGCTCGGCGTCATCGCGGCTGTAGCCGAACGTCATCTGGGTCAGGTCGTTGGTGCCGAAGGAGAAGAACTCGGCCAGGCCGGCGATCTCGGCCGCGGTGACGGCCGCGCGCGGGATCTCGATCATAGTGCCGAACTTGTAATCGATCTTGACGCCCTTCTCCTCCATGACCGCCTTGGCGATGCGCTCCAGCTTGGGCTGGATCACCTTCAGCTCATTCACGGTGCCCGTCAACGGGATCATCACCTCGACGTGAGGCTCGAAGCCGCGCTGCGCCACGTCGCAGCCCGCTTCGAAAATCGCGCGCACTTGCATCTCGACGATCTCGGGCATCACGATGCTGAGGCGGATGCCGCGCAGCCCCATCATGGGGTTGGATTCGTGCATGCCGCGAATAGCGTTCAGCAGGCTCTCCTTCTCGGCCAGCCCTGCCGTCTCGCCCTTCACGCGCATCGCGATGACTTCTTCGAGCAGCTTCTCTTCGTCCGGCATGAACTCGTGGAGGGGCGGATCGATCAGGCGGATGATGACGGGCAAGCCGGTCATCGCCTCAAAGAGGCCGTCGAAGTCGCTGCGCTGTGACGGCAGCAGCTCGTTCAAGGCCGCGGTGCGCGTCTCGCTGTCCTTGGCCAGGATCATGCGCTGCACGATCGGCAGACGCTCGACCTCGAAGAACATGTGCTCGGTGCGGCAGAGGCCGATGCCCTGGGCGCCGAAGGTGCGGGCGCGGCGGGCGTCGGCGGGATAGTCGGCGTTGGCCCACACTTGCAGGCCGCGGGTGGGGGAGTTGTTTGCACCCGCAACGCGGCTGCCCGGCTCGGCGGCGATCTCGTCGGCCCACTTGAGCAGGGTGATCAGGTCGGTCTGTTCCTCGAATTTGGGTGCGACGGTGGGAATCTGGCCGACGAACGATTCGCCGGTGCCGCCGTCCACGCTGATCCACTCGCCTTCCTTGATGGTGACGCCGTTGGCGGTCATCGTGCGGGCCACCATGTCGATCTTGAGCGCGCCCGCGCCCACGACGCACGGCTTGCCGAACTGGCGGGCGACCACAGCGGCATGGCTGGTGGCGCCGCCTTCGCTGGTCAGGATGCCCTTCGCGGCGATCATGCCGTGCACATCATCCGGCTTGGTGAAGGGGCGAACCATCACCACCGGCCCTTCCTTGGCCTTTTCCTCGGCCAGGTCGGCGTCGAAGTACGCGCGACCGACGGCCGCGCCGGGGGAAGCGTTCACGCCGGTTGCCAGCAGCTTGCCCTCGGCCGCGGCTCGCTTCTTGGCGGCCGGATCGAACTGCGGGTGCAGCAGCGAGTTGACGTTGTCGGGCGTCACGCGCATTACCGCCTCCCGCTTGGTGATCAGTCCCTCGTTTGCCATGTCCACCGCGATCTTGATGGCCGCAGCCGCCGTGCGCTTGCCGTTGCGGGTCTGGAGCATCCACAACTGGCCACGTTCGATGGTGAACTCGACATCCTGCATGTTGCGGTAATGCTTTTCGAGGATCGCGCAGATGTCCATGAACTGCCTGTACGCTTCGGGCAGCTCCTGGTTCATCACCGCTACCTTCTGCGGCGTGCGGATGCCCGCCACAACATCTTCTCCCTGGGCGTTGATCAGGTATTCGCCGTAGACTGACCTCTCGCCAGTGCTGGGGTTGCGGGTGAATGCCACGCCGGTGCCGGAGGTGTTGCCCATGTTCCCGAAGACCATCGTCACGATATTGACGGCGGTGCCCAGGTTGTGCGGGATGCCTTCATGGTTGCGGTAGTCGAAGGCGCGTTTGCCATTCCAGCTCTTGAATACCGCCTCAGTAGCCAGACGAAGCTGCTCGATCGGGTCTTGAGGGAAGTCGAACCCCTTGTGCTGCCTGACAATCGCCTTGTACTCGGCGGCCAGCGCCTTGAGATCCTCGGTGGTCAGATCGACGTCCTGCTTGGCGCCGACTTTTTCTTTCATATGATCGAGCGCATGCTCGAAGGCGGTGTCAGGGATCTCCAGCACGACCTTGCCGAAGCCCTCAATGAGGCGACGGTAGGCGTCCCAAGCGAAACGGGGATTCTGGGTCAGGTTCGCCAGGCCCTCTACACTCACGTCGGTCAAGCCGATGTTCAGGACCGTGTCCATCATGCCCGGCATCGACTCTTTCGCGCCGGAGCGGCATGAGACCAGCAAGGGGTTTTTCGCATCGCCGAAGCCCTTGCCGGTGATCCGCTCGATCTGCTTGAGCGCGGCCAGCTCCTGATCCCACATCCCCTCGGGGAACTTCTCGCCCGCGGCGAGGTAGGCATTGCACGCCTCGGTGGTGACCGTGAAGCCGGGCGGGACCGGCAGCTTGATGCGTGTCATCTCGAAGAGATTTGCACCCTTGCCACCGAGCAGGGAGCGCACTGCGTCCCAACTTCCGCCGACATACTTCTCGGCTTCCTCAACCTCGGTGAAGAGGTAGACCCACTTCTTAGCCATTGTCTGGAATCCTCCTACGGATTAGGCCCGTACGGGCGTTGACGCTCTAAACACACGAAAGCCCGCGCTAAGCGGGCCGTTCGGAGCTTTCTGCACGATTATAAAGCGAAGGGGGGAGTTTGGCAAAAACACGGCTCCATCTGAACTCCTGTGCGTCTCGACGCAGCCCGGGCGGATCGGCCAACCGTCTGCGGACGGGCCGAGCGCCCGGGTGTACGGCGAGCCATGCCGGATGTGCATCCACAGTGCGAGGGCCCGGCACGCTAATCGAACTGGATCTGGCTGAAGCGCATCAGCTTATCCCAGCGGTGCGTCGCCGTGATGTGACGGATCGTGCCGGACTTCGAGCGCATCACGATGCTCGACGTGCGCGCGCCGCCTCCGAAGTAGCGCACGCCCTCCAGCAGGGAGCCGCTGGAGATGCCGGTGGCTGCGAAGAAGACATTGTCGCAACAGACCAGTTCGTCGGTCGTCAGGACCTGTTTCAGATCCAGGCCGGCCTCGATCGCGTACTGCCGTTCACTTTCATCGCGCGGCCACAGCTTGCACTGGATCTCGCCGCCAAGACACTTGAGCGCTGACGCGGCGACCACCGCTTCCGGGGAGCCGCCGACACCCAGCATGACATCCACATCGTTGTCGGGCAGGGCCGCAGTGATCGCACCGGCGACATCGCCGTCACTGATGAGGTAGATGCGCGCGCCTGTCTGTCGCACGCGTCCGATCAGCTCGGCGTGGCGCGGACGATCCAGGACCATCACCGTCAGATCGTGGACTTGGCGGCGGAGCGCACGCGCAATCCCCTTCAGGTTCTCCTCCACGGGTGCATCGATGTCGATGGCCTCACGCGCTTCGGGCCCCACCGCGATCTTGTTCATATACACGACCTTGCCCGGCGCATACATGCTGCCTCGCTCCGCCAGGGCCACCACCGAGAGCGCCCCGCTGCGCCCGGTGGCAGTCAGCGTGGTGCCATCGATGGGGTCGATCGCGATATCCACCTGCGGCAGGCGCCCCGTGCCCAGCCGCTCGCCATTATAGAGCATGGGCGCCTGGTCCTTCTCCCCTTCGCCGATGACAACGGTTCCATCCATCTCGATCGTGTTGAGCACCAGGCGCATCGCCTCAACGGCCGCCTTGTCGGCGGCATTCTTGTCGCCGCGACCGAGCCAGCGGCCGGCGGCAAGCGCCGCAGCCTCAGTGACGCGAACCAGGTCGAGGGCGAGGTTGCGATCGGGTTGTTCAGTCACGAATGCCTCCGGCGATCGAGCGTCTCAAGGGCCTGCGAGCAGCAGGGCAAAGTAGGTTACCACCGGAAAGACGAACAGCAGGCTATCGACCCGGTCGAGCGCGCCACCGTGGCCGGGAATGAGCTGGCTGCTGTCTTTGACGTTCGCCTGTCGCTTGAAGAGGGACTCGGCGAGATCGCCCAGCGGCGCAAGCAACGAGACCAGCGCGCCCAGGAGGACGCCTTGCCACCAGGGAATGTTCAGGAGCCACACGCCGAGCACCAGGCCAGCCGCCACCGCTGCGCCAGCGCCGCCTGCGATTCCTTCCCAGGTTTTCTTGGGACTGATGCGCGGCCAAAGCTTGTGCCTGCCGAACGCGCGACCGACAAAGTAGGCCATCGCGTCACAGGCCCAGGTGACGAGGAACGCGGTAATGGCCCAGTTGAAACCATCGGAGCGTTGGCGCAGCGTGACCAGGTAGCTGATTGTGACGCCCAGATAGAGCGCACCGGCAACGGTCGTCGCCCAGTCGGCAGTCGGATGCTCCCCTTTGTTGAAGAGCGCCCAGGTGAGCGAGAAGAGAATCAGCAGGACCAGGAGGGGACGCAGCAGATCGTACTGGTCAGGGGCAATGCTGTGGAGATGCGCATCGACGATCGCACCGACGACAAAGCACAGCCCGAGGTTACGATCCGCCCGATAGTGCTCGCGCTGCAAGATGCTGGCCATCTCCAACCAGGTCAGCACACCGGCCAACAATACACCGAAAAGCCAGGGAACGCCGCCAAGATAGAGAAGACCGATGACTAGGGGGATGAGGACCATAGCGACGAGCACACGGGTGCGGAGCACGGCAGTTCCCCCTCTATAGGCGACGAGCTCCGGGCTGCCGGAAAGGCGGTTGCGCCTCCGCGCGGCCTGCCACCGAGAGCCGTCGACATCGAGCTGTTAACCTTCGACGGGCGTCACCTTACCGAAACGGCGCTCGCGGTGACTGTATTCAAGGAGCGCCGCCGCCAACTCGTTCTCGTCAAAATCGGGCCAGAAAGTCGGTGTGGCGTAGTATTCGGCGTAGGCGGCCTGCCAGATCAGAAAGTTGCTCAATCGATATTCCCCGGCTGTGCGGATGATGAGATCGGCGTCGGGCAGGTCGCCACTGTAAAGGTAACGCGAGATAAGCGGTTCGTTCACAGCTTCGGGGGGATATCCATCGCGCATGATATGCCGCACCGCATCGACGATCTCCGCCCGACCGCCATAGTTGAAGGCGACATTGAGGATAATGCGTTCGTTGTGGCAGGTGAGCGTGACGGCATCCTGGATCTGGCGCTGCAAGTTGGGCGCGATCCCTTCCAGGCGGCCGCTGTGGCGGATGCAAACGCCGTTTCGATGCAGGTCTTGCAGCTCCCGGCGAATCACCTCGCCCAGCAGCCGCATCAACGCACTGACCTCGGAAGGCGGACGCGCCCAGTTTTCGGTGGAGAAGGCGTAGATGGTGAGGACTCTGATGCCGAACTCTGTGGCAGCGGTCAGCACCCGGCGGATGTTCTCGGTGCCTGCGCGATGGCCTGCGACCCTCGGCAGCCCGCGCGCCTGCGCCCACCGGCCGTTGCCGTCCATGACGATGCCGACATGGTGCGGGATGCGGGTGACGTCGGGATAGCGTTCTCTTAAGGAGGGGGCCGTGTCGGATGTCATGCTCGCCTTCGGAGTGAGGACGTCGAGCGCCAATCGTCACACGCCACGCCGGCGACCGCATCGCCTGGAGCCAGCGTGCTGTGTCTGACGCCTCGCGTTCGCCGTTACACTTCCATGATTTCCGCTTCTTTGGCCTTACCGATCTCGTCGACTCTCTTGATGTGTTCGTCTGTCAGCTTCTGCGATTTTTCCTGGCCTTCGTGCAGTTCATCCTCGTCGATCATCTTCTCTTTTTCCAGGTCACGCATCATGTCGTTAGCATCGCGACGGATGTTACGGACAGAGACGCGTGCTTCTTCGAGGCGTTTGTGCACCTGCTTCACCAGGTCGCGGCGGCGTTCTTCGGTGAGCTGCGGCACGATCAAGCGGATCATCTGTCCATCGTTGGTGGGCGTCATGCCCAGATCGGACTTCAGGATGGCCTTTTCGATGGCGCCAATGGTGCTTCGATCCCATGGACGAATGACGAGCAGGCGAGGCTCCGGAGCCGAGGCGCCGGCCAGTTGGATCAACGGCGTGGGCACACCGTAATAGTCGACCTGGATGCGTTCGACCAGCGCCGGCGAGGCGCGGCCGGTGCGGATCGTGCGCAGGTCGCTCTGCAGCGATTCGACGGTCTTTTTCATCCGCTCTTCGGCGTCGACAAGCACCTCTCGGAGCATGTCATCGTTGGATGCGTCTTTGGGCATAGCGGCCCCCCTCGAAGCGCAGAGCGCGCTCGCAATCAGGCGCTGACCAGCGTGCCGACCGACTGGCCCAGGACGGCTTTCTCCAGGCTGCCCGGTTGCCACAGATCGAGTACGATGATCGGCATCTCGTTATCCATGCACAGACTGAATGCCGTGCTGTCCATCACCCCCAGGCGCGAGACAAGCGCATCGCTGTACGAGAGCCGGTCATAGCGCCTGGCATCCGGGTAGCGCTTTGGATCTTTGTCGTACACGCCGTCCACCTTGGTGGCCTTGATGAGCACCTCGGCGTTGATCTCGACCGCGCGCAGCGCAGCCGCCGTATCGGTGGTGAAGAAAGGATTGCCAGTGCCCGCCGCCAGCAGGATCGTGCGGCCCTTCTCCAGATGCCGGATGGCCCGGCCGCGAATGTACGGCTCGGCTACAGCGGTCATGGCGATGGCAGTCATCACGCGCGGATCGATCCCCGCACGCCGCAGCGCATCGGCCAGCGCCAACGCATTCATTACCGTCGCCAACATGCCCATGTGATCGGCGGTCGCCCGCTCCATGCCGTGGGCCAACCCGTCGATCCCGCGCCACATGTTCCCACCGCCGATGACCAATGCCACCTCGACGCCCAGGTCACGCAGCTGGCGAATCTGGGCCACCACTTTATCGGCTTCGTGGGGATCGATCCCGAACCCGCCTTCGCGAGCCAGGGCCTCGCCACCTAGCTTGAGCAAGATGCGACGGTAACGAAGTGCGCTCATCGTCTTTCAGCCACCTACTTCCAGACGGGCGAACCGTCGAACCACTACGTTCTCGCCCAACTTGGCGATGGAAGCAGTGATCAGGTCTTTGATTCGGACGTTTTCGTCCTTGATGAAGGCCTGCTCCATGAGGCAGTGCTCTTCATAGAACTTGCCGAATTTGCCGTCGATAATCTTGGCAATGATCTCCGGCGGCTTGTTCGCGTCGAGGATCTGCGACTGGAATTCGGCGCGCTGCTGCGCAATCACCTCAGCGGGAATGTCCTCGATGCGCACCCATTGCGGCCGAGCAGCGACGATCTGCATCGCCAGGTCCTTGCACAACGCCTGAAAGTCATCGGTGCGGGCGACGAAGTCGGTCTCGCAATTGACCTCGACCAAGGCAGCCACCTTGCTTCCGGTGTGGATGTAGTGACCGACCAGCCCCTCCTTGGCCTCGCGCTCGGCTTTTTTGGCCGCGGCGGCCAGCCCCTTCTCTCGCAGCATCTCGGTCGCTTTGTTGATGTCGCCGCCTGCCGCTTCCAAGGTCTTGCGGCAATCCAAGACGCCCGCGCCCGTGAGTTGGCGCAGCTCTTTCACCATCTGTGCTGTGATTTCCACGAAAAGACTCCTGATCAGATGTCACGACAGGGGGCAGGATTTGGTTCTGCTCTCGCGTCCTGCTCCCTGCGCCGGCTTAGTTGTTGCTCTGCGCTTCTTCGTCCAACCCGCGTGCCAGGCGCGCCAGGATCGACGGGCCGAGGAATTCATCTTCGCCCGCAGGAGCAGACTCTTCGCCTGGCTCCGGCTTGATGTCCTCGACCGGCGCCTGAGGCTCGTAGGCCTCCGGCTGCGAAGCGGCGCGATCGGCTTCGTCCACTGCGCGCATCTGCAGGCCTTCGATCACTGCGTCGGCCATCTTGCCAGCCATCAGTTTGATGGCGCGGATGGCGTCATCATTCGATGGGATGGGATAGTCGATCGGATCAGGGTCACAGTTGGTGTCCACCATCGCCACGATGGGAATGTGCAGCTTGTTCGCCTCGTCTACGGCCAGGGACTCGCGCATCACATCCACGATGAATAGCGCATCGGGCACGTGGCCCATGTTGCGCAGGCCCCCAATGCGGGTCTCCAAGCGCGCCAACTCACTGCGCAGCAGGAGCGCCTCTTTCTTGGGCAGTCGCTCCAGCTCGCCGCGCGTCGAACGCCGCTCCAGCTCGACCATGTATTCGGCGCGGCTCCGGATAGTGCGGAAGTTAGTCAGAGTGCCGCCAAGCCAGCGCTGGGTCACGTAGGGCATGCCGCAGCGCTCTGCTTCCGCCTTGATGGTCTCCTGGGCTTGTTTCTTGGTGCCGACGAAAAGCACCAATCCGCCTTCGCGCACGATATCGCGCACCGTGTTGTAGGCGGTGTTGACCTGCCGCATGGTCTGCTGCAAGTCGATGATGTGGATGCCGTTGCGCTCCGTGAAGATGAACGTGCGCATCTTTGGGTGCCAGCGGCGCGTGCGATGCCCGAAATGGACACCGGCCTCCAACAGCGACTTCATGGAAATGACCGACACAGTACAACCCTCCGTTTTTTGCTTCCGCCTCATGAGCACTGGAATCCTGCGGCTGCGCATCACTCCGGGAGGGAATGAAAGCGCTCCGCAGGCACGGCCAGCCGAAATGAAGGCGTGCAGGATGTGGGCCAGCGTAGGCTGGCCCGAAGGGCGAGTATAACATAGAGGGAAGCAGCGGGCAAGTTGTGAGGCGGGTGAGTTTATGATGCGCCCTGGTAGTATGGTATACTTGAGAGGGAGCGGGGACATCCGATCGTGTCGCAGTCTCCGCACCCTGCTTCCAGAATCGCTTGCTGAACCGGAGAAGGTGTGCATGATCTCTCAGGACCTGTTGGCTATCCTCCGCTGTCCCGCATGTGTCTCTGGCCCCACCCGGCGTCCCGGCGCCGATCCCGGGCGCCTGGAACTGGTTCGCAACAGCTGGCTGATATGCCAGGAACCCGGCTGCGGGCGCAAGTATCCGATCTCCGATGATATCCCGGTGATGCTGATCGATACAGGGAACAAATGGGTCAGCACCGCAGTCGAGGATCTGCCGGTGCCGCCGCCGGCGCCATGAAGGGGTGAACAGCAAACGGACGACAACGCGGCTGTAGGGGTCCGTGTGCTGGGTGCAGTCTACCCACTGCTTGCCGTCTCATTCTCTCCCGGTCGCTGCCGGACATCTTCGCGTTCCAGCGGCCTCTGTTTAACCACACGGAACAGATCGAAATCCCGGGCGACCACGGTGTCCGGGAAGATCGCGCTAGCCTCGTCGAGGAGCTGTTTGCTGCTGTAGCGCCGCGATACGTGGTGGAGCACCAGGTGTTTGACGCCTGCCGTACGCGCCAGCCAGGCGCCCTGGGCGGCGGTGAGATGGCCGAACGCAGCGGCAACGTTGCGCTCTTCCTCGATGTACGTCGCCTCGATCGCAAGAAGGTCAGCCCCGGCCACCTCGGTCACCAGGTTGTCCACTCGACCCGCATCGCCGACGAACACCAGGCGCGCTCCGCTGACGCCGGGCCCCAACACATCGTCAGGGCGGATCGTTCGGCCGTCGGGCAGCGAGACCGCGCGTCCAGCCACCAGGTCGCGGCGGATTGGGCCGGCGGGTACGCCGAGCGCCTCGGCCTTGTCGGCCAGGAATGGCCGGCGCTCCTTCTCCTCGAAGCTGAAACCGAACGCTTCGGTGCCACGATGATCTACGGGGAAGACGCGCAGCCGGAAGATGTCATCTTCCAGCAGCACGCCCGGTGCGATGGGGTGATAGCCCATGCGGATGCGTGCTTCACCGGCGCCGAAGACGACCCGCATCAGCTCGCGCACGCGCTGAAGCGCCCACGCCCCGCCGTAGATCTCCATCCCCTCGATGGCCTCCCAGCGTCCGAACGTCGACGCCAATCCCCCCAGACCGAGGATATGGTCCAGGTGACCGTGGGTCAGCAGGATGCGATCCAGTCGCTTGAAGCCGACGCCACTGCGCAGGATCTGCCGCTGCGTGCCCTCGCCGCAGTCGATGAGAAACCGATACTCGCGATGCAGGAGCAGCGCGGAGGGCAGGCCGCGCTGGATCGATGGGGCAGAGGCGGATGTGCCAAGGAAGATGAGCTCGAACATGGCGCCCCTATCGGGGAGACAGCACCTCGCGCCGCTGATGCAAATAGCGGCTATCGGCCATCGATCTTGCGCCCCCGGCCGGCTGCCCGCAGCTGCTGGATGCCGCTGCCGAACCATAGGGCGCCGAACAGGAAGAGCAGGCCGCCTGCAAGAAGCGAGAGGAATTCGGAACCGGCTCGAAACAGAAGTGCGCCCGCCACGGCCCCGGCCGCCATCATGAACGTGCCGATCATCAAGGTATTCATGCCGGGATGCAAGAAGACGGCGCGCACTCTCGACAGTCTCAGTCCCACCGCCAGGCCCGCGGCCATGAGGCAGGCAATCTGCCACAGCAGACCCCCCCATGCATCGAGCGCGATGCCACGTTCGATGCCGAGGTACAGCGGTGCACCGCCGACCAGTCCGCCCCACAAGATGGGCAATATGCTCCGTCCGGCAATCCCTGCGCCGATAGCCGCACCGCCCCAAAGCTGGAGACAGGACAGCATCGCGAAGACGAGAAGCGCGTCGAGCGAGTTGTTCATGGCGGGTGGATGGGCGCCCTGAATGATGAGTGAGGTCAGCTTCGCAAGGAATCGCGCGTGAATCCTCGCGCGTCGCGGGTCACCTGGTCAGCCACCGCTCCAGCAGCGGGCTGATGCGCGCGATGGCCTCCGCACCGATCAAGGCGACCGTCGTTGCTTTGATGACGTTTCCGCTCCAGCAAGCCAGCAGAAAGCGCCAGGCAGGGATGCGCAGCAGACCCGCCACCATACCGACGATGTCGAAGAACGGATTTGGGAGCAGCGCCAGGACAAAGACAACCCACAGACCGTAACGCCGGGTCCATCCCACGATCCTGACGTACCCCGGGTTGTTTTCGACCAATCCCTGCCCGCCGTAGCCCGCCAGGTATCCGGTCAGCTCGCCCACGGCTGCGCCGCTGCCCATCGCCAGCCCCACCAGGAATGGATTCAGCGTGGCACCGGCGGCAAATGCCAGGGCCAGGCCTGGCATCGGCAAGATGATCGTTGCGCTGGTGAAGACGTTGATCAGAAAGAGGCCTGGGTAGCCATAGGCTCCCAGGCCGGCCAACCGGTCACGGAAGAGGATGATCAGCGCAGAGATGATGACGGCGAGCAGGACCGCCAGAACGCGACGGGTGCGCTCCAGCGACGCTGACGACTGGCTTGCGCCGGTTCGGCGCTGTCCGTCACCGGCCGTCCCTTCGCTCGCCGTCACCTCCGTGGCCATGTCACTCCGCCGTAATGCGCACCGACAGCATGACGTCGCCTTGCTCGATCGCGTTCACTACGTCCTGCCCCTGGATCACTTGCCCGAAAACGCTGTGCTTCCCATCGAGCCACGGCGTCGCCACGTGCGTGATGAAGAACTGGCTGCCGTTCGTGTTCGGTCCGGCGTTGGCCATCGAGAGCACGCCCGGACGGTCATGTTTTAGCTTGGGATCGAACTCATCTTTGAAGTTGAAGCCAGGACCGCCGCGCCCGGTGCCGGTCGGATCGCCGCCCTGGATCATGAAGTCCTTGATCACCCGATGGAACGTAATCCCATCGTAGAAGCCGTCCTGGGCCAGGCAGACGAAGTTGTTGACGGTGCGCGGCGCCTGGGCGGCGTAGAAGCTCAGCACGATGACGCCGCGATTCGTCTCGATGCTTGCCTTGTATTTCTTCGTCGGGTCGATCTTCAGATCGAACGGCTTCGAATAGCGCTGTGCCATTGGCATGCCTTATTTCCCCACAACAGTGATAGAAGTCAGCGTATCGCTGACGGTCAGCTTGGATGCAATATCCAGGCCGCTGATGACCTTGCCCAACAGACTCAGAGGGGTCTGGTTGTCCTCGACCTCGGTAAACGAGATGAAGAACTGGCTGCCGCTCGCCATGATATCGCCAGTCAGTTGATCGAAGCTGGGGTACATAGCGACGGTCCCGGTGATCACCTTCGGGGCGACCGTCTCGGTGACGACCTGGCTTCCGGAGACTCCAGCGGCGCTTTGCCTCCCAAACTCAGGTTCGAGCGCGTACCCCACGTCGCTATCCGGCCGACTGGCCGGGGATCCGGACACCACATAGAGGGTCGGATCGGTGAATGCGATCGGCATGCCGTCGTAGAAGCCCAGATTTGCCAGGGTGATGAAGTTGTTGACGGCGTTGGGTGCGGTGTTGGCATCGAGCGCGACCACCACGTCACCCTGCGGGGTCTTGATGGTGGCCGTGTAGCTTGCGGATGCGTTGATCGTCACCTCAGGTGCAGTGTTGAAGTACCCTTCGCGCTCGGCCACGGGCACAGCCGCCAACGGCCGGCCATCTTGAGATTTGGGCGCCTTGGGCAGGGGGGTGGGAGTCGGCGGCATCGGCGTCGGCAGCTGCGATGCGGCTGCTTCCTTGATGTCGATGCGCTGGATCTTGTCGCCCATCGCAATCTTGTCGACGACCTCCAAGCCGGAGATCACCTGGCCGAAGACGCTGTACTGCCCGTCGAGGAACGGCGTCTCTTGCAGCGTGACGTAGAACTGGCTGCCGCTGGACGCACGCGTGGGATTCACCTGGTCGCCCGTGCGAGCCCAGGCCAGGGCGCCCCGGGCATGTGTGTGTTTGATTTCTGCCGGGATGGTGTAACCGGGGCCGCCCGTTCCGTCTCCCTTTGGATCGCCGCCCTGGATGACGAACCCGGGTTCGACGCGGTGGAAGGTCAGACCATCATAATAACCGTTTTGCGCCAGGGTGACGAAGTTGTTGACGCCCTGCGGCGCATCGGGGTAGAGCTCGGCGACAATATTGCCCTTGTCCGTGACGATGGTCGCCTGGTAGATCGCGTTCGGCTTGATCGATGCCGGCGCGGCTGCGCTGAAACGCGCATTGCGCTCCGCAGGCGACAGCTTGGCGAGGGGGCGGCTGTTGTCAGCCGGCGGGACCGGAACGGCCGCAACGGCGGGCGCCGCGGGCGCTGCCGCCTTGGTCGCTGGCGTCGCACTGGGGGCTGCGGCCGCGGGTGCACTGATCGGCGCGACCGGTGGCGTCGCGGGAACGCAGGCCGCCGCGACGAGGATTGCGAACATCGTAACCACGAGCACCAGATAGGCTTGTCTGTTCACAGAATACTCCATTTCTTGAGCTTGCTGCCAGTCCGCTCATCTTAGCGGCACTTTTTCAAGACGCCAAATTCCATAGACGGCTAACACCAGGAATGCGAGACCCACGACATACCCTTCGAGCACATTGGCCTGAGTCACATAGGTCGCGGCCATGCCGCCGATGCCTCCGAGCAGGTAACAGAGCAACACAGCCTCGCGCGTGCTGCCGGTGATGCGCGCCAGTCGATGGCTGAGATGATCCTTGCCCGGTGTGGTCATCGGGTTGAGGCCGCGGCGGAGCCGCGAGATGGTGATCAGAGTCGTATCGAAGATGGGCACGGCCAGCACAAGGACCGGCACCATCCAGGTGACGAAGGCCGAATTATCTGGGAAGCGCAGCTTCATGCCGACTGCTGCGAGCATGAAACCGAGGAACAAGCTGCCTGTGTCGCCCATGAAGATGCGGGCCGGGTTGAAGTTGTAGAACAGGAAGCCGATGCAGGCGCCGAGCAGTGCGGCAGCCATCACACCTACCAGGTACTGTCGGCTCATGGCGGCGAACAACAAGAAGAAACCGGCGGCAATGCCCGAAACGCCTGCGCTGAGACCGTCCATGTTGTCCAGGAAGTTCACCGCGTTGGTGATACCCACTACCCACACCAGGGTGATGAGGATGTTCATCCAGGGCCACGGGGTCGCGCTGACGCTTACGTCCGAGATGACCAGGATCAGCGCGGCAACGAACTGGCCGGCAAGCTTCACGCCCGGACGAAGTGGATGGCGATCGTCCCAGAGTCCCAGGAAAGAGACAAATGTTGCGCCGAGAAGAATGCTTGCCACCTGGTTGATGTAGAACCGATCTCCGAGAACGATCAGCGAAATGATAAACGCCAGGTAGATGGCCGCTCCACCGAGAAGGGGTGTCGGGATGGCGTGCTGCTTGCGCGCCGCCGGCTGATCGATCATGCCGGCGCGATAGGCGATCCGGCGCGCCAATGGAGTGACTGTGACGGCCAGGAAGAGCGCGCTGGCCACAATGAGTAAGTACGTCGCCATGGTCCCTACTTTTTCGGATTCTGGAGATCGGCGATCAGTGCCTCGACAGTGGGCCGCTCGGCATCCGACGCGTAGCTGAGCGCACTGCGCGCAGCCTGAAGCGCTTCTGCTTGCAAGCCAGCATCGCGTGCCACCAACGCGATGTTGCGATAGGTCAGGTGCACCTGCGAGCGCAGGCTGGCGATGCTGGCCTGCAGCGCTTCCCGGCGCTGAGAGGCCGTCTGCTGGACGGCGCTGTAACCGCCGAGCCGGCTCACTAGCGCATCCAAGTCCTTGACCGCCTTCTCGGTGCTGGTGAGCCCCGAGAGCTGGAGATCGGCCAAGCGCTTGAACGCATCCAACGCGCCGGCGCTGTCTCCCGTCTGTGCACTGTACACTCCTACTGCACTCAGCACACCCGGATCCGTGGCGGCCAGTTCAGCGCCCCTGCGATACGCCGCCAACGCGCCCGCCCGATCACCCAGCGTCGCCAGCATATCGCCCCGCAAGATGTGCGTCTGGCTGAAGATCGGATCGATCTCCTCAGCGCGTGTGAGAGAAGCGAGCGCGGCTTCGGTGTCGCCCTTGATGAACTGCGTAGTCGCCAGCTCATTCAGCAGTCCGGCATTCTGGGGGCTGAGTGCAACAGCGGCGCGGTAGTAGCGTTCCGCTTGCTGCAGCTTGTTAAGGTCCACACCCTTGGCCTGGGTGACAGCCAGCTCGCGCAGCAGCGCGTTGGTCGGCGCATCGTTCGGCCCCAGCGCCTCGGTGAAAGCCCACGAGCGATTGTGGCGGGCCAGGTTCGCGCTGTGATCGGTGTTGAGGGGATTGAGCTTTTGTGCGGCCAGCAGCGCTGCAAAGCTGGCGCGCATCATGTCTTCGCGATTGCGGCTGCGCAGTCCGCGCTCGACCACTCTCAGCAGCTCGTCAGGCGAAAGCCTGGCGACTTCGCTGGGCAGCGTGGCGTTCCCGGCAGGGAGCGCGCCTGCCAGCTGCAGCAGCGCACGCCCCAGGAACAGGTAGTAGTAATCTTCGGCCGGCTCGAGGTTCGCGGCCTCATTGTGCAGGATCGCAGCGCCTTCCCAGGAGCCAGCGTTTTCGTACGCCAGTCCCTGCTTATAGAAGGTGTCCGCCTGGACCGTCTGGATGTTGATATTGACGATGACCAGCAGCGCCAGCAGTGCTGCGCCCGCGCCCCCCAGGAGCGGCACAACCGGCGTCCCTTCGCTGAAGCGCGGCGGTCGCGGCCGCATGTCGCCGAACCAGAGAGTCGCTGCCAGCACGGCGGTGAGCACGAACAGGAAGAGATCGAAGAAGACAATGTGTTGGGCGATGTGGCGCAGCACGTTGATGCCGCTCAGCCCCTGCAAGGTGAGACGGCTTGCATAGAGCAAGCCGAACACCAGCCACACCCCGACGACGGTCGCTGCATAGATTCCGGCATTGGCGGCCCAGCCCGCACTGCGCCGAGGCGGCAGCAGGTGGGTGTTTTCGCATACCGCCAGCAGCCCGCCGACCACCCAGGTGAACACCAACAGCATCAGCATCATGGGCGACTGCACAACCCGGAAGAGATCGGGATCCGTGCGCTGGGTGAACGCGCTCCAGAGGATGCCGAACGGATCCTGGGCGCCGGTCTGATTGATGAGGTAGTTCCAGGTGAGGATCAGCGTAATGATCGCGCCGATGCCCGCATAGAGCAGGAACGTAAGGATCGGTGATCGGGCGCCGGGACGTTCCGGCAGTTCGGCGGGAGGCGTTTCCGGCGCGTAGGAGAACGCTTCGTAGAAG
>CAYRFV010000100.1:0-17679 GCA_964423545.1 uncultured Anaerolineales bacterium | reverse complement strand
CCCCATCGACGCGGCCATGTTGCGGAAGTATCGGTTCTTTGGCCGCTTGGGCTTCTTCGGCGTGGAGCAGGGAACGGCCCGCGGGGCCCGCGAGTTCTTGGACACCAGTCTCGCCGTGCTGGCCGAGGCGGCGGCGGCGCTGCGGCTCACGCCGCAAGGCGCGTTCGCCGATCCACGCCAGAGGCCGGTCGCATTCAAGCCCGGCCTGGCCGCGGCCATTTCGGTCCTGGCCGCTCTGCCGAGACAGGAGATGGCTGACATCGAGGATGACCCCCTGTTGGCCTGCAGCGACCCTCAGGTGAGGCGGAGGCTGGCCAAGGCGATAGACGACGTCCAGCCGCTCCTCGTTGATGTCCATGAAGTGGACTTCGCTCCCCGCCAGCCCGGTGGTCAGGCAGAGGTCTTTGACCAATCCGAGAGAGAACACGACGCTCCCGGCTCCGATGATGGTGACTTTGACGCTGCTCATGATGGTTTCCTCGATCGAATAGGATGGTGGCCGGACCGTGCGATGCAGAAGCAGGTCATCCGGCCACGAACCGCACCCTCCTTGCCTCCTCAGACCACCGCAGCCTTGTGCGCGATCAGCACGTGTTCGTACGTCATGACCGCTTCAGGGCCAGACCTATCCCGGCCCAGACCGCGAGCTTTGAGCGTCGCAAGCGCGGCCGCGCTCGATTCGCCGCCGAGTGCAGCCATGGCGATCAGCTCAATGCGGCGCGCCGCAGCCTCCCGCTCCGTCTGCATCCGGCGATACTGCCAGACATGATGCTCGGCGCTGGCGTAGCCGTGCCGGATCGCCCAATCGGTGGGGGGAGTGTCGAAGCCTTTGGGCTCCCAGCCCGCTTGGAAGCACCAGCCACCGGGCTTCAACAGGTCGAACGCCGCCCGCACCACCGGGACGCCGAACGGGCCCAGGGGCGCCAGTCGCACCAGCACAACATCGAAGCTGGCTGGAGGGAACGGCAGCGGTCCGCGCGCATTGGCCCGGAAGAGGATGACGCCCGGCAGCCCGCCGGCATAGGCCTTGCATTTCTCGATGATCGGCCAGGAATAGTCAAAGGCGTAGATGCTCGTCCCTGCGGCGACCACCTCCGCCAACCACCGGGTGAAGTGCCCGGTCCCCATCCCCACTTCGAGGATGCGATCGGCAGGCCGCGTGCGCCGGCCGATCTCGGCCATGCAGAAGGTCATGCCGCGCAGCTCGCGCGTACACTGGTCGTAGATCGCCTGCCTGGCTTCGACGATGGCGGGATCCAGCCAGGCCCGATTGGACTGGTTTTCCTGGCCGTGCTCCGTGTCCCCCGCAAAGAGATCGGGCACTCCATCTACGACCGGATAGCGAGCGCCGCACGCCTGGCATCGGAGACAGGGAACGGTGACTCGCAAAGCAGCCTGGCACACTGGACAACAGAAGTCCTCCGAGATCTCGCTCCCGTTGACCACAGTGACTCTCAAACGGCTTCCTCCGATCAGGAATCCCCCCACCGGCTTGCGGGTTCATCGCGACATTGTGTTGGTCGGAGAGGATGAATAGGAAGCTCGGTGGCTGGTTCATCGGCCGGCTCAGCCAAGCTGGAGCGCGTGTTCCAGATGCGCCACCGCCTCGAGGTCTTTGTCCCGCGCGGCCAGGATCAGCGGGACGATCCGGCGGCGCACGTCGGGCTGGGCCAATCTCTGCCAGCCATCGGGGTTGCCGTTGCCGCCGGCCGCATCCCAAACCTGCCACATGAGGTCGTGTTCGGCCGCCAGGCGGCCGGCCGCGACGAAGAGGTTCTCCACCTGGCGGTGGTGGACATGGTCCGCAGCTTCCAGGAGGAACTGACTGCCGTACCAGCGGTTCTCGGCCACAGTGCCCACCGCCATTTCGTGCGCCCCGTGACGATGGCGCAGTGTCGCTTCGTCGCCTGCGGGGAAATGCTCGTCGTGCGACAGGGCTTCGGCCCAGGCCGTATACGCTGCCCAGCCGTTCGGGACGCCGGCCACTTCCGGACGTCGAGCGATCTCGGTGTTCCAGCGCAGCGCCTCTCTGTATACACCGGTCCGTTCGGGCGCCTCGCGTTTTTCGCCGATGAGCAGCAGGCTTTCGGTGTCCCGGAACCAGTCGCGCTTGCGGAAGTAGCCGGACGGCTCGAACGCGACACCCGCGGCGAATGCGGGCATGTCCTGGAAGAAGCTCCAGCCGAGCAGCACGTCTCCGCCCGCGTCATAGCCGGCGACGATGGCTGCTTCGGGGGGGCCGACCACGCCGAAGGCAATCACCGGGCGATGCGCCTGGCTGATGGATGCGATGATGCGCTTGCGGAAGAAAGTCTCGTTGTCGCGGCCCGATTCCTTGCGGACGATCTCACAGCCGTAGCCGATTGACGCCAGTGCGCGACGGTATGGCGCGTCATCGGTGACGGCGGCCAGCGATCGGATCGCACTGCGGAATTCCCAATCCGGCGACCAGCACAGCGCGAACGCTTCGCCGGTCATGCCGACCAGGTACGAATAGCCGCACGAGGCCAGGCCCCTGGTGGGCGGAGCCGTGTGTTTGCAGCCGAGCGGGTCGCCCATGAATTCCAGGCAAGTTTTGAGCGCCGAAGGGAAGCAGATGTCCTCCGGGCAGAAGGGGCCGCCCTCGAAAAAGTGGATGCGCGGCACGCCTTCCAGCACGTTGCGCTCGGTCGCCAGCGAATCGGCCACAATTCCCTCCTTGTCGTGGCTCAGGTGCGGAACAGTGTGGGCCAGCCGATCTCTATTGTCGCCCCGTTTGCGTTTTCTGGCAACTCGTGCGCCCGATCTCGCGCTCGTGCTTGCGTCGCGGGGCTCCGGTCGCATGCGTTGCCATCCCATCTCATGCATGCTACAATGCGCTTGCTTCCAACTCAACGACCAGGATTGAACTGCCAATGGCTTCCCTGAATCCCAGTATCCCCTCGCCCGACCTGACCGTGGCGCTCCATGCGGCGACGGAGCGCATGCGCGCCTTGAAGCTTCCGCTCTTGACGCCGCCCCTGCTGCTGGTGTCGTTTGTCCGGGACGATGCCAGCGCTGCACATCGACTGTTGGTGCAGCTTGCGGTCGAGCGCAGCTTCCGGCTGGATGAGCTGGCAGTCTCAGCCGAAGTTTTGGCAAAGGCCAGTCCGGGAACCGATGCCAATTTCACCTACACCGATGCGCAGGGACAGCCGGTGCGCCTTTCCACCGAGATGGTCGTGATGCTGGATGAAGCGCGCAGCATAGCCGAGGCCAGCGGAGAGGCGCAGACCAACACGGCGCATGCGCTGGGAGGGCTGGCTGAGCGCGGGGTGAGCACGGCGGCGATCTTGCGGCGCTATGGCATCTCGCGCGAGACGTTGGCAAGCCGCCTGGCGCTCCAGGCGCAGGTCAAGCGCACGGCCGGCCAGGATGCAGTGGCTCAGGCCAGGGCGGGCGAGGCGCAGCCGGTCTACGTTCGCGCAGACCTGATGCGCGATCTGCTGGGGCTGTTGACGCTGGCGGAACACCGTCATGTCGTGCTGGTGGGCGATGGCGGAGTGGGCCGGCGGTCGCTGGTGAATGGGCTGTCGCTGTTGATGGCCGAGGGCAAGGGGCCCGTTGGACTGCGCAACCTCGTGCAGGTGACCGATCATGCCCTGTTGTTCGATGCCGAGAAAGCCGTGGAGAGCGCCTATCAGCAGGCCCGCGATGGGGTTCTCTTTGTCCCGAACATCGAGCGCTTCTTCGGCAGCGCCATGGCAACGCCGGAATTCCCTAAGGCCACTCGACTCCTGCAGCGCGCGTTTTTGGCCGTTTCGCCCGTCGTCATCGCAACGACAACCGACGCGGCCTGGAACGAGCGGTTGGCAGCGGACAGCGTCGTGCGTGACCACACGCATCGTTTGCGCGTGCCCGAACCGAGCATCGACGAAGCCGTGGCTATTCTCGGCGTACATCGCTCGCGCCTGGAGAGCGACTACGGCTTCAAGATCATCGAGAACGCGCTGCCGGCAGCCGCGACACTGGCGAAGCGCTATGTGGTTGGATCGCCGCTCCCATCGTCGGCGCTGGCGGCGCTCCATCGCGCCGGCGCGCTGCTCAAGCTGGCGAGCCAGTCGTCCGTCGCCTTCCGCCCCGATATGCAGCCCGACTCCGACCTGGACGCCGACGATGTGGCCGTTGCGGTCAGCGCCATGACCGGCATCCCGGTGAGCAAGCTCGGTGTGGACGAGCGCGCGCGCTATGCGCACATGGTCGAGGCACTGCATCAGCGCATCATCGGCCAGGATGACGCGGTGCTGGCCGTGAGCCGTGCCGTCAAGATCGCGCGCGTCGGGCTGAAGGACCCCAAGCGCCCCATCGGCTCGTTTCTGTTTCTCGGCCCCACCGGCGTCGGCAAGACGGAGTTGGCGAAGGCGCTCGCCGAGTTCATGTTCGGCAGCGAGGATGCGATGGTCGTGCTCGACATGACCGAATACCAGCAGGACCACACCGTCAACCGGCTGATCGGCGCACCGCCGGGTTACGTGGGCTTCGAGGGAGGCGGGCAGCTCACCGAGAAGGTGCGCCGGCGGCCGAGCACGGTCGTGCTGTTCGATGAGGTCGAAAAGGCGCACTCACGGGTGCTCGATATTCTGCTTCAGATCATGGAAGAGGGCCGCCTGACCGACTCGCAGGGCCGTCTGACCTCGTTCAGCGAGACGGTGGTCATCCTGACCAGCAACATGGGGTCGGAGTTCCTGGACAAGCCGGTCATGACCGACGACATGCGCGAGCTCGTGATGGCGGTCGTGAAGACCACGCTGCGGCCGGAGTTTCTCAATCGCCTGGATGAGGTCATCATGTTCCTGCCGCTGACGCCCGACCAGCTGGCGCAGATCCTCGAGCTGATGCTGAGGAAGGAAGTCAAGTTGCTGGCAGCTCAGGGCGCCAGGCTGGAGATCAGCGATGCCGCGAAGTCCTGGATGCTGGCGCAGAACGACCATCCGGAATGGGGCGCCCGGCCGCTCCGCCGCATCATCCAGAAGAACCTGCGCGAGCCCCTGGCCGACTGGCTGCTGAACGCGGCGCCGCCGAAGGGCGCCCACGTGTCGGTGGACGTCGGCGAAAGCGGGCTATCGTTCACTACGAGCTGAGCCGGCGTCGCCTCCGGTTCGGGGCTGAATGCCGCCCTCCGCCGGCCGCGTTGAACAGGTTGCACCGGACTACGCCTGTCCGAACAACTCCGGGAAATCGGTCCCGACGCTGTCCACACCCATCTGGCTGAGCATGCGCAGGGTGGGGAGATCGTTCGGGTTCCAGGGGCTGATCGCGAGCCCGGCGTCATGAACCGCGCGCACGAGTTCGGGCGTGACGAAGGCCCAGTTCGGATGCAGCGCGTCGGCGTGCGCTGCGCGCGCGGCGGCTACGGCATCCACCAATCCGCCCACGTAGAGAATGCCGGTGGCGATTTCCGGCGCAATGCGCTTTGCTTCGCGCAGCACGAAGTGGTCGAAGCTGATCAGGATGACCTGGCGTTCCATACCGTGCTGGCGCACCAGGCGAATAGTCTTCTCCGCGATGCCCGGGTAGTAGATCGGCCCGTTCTTGATCTCGATCGCGACCCCGACGCGATCTCGCGCCCAGGTGAGAAGCTCCGCCAGCGTCGGAATGCGCTCGCCGGCGAAACGGCCGTCGTACCAGCCTCCGGCGTCCAACGCCTTCAGTTCAGCCAGCGTCATCTCTTTGACCAGGCCGCGTCCATTGGTCGTGCGATCAACGGTGTGGTCATGGATGAGCACGACTTCACCGTCTTTCGAGAGATGGACATCCGTCTCGACCGCGGTGACGCCCAGTTCGGCGCCCACCATGAACGAGATCATCGTGTTCTCCGGCGCGTGACCCTTCGCGCCGCGATGGCCAACGCGCAGCAACGGCGCGCCCGGCGCGCGCAGCAACGAGAGATTCATGGGCTTCTCCAGAAGGAATTGAGGGCGAAGCAGATCGAGCAATGCAAAGAGCGACGGCCCGTGCCGCGGCCGCCTCGTCGCCTCTCCTGCCTTACGTATACTTCTCCACGCGGAACCGATACAGCTTCACCGGTTCGTGCGGGCCGATGCCGGCTTTCTGGCGCGCGATATCGACCTGCATGGCCGCGTCGTCCACGCCTTCGATGTCGGGCAAGAGCAGCCCGCGGCGGCCGCTCCGTTGGACGATGACGCCGAAGCGCTTCGGATCGAGCTCTGCTATCGACTCGATGGGCTCGGGCGGATAGAGCACGCTGACATCGATCTCAAGATCGTCCAGTTCGGCCGCGACGACCGGGGGGAAGCGCCAGTCGCGCGTCGCCGCTGAGATCGCGTTGTTGATGACTTCCTGGGTGAGGGTCGGTTCGGTGGCCGTTATCGTGCCGATGCAGCCGCGCAGCTCGCGTGTCTTGGCGGTGTGAAGGGTGACAAACACGCCTGCCGGTTGGCCTTCGATCGGCGCAGGCGCTTCATCGGGATCGAGCTGCCGTCTGTCCCTCACGAACGCCTCGATGGCGGCGCGAGCGAGCTGGACCAGCGGATGATGCGGTGGCGTCGGGTTGCTCATGGCTCTTCCTCCATCCTCGAGGCGGGCAGGGCCGCGCTCCGGACCGAGCGGGACCGGAACCCAGCCTATTTCTGCTGTGGTCAGCCTTCGATCCCGACCAACTCCGGCTCGCCCCACACCGCCCAGGCGAATTGATGGCTGCCTAACGCGTCGGTGGCGAAGGTCAGGCGCAGGACATTGCCCGCCTGGAATGGCAGCGCAATCTCGAACGGTTGCCAGGTGGCGGGCCAAGCGGCGCGGCTCCATACTTGCCAACCATCGACTCGAACGCGGAAGGCGACCAGTTGGTCGGCCGACTTGGCCCCCTCCCGTACGCCGATGGCGAAGTGCAGCCGCAGATCGCGCAGGCCCACCGGCACCGCGACATGGTACTCCACCATTGCCTCGCCGGCCACGGGTGGGTGCATCCACAGCGCAGGGCGTGACACGTCGCCTACGATCGTTTCGGCGATCTTGACCTCCATGCCGCTGGCGCCCCGGCTGGCGCGCACTTCGGCGCCCGCGAGGTGCTCCAGGAAGTTATAGCGCCAGGGGCGCTCGCCTCCCTGCGGCTGCCCGGATGCTGCGCGGGCCTGTTCGGCGCGCCAGTGGAGGAACGCCACATACTCGCGCACGCGTTCCTGATCGGCATCGGAGAGGGCCGTATAGGCCCGGATGAGCTTCTCTGAGGCGTCCATGATCAGTATGTTAGCCCCACCGCCTGGCGAACGAACGCATCCCCGGTCAGGTGCTTGATCAGGAAATCGGCCACATCGGCGCGGGAGATGCTGGGACGGCCCACCTTCTCGTTCGCGTCACTGGGAATGATGCGGTAGACCCCGGTGCGCGGCCCATCGGTCAGGCCGCCGGGCCGCGCAATCATCCAGTCCGAATCGTCCGCCATGATGATCTGCTCCTGGGCGTCTTTCTCCTCGATCGCCCGGCGCAGGAAGCCTTTGACGATCAGGGTCTGAGCCAGCCAGCTCATCTGTTTCAGGCTGTCGCCGGCGCCGAAGGAGCTCACCCAGAGGGACCGGCGACAGCCGCTGTCGCGCATGGCGTCCAGGATATTGCGTGTCATCTCCGGCAGCATGGGCGGCCCGTCGCGAGTGCCCAACGCCGAGATGACCGCGTCGTGGCCCGGCATTGCGGCGCGCACCGCAGCCTTATCCAGGGCATCGCCTGCGATGACCTTCAGATTGGCGTGTTGCATGCCCAGCGCCTCGGGCCGGCGCACGTATGCGCTCACCAGGTGGCCATCAGCTAACGCGAGTTCCACCGTCTGCCGTCCGACCCCGCCGGTGGCGCCGAATATCAGTAGGTTCACGCGATCTCCTCTCGCAGTGGCCGCACTGCTTGGAACAGGCCCGATGCTTTCGCGAGGTGAAGCACGCCTCTCGCCGCCAGCTCATTGTCTACGAAATCAGCAAAGGCTGCAAGCTCGGCCGACAGCTCTGCGCGTCGTTCGGCGGGGATGCTCGATCGCACGTAGGCGACCAGGGGCTCGCGTTCGGTGACCTCCAGAGCATCTTCGTAGCGATGAAGCGTGACAGGCGCGAACCGATGCGCCAGCCTGGCGGCGCCCGTTTCGAGGCCGAAGCGTGCGGCGACCGTCTCATTCGGGATTTCCTGGGCGTCGACGACTTCGAACCGGAAGCGATCCGCGGCATCGCCGAGGTTGCGCCGGGCTTCAGCGACCATGCCGGGCGAGAAATCGGTGAGGATGATCTCCCATGAGATCGGTGTGCGTTTCAGGTTGGTCGACCAGAGGTTTGCCGGGCCGCAGCCCAGCTCGAGCACGCGGGAGGCTGGAGCCGCACCGATGAGGTCAAACAGCCAGCGCGCCCAGCCGTAGGGGTTCACGCTGAAACGGCGATGAATCTCGATGCGGGCGTTCAGGTTCGACGCATCGCGGTACTGTCCTGAGTTCAAGTAGTTGGGGTTTTCAGGCAGGGTCATGGGCGGGCCGGCCCTCGGGTGAGTGTCCAGGCGCAGGCTAATCCCGCACCGGCGTGATCCGGAGCAGCGCGACATCGTGCCTGTCGACGCGCGTCGAGAACTCGCGCGCGTAGACGCCCAGGTCGGTGTGCGACCACAGATCGCGCACGCGGCAGGGTCGCCGATCGTGCAATCCGATCGACTCCCAGGCAATCGTCGCCAGCCGTCCCTGCCGGTCGCCCAGGTTGAACAAGCCGACGGCGATTGAGCCGTCTTCCAACGGCTTGGCCCAGGCGCTGACGATCTCGCGGCCGTGTGGCGTCTGGCCCACCCGATAGCCCTGCCGGCCCAGTGGATCCTGGTTGATCGCGATCGCCTCACGATTGAGCAGGATGTCGCGCGTGGCATCATTCATGGTGCGCACGTCGCACCCGATCATCAAGGGGGAAGCCAGCAGGCACCACAGACTGAAGTGACTGCGGTACTCGGCGTCGGTGCAGCCTCCCTGCGCCACGTTGCCCTTGCCATACATGCCGACGACCAACATATCGGGGTCGTTCCACCGGCCCGGCCCGGCATACGCTTCCAGCCCGACCTGCTGCTCGAACCCGATGTGCAGGATGGATTCCCATGAGTCGCTGATGTCGCCGGTCGTGCGCCACATCTGACCGCCGGTGCGCGCCGCCCATTCCCACGGCTTGTGTTTTCCCCACTCGCAGATGCTGAAGAGCATCGGACGACCCGCGGCGCGCAATGCCTGGCCCATGCGGCTGTACAGCGTAGGCCCATCCATGCCTGGCGGGGCGTAACAGAAGTCATACTTCAGGAAGTCCACCCCCCAGGCCGCGAACGTCTGCGCGTCGATCTCTTCATAGCCGAAGCTGGCCGGCATTCCAGCGCAGGTGTAGCTGCCCGCGCACGAATAGATGCCGAACTTCAGGCCTCGGCTATGAACATAATCTGCCAGCGCCGGGATGCCGTGGGGGAACTTGGCTGCATCCCATTTGAGTCGTCCTTCGACGCGTGCGGCTGCTTCCCAGAGGTCGTCGATGACGACGTACTCATAGCCGGCCTGGCTGAGCCCCTGGCTGATGAAAGCGTCCGCCGTCTCCCGGATCAACTCTTCGTCAATCGCGGCGCCAAAAGTGTTCCAGCTGTTCCAGCCCATCGGGGGTGTTTGTGCAAGCATGTGGCTCTCCTATGCGGCATGGGTGATCTTAACGACGATGGGGTTGGTCCAGCCCCACATGTCGTAGATGCGTTGGGCGCTCATGACCGTGAGATGCAGGCCGTCCTCGTCCTGGCGCCAGCGCGGGCGCGGGTCGATGGTGTCGCGATACTCCAGCGTCCGGCCGGTTTGGCCCAAGATTTGGATCTCGGTTTCCGGGGTCGCTCGCACGCGATGGAGTGTGATGTTGGCGCGCTTGCCGTAGATCCGCTCGCCTTGCGTCCAGGAGTGCGCGGCCGCTGCTTCGGTTTCGCCCCAGGTGAGGTCGGTGAGGATGGCATAGACGGTGTCCGCTTCCGGCGCCCGCGTGTACCAGACGCCATCCTCGCGGGTAGCATGCCAGGGCCGCGCGCCGAAGATCGCTTCGCCGTTGACGAAGTTCCACAGCCCCAGCTCCATCAGACGCTCCGTCTGTTCTGTGGGCAGCTCGCCGTTCGGCTTGGGACCCACGTTCAGGAGCAGATTCCCGCCCTTGGCGCGCGTCTCGGCCAGCAGTGTGATGAGTTCGCGGCCCGATTTGTAGATCTCATTGGTTGGCTGGTACTGCCAGGCCGTGGCCATCGTGACACAGCTTTCCCACGGCATCGGCAGCGGCGCATCGGGCACTTGCTGCTCAGGAGTTGCAATGTCACCGCGTGTGACGACGATATCGGGCTGCAGCTCCCACGCGAGCTGCTTGAGGCCCTCCGGTTGGCCATCGAGGAAAACCAGGTCGATCGCGCCGTAGTTGGAGAGCAGCTCTCGAATCTGCGCCCGGTTGATCGCCATCAGTTCCGCGTTATTGACCGGGTCCACCTCGCTCCGGCCGCGCGCGATCTCGATGCCCTGGCGGCGCAGCACCGAGAAGTCATCGGGTGAAAAGTAGAGCCCGATGGCGAGTCCTTGTTTGCGAAACGCCTCGACCACCCATCGCGTGACATCCTGTCCGAAGGGCGTGTGCATCACGCTGAAATCGGTGGTGGCAGTGTCGAACATGCAGAAGCCGCAGTGGTGTTTGGTGGTGAAGACGACATAGCGAAAGCCGGCCACCCTGGCCAGACGCGCCCACTCGTCCGGATCGAACCGCGTTGGGCAGAAGGTGCGAGGCAATTGGGTGAAATAGCGTTCGACATAATCGTGGGATGCGCCGACAAGCGAGTGACTGATCACCATGCCCAGTTGGACGTCCAGGTTCCAATGGATGAACAGGCCTAACGCCAGGTCGCCAAACCAGCACAGGCGATCCGGCTTGTTGCCCGATTGAGCCGAGGCCAGGGTGACGTCGACATCGGTGGGCGCATTGAGGCTGAGGGTCTCTGAAGTCATCTTCTCTCCGAGCGCAGCACAGCTCCGAGCGCAGCACGGCTGCTCCTTCGCTGACTGCGAGTAGTATACCACATCGCCAACCGTTCGACCTCCTTCCTGTTGGGTGTGATGCGACGCTCCCAAAGGAACGAACGGTCTTGCGTTCTCGTCCTACATTTTGGAAAACCTGGTATAATAGATGTGCTCGCCATCCGTCTCAGTCTCGCGCACGTCTCTGCCAGGTCGTTCCGAGTGGCTGTCTATGAGTCACAGAGGGAGGAGAAGTTATGCTGCGCGCCCGTATCGTGCTTCCGCTGATCCTGTTAGTCGTCGTGGCGGCTGCTGCATGCAGCTCTGGGACGACTCCGTCGCCTGCCACGACCCCGGAGGTTCACATGACTCCCATGTCATCCAGCCGGCCTGGCGCGAGCAGCCCGGGTCCAACTGCGGCCCCGGCCTCGACGGGCGCCAGTAGAGCCACGGCGACCGCGGTCCCCGGCGCGCCCGTCCGGCTGAGCGAGGGCGCCGAGCAGCCTGAGATCGGCGCGATCGCGACCGTTGCGGCGGCGGAGCCGTTGTCCGGCGCAGCTGTCGCGCAGGTCATCGGCCGTCTCCCTGCCATGCCTGCTTCGGAGGGCGAAGCGGTCGCATTTGCGCTGCGTCCTTCCTCACAGCCTGCACCGAGGCCTGGACAGACCATCCAGGAGCCGTTCCCGCCGCCCGCACAGCCCGTCACGCCGACTTCGGCCGTCGATAGCAGTCCGCTGGAGGTGCTCCGCTTCCAGCCGGAGGGGGATGTTCCGCTCGCGCCGTACTTGAGCGTGACCTTCAACCAGCCGATGGTGGCGCTCACCAGCCTGCAAGACCTGGCCAAGGAAGCCGTGCCGGTCAAGCTCTCGCCGCAGCCGGCCGGAAAGTGGCGTTGGGTCGGCACGAAGACGCTGATGTTCGAGCCGACCGGCCGATTTCCGATGGCGACGCGATACACGGTGGAGATCCCAGCCGGCACGAAGTCGGCCACGGGCGGGACGCTTGCCAGGGCCTTGACGTGGACCTTCACCACGCCGCCGCCCACTGTGCAGGCTTCCCACCCGAATGCCGGCCCGGTGCGCCGTGATGTGTTGATGTTCGTCGCATTCGATCAGCAGATCGACCCGACTGCTGTGCTGTCGACGATGAAGGTGGGCGCGAGCGGCCGGCTGGCAACGGTGCGTCTGGCCACGGCGGACGAGATCAAAGCGGACAGGACCGTCGGCCGGATGGCGGAGGCGGCCCAGGAAGGCCGCTGGTTGGCGTTCAGAACAACCGAGCCGTTGCCGTATGACGCCGATGTGACTGTCACGATCGGTCCGGGCACGCCGTCGAGCGAAGGCCCCCTCAAGACCGACAAGGCGCAGAGCTTCGGTTTCCGCACTTTTGGTCCGCTGCGGGTGACCGAGGCGCGCTGCGGTTGGGGCGATGAATGCCGGCCGCTGATGCCGTGGAGCATCACTTTCAGCAACCCACTGGATGCGGACACCTTCGATGCGTCGTTGGTTAAGATTCAGCCCGAGATCGCCGGCGTGAAGATCCAGGCCATCGGGAACACGATCCAGATGACGGGGCGCACGGCGGGTCGCACGACCTACAAAGTCACGATCAGCAAAGCGATCCGTGACGAGTTCGGTCAGAACATGGCAGCCGATGAGACGCGCACGTTCAGCGTCGGTTCAGCGCAGCCGTCGTTGGCCGCGCCCGGCGGCAGCTTCATCGTGCTCGATCCGTCCGGCAAGCCCACCTATTCCGTCTACACGATCAACTACGACCGCCTGAAGGTGCGAGCCAACGCCGTGACGGCTGACGACTGGCGCGCATGGCTGACGTACCAGCGCGAATATTACCGTCAGCAGAATCCGCCGCCGCTCCCCGGCCGCCAGGTGCTGAACACGACCGTTGCGGTCAAGTCCAAGCCGGATGAACTGATCGAGACCCGAATCGACCTGTCGCCGGCGCTGCAGGGCGGCTTGGGCCATATCATCGTGGTCGTCGAGCCGGATACTCCCGGCCTCGCCGGGCTCTTGCAGCGCGGGCAGCGACCTCCCACCGCCCGCGCCTGGATCCAGTCCACGCGCATCGGCCTCGATGCCTTCGCTGACGGCGAGTCAATGGTCGCCTGGGCCAACGATCTGGCCAGCGGCGCGCCGCTCAACGGCGTTCGGTTGAGTCTGCAACCCGCCGGCGGTGAGGCGGCTTCCGACGATGCAGGCGTGGCGACTCTGCCGCTGCCTGCGGGCAGCGCCGCGAACCTGCTGGTCGCGCGCAAGGGCAGCGATCTGGCTATCCTGCCTCAGAATCTCGGCTACTACAGCGAAGGCGGCTGGCAGCGACGTCCGCTTCCGGACACCCTGCGCTGGTACGTCTTCGATGATCGCAAGATGTATCGCCCCGGTGAGGAGGTTCATGTCAAGGGCTGGCTGCGGCGCATCGGCGGCGGGAAGACTGGCGATGTGGGACTGCCGGGCGGGGTGGTCAAGCAGGTGAGCTATCGCCTGCGCGATGCACGCGGCAACGAAATCCTCAAGGGCAGCGCAGCGGTGAACGCGCTTGGCGGCTTCAACCTGGCTCTCAAGCTGCCCGAAACGATCAATCTCGGCAATACGACGTTGGAGCTGACCTCCGACGGGCCAAGCGACATCACGCAGCGCTCCTACGCCCATGCGTTCCAGGTCCAGGAGTTCCGGCGGCCGGAGTTCGAGGTGAAGGCCACTGCGTCGCAGGGTCCGTTCTTCGTCAACGCGGATGCAACCGTCTCGGTGGCGGCCAGCTACTATGCGGGCGGTGGTTTGCCGAATGCCGACGTGACCTGGCGGGTATCGTGGCGCCAGGGGCAATACACTCCTCCGGGTTGGGAGGATTTTGTCTTCGGGGTATGGATTCCGTGGTGGCGGGACCCGATGCCTATGCGCTCGGCGGTCGCACTTGCACCGGGCCGGCCCGGTGTGGCGGGTGCGGGCGGAGCCAACGTGGAAACCTATGTCGGCAAGACCGATGCGGCCGGCGTCCATCACCTGAAGCTGGACTTCGAGCCGGTCGATCCGCCGCTGCCGACAGTCTACACGACGGAAGCCAGCGTGATGGATGTCAACCGCCAGGCGTGGAACTCGTCGGCGACTTTGCTGGTCCACCCTGCGAGCCTCTATGTTGGCCTGCGCAGCGAGCGGATGTTCATCGAACGCGGGCAGCCGCTCAAGATCGAGGCGATCGTGACCGATCTGGACGGCAAGCCGGTGGCCGGCAAGGAGATCAAGTTGCGCGCCACTCGGCTCGACTGGCAGGTCAGGGATGGCAGATGGCAGGAGGTCGAGACCACGCCGCAGCCGTGCACGGTGACGTCGGCAAAGGAGCCGGTGCGCTGTACTTTTGAGACTCCGGAGGGCGGACAGTACAAGATCACCGCCCAGGTCGCCGATGATCAAGGCCGTGCCAATCGCAGTGAATTCACGCGTTGGGTCAGCGGCGGCCAACGGCCGCCTGCGCGCCAGGTCGAGCAAGAAGAGGCCACGCTCATTCCGGACAAGAAGGAGTATCAGCCCGGCGATACGGCGGAGATCCTGGTGCAGTCGCCGTTCTTCCCCGCCGAGGGTACGGTGACGCTGCGGCGCTCAGGCATCGTCGAGAACCAGCGATTCGCCATGTCGGGCCCGACCTACATCCTTAAGGTGCCGATCAAAGAAGCCTTCATCCCCAACCTGCACGTTCAGGTGGATCTGGTCGGTGCGGCGTCGCGTACCGATGACCAGGGCAATCCCGGTCCGGGGTTGCCTAAGCGTCCCGCATACGCCAAAGGCGAGCTGAACCTGTCGATCCCGCCGCTGGCGCGGACGCTCAAGCTCGATGTGAAGCCGCGCGACGTGAAGCTGGAGCCGGGCGGCAAGACAACGGTGGATGTGACCGTGCGGGACGCCAAAGGCCAGCCCGTCGCAGGCGCCGAGCTGGCTGTTGCGGTCGTGGATGAGTCGGTCCTGGCGCTGACAGGATACCAGTTGGCCGACCCGCTCGCGGTCTTTTATAGCCAGCGGAACGGAGGCGCGAGCGATCATCATACCCGCGCCAGCATCGTGCTCATGAATCCGGAGGATCTGAGCCAACTGGCCGAGCAAGCCCAGCCGGAAGCGGCGATGATGCAGGATGGCGCGCGCGCGGTGGTGCCCATGGCAGCGCCGGCGCCGGCCGCGACCCAGCCATCTGCCGCCAAGGCGCTCGGCGGCGCAGCCGACCAGGCCGCGACCCAGGCGCCCATCGCCGTCCGCACCGACTTCAACCCGCTGGCGCTCTTTGCGCCGGCCGTCAGCACCGATGCGCAGGGTAAGGCTCAGGTTGAGGTGAAGGTTCCGGATAACCTGACCCGCTATCGCATCATGGTGGTGGCCGTAGCAGACGGCAAGCAGTTCGGCAAGGGCGAGTCATCCATCACCGCTCGCCTGCCGCTCATGGTGCGTCCGTCGCCGCCACGCTTCCTCAACTTCGGCGACAGATTCGAGCTGCCGGTCGTGCTCCAGAACCAGACCGACGCGGCGATGACGGTGGATGTCGTCGTGCGCGGCACGAATATCGACCTCGCCAACGGGTCAGGCGGTTCGGCTGCGCAGCCAGCGTCTGCTCCATCGGTGGGCAAGCGCGTGACGGTGCCGGCCAACGACCGCGTCGAGGTGCGCTTCCCGGCAACGACGGTCAGCGCAGGCACGGCGCGCTTTCAGGTGGGGGCGATCTCCGGCAAGTGGGCCGATGCCGCCCAGTTCGAGCTGCCGGTGTGGACGCCCGCGACGACCGAGGCGTTTGCGGTCTACGGCGTTGTCGACCTGGGCGCCGTTGCCCAGCCGGTGATCGCGCCGAGCAACGTCTTCACGCAGTTCGGGGGTCTGGAGATCACCCTCTCCTCGACGGCGCTGCAGGCGCTCACCGATGCGTTTCTCTACTTGCAGGCGTATCCGTTCGAGTGTTCCGAGCAGGTCGCGTCTCGCGTGCTCTCCGTAGCGGCCCTGCGCGACGTGTTGACCGCATTCAGGGCCGAGGGCATGCCTGCCCCCAGGGAGATCGAGGCGGCGATGGCCCGCGACATCGAGCGGCTGAAGGGGATGCAGAACGACGACGGCGGCTGGCCGATCTGGCGCAGGGGAGAGGAATCGTGGCCCTACCACAGCCTCCACGCATCCCACGCGCTCGCACGCGCCAAGCAGAAGGGTTACGCCGTTCCGGCCGATACGCTGCAGAAAGCACAAGCCTATCTGCGTGACATCGAGCGGCGCATCCCGGGCTTTTACGGACAGGAGGCTCGCCGCGCGCTCATCTCCTATGCGCTGTATATCCGCAAGCTGCTCGGCGATGCGGATCCGGCCCGGGCGCGAAACCTGATCAAGGAGGCGGGCGGTGCAGACAAGATGCCGCTCGAAGCGTTGGGGTGGATCATGCCGACCCTCAGCGATGATCCGAACTCGCAGATCGAGATGGAGACGATTCGCCGGCATCTGAACAATCGAGTGTCCGAGACCGCCGGAGCCGCGCATTTCGTCACTTCCTACGGCGACAGCAACTACCTGCTGCTCCATTCCGATCGCCGTGCTGATGGCATCCTGCTCGATGCGCTGATCGGCGACCAGCCGCAGAGCGACCTTATCCCCAAGATCGTGAAAGGGCTCATGGCGCACCGCTAGGCCGGGCGCTGGGCCAACACGCAGGAGAACGCGTTCATCCTGCTGGCCCTCGACCGCTACTTCAGCACTTACGAGGCGCAGACGCCCGACTTCGTGGCGCGGGTGTGGCTGGGTGACGGCTACGCAGGAGATGCGACCTTCCGTGGCCGGACGACCGAGTACCGCCAGATCGACGTGCCGATGAGCTATCTCGCGGCCAGATCCGGCCCGCAGAACCTCATCCTGAGCAAGGAAGGGGCTGGTCGCCTCTACTATCGCCTGGGGCTGCGCTATGCGCCGACCGATCTGAGGCTGCCTCCCTACGAGGCAGGTTTCACGGTCGAGCGCGTTTACGAGGCAGTGGATCACCCGGATGACGTGCGGCGCGACAGCCAGGGCGTTTGGCACATCAAGTCGGGTGCGCGCGTGCGGGTGCGGCTGACCCTGGTGGCCCCGGCACGACGTTATCATGTCGCCCTGGTCGACCCGCTCCCCGCCGGGTTGGAGGCGCTCAACCCGGCGCTGGCCGTCACCGGCAGCATCCCGCAGGACCCCAGCCGCCAGACGGGGAGCAACCGCTACTGGTGGTGGTGGCGCACCTGGTACGAACACCAGAACCTGCGCGATGAGCGCACCGAGGCCTTCGCGTCGCTGCTGTGGGACGGGGTCCACACCTACACCTACGTCGCCCGCGCCACGACGCCCGGCACGTTCGTCGCCCCGCCGGCCAAGGCGGAGGAGATGTACGCGCCGGAAACCTTCGGCCGCGGGGCCGTCGATATCGTCGTCGTGGAGTAGAACGCTGCGCTCAGATGACCGGCGGGCCGCCCGGCTCCCCGGTCATCTGTCGCGTCGGCCTGTCGCCCGTTCCGCCCTCAGCGCCTGCTTTGTTCGCATCTTCACCTCATGATAGAATGCTGCCCATAGCGGTCCGGCAGGCGTCTGCCGGGCTGGCGCCGACGGGGATGGCGCGCTGACCGGCGCGGACGAGAGCGGATGGCCGACCCGATCCGCGTTCATTAGCGCTCCCCACGTCTCAATACG
>CAYRFV010000099.1:17019-17690 GCA_964423545.1 uncultured Anaerolineales bacterium | reverse complement strand
CGTTGTACTGGGCCGATCCCCGGTGGAATGGTGACCAGCAGCCGGTGGTTGGTGTGAGCTGGTACGAAGCGCTGGCCTACGCGCGCTGGGCCGGCAAGCGACTGCCCAGCGAGGCGGAATGGGAGAAAGCGGCAAGCTGGACAGAGGGGCAGGGAGGCGGGGAAGCGGAGAACCAGGCAAGGAAGCGGCGCTATCCGTGGGGGAACGAATGGGATCCCGAGCGCTGCAACACCCGGGAACGCGGCCCGGGCAAGACGACGCCGGCGGCCACGTACTCACCGCGAGGCGACAGCGCCTGCGGCGCGACCGACATGGCCGGGAACGTTTTCGAATGGTGCCAATCGGCCTATAAGTCGTATCCCTACGATCCTGACGACGGGCGCGAGGAGCTGGGAGGAGGGGACGCTGTGGCGCGTGTCGTGCGCGGCGGCTCATGGTATACTGACCGGAATTTGGCGCGCTGCGCCTACCGCATCAGGGTCAATCCGAGGGGCAGGCTCAACCTCAGGGGTTTTCGGTGTTGTTGCGCCACGTCTTCTCCTTCGTCCGGTTCTGGGTCCTGAGTTTCTGAAGTGCTGGATTCCGGCTGCTGTCTTTCTGGGGGGTGTGGGGGGCGTAGCCCCCCACACCCCCCAGGGGACAATAAAACCTTCAATAATAAATTTACGCGC
>CAYRFV010000099.1:13724-17009 GCA_964423545.1 uncultured Anaerolineales bacterium | reverse complement strand
TTGTTTTTTTTTTGGGTGGGGGGGGGGGGGGGGGGGGGCGGCCCCCCCCCCCCCCCCCACACGCGCGACTGAACATGAAAACCTTCAAGAATCTCTTTCCGCGCATCTGCGCGTTCGAGAACCTGGAGTTGGCCTTCCATAAAGCTCGGCGCGGCAAACGCCATCGGGCCAATGTGGCCGCGTTCGAAGGGAACCTGGACCTGGAGCTGTTGTCGCTGCAAGAGGATCTGCGTACAGGCGAGTACCGGCCGGGCGGATATCGCCACTTCACCTTATACGAAGGCAAGCCCAGGCGGATCAGTGCGGCGCCGTTTCGCGATCGCGTGGTGCATCACGCCCTGTGCAACGTGATTGAGCCGATCTGGGAGGCGCGCTTCATCCACGATTCCTACGCATGTCGCGCCGGCAAAGGGACGCATGCCGCGCTCGACCGCTGCACCTATTTCGCGCGACGCCATCCGTACGTGCTCCAGGCCGATATCGTGCAGTTCTTCCCGTCGGTGGATCTGGCCATCCTACATGGCCTGCTGGCCCATCACATCGCGGACGCGCCTACCATGGCGCTGATAGATCGTATCCTGGACAGCGGCGCCGGCATCCACTCAGCAAACTACGAACCGCAATGGTTTCCGGGCGATGACCTGCTGGCTGCAACCCGGCCGCGCGGCCTGCCGATCGGCAACCAGACAAGCCAATTCTGGGCGAACGTCTATCTCAACGAGCTCGATCAGTTTGTCAAGCAGACGCTGCGCTGCCCGGCCTATGTGCGCTACTGCGACGACCTGCTGCTGTTTGCCGACGACAAGCCCATCCTGCACGCCTGGCGACACGAGATCGAGCGATTCCTGGTGAGGCTGCGGCTCAAGATCCATCCCGACAAGACAAGCATCCACCCGGTCGCCAATGGCATTCCCTACCTGGGCTTCCAGGTCTTCCCGGACCATCGAAGGCTGCAACGGACGAACGGCGTGCGCTTCCAGCGCCGCGTCAGACCCTTGCTGCAGCGATATGAACGGGGGGAAATCGATATAGCGCAGCTTGGCGCCTCAGTCCATGGCTGGATCGCCCACGCCGCGCATGGTGACACCTGGAGCCTGCGCCGACGGCTGTTGCGCAAAGTGGTAATCCGATGACCATGAAGCAATCTCCCATCTTCCTGAAACACTACGACCTGATGGCCTGGCTGCTTCCATGCACACTGGCATTTCCCAAGAGCCAGCGAGGTGTCCTGGCTCGCCAGGTGCAGGCCGAGCTGTTTCGCATCCATGAGTGGCTGGTGGAGGCCGGCACGACGGAAGATCCACTGCCAGCGCTGGCGAAAGCAGACAGAGGCCTCATTCGCTTGCGCACCTACTTGCGGCTGTGTCGCGATCTGAAGCTGCTTTCGGTCAACCAGTACGAGCACGGTTCACGTCTGGCTGCCGAGGTAGGCAAGCTGTTGGGAGGCTGGATCAGATCGCGGCAAAGTCGCGGCGCTACCGATACGGCAGCTACGATGGCGTAAGCCATCGTTCTGTGGGGACAGGTCGAAGGCGCGCTGCGCCTACCGCAACAGGAACAATCCGAGGAACAGGAACAACAACAGGGGTTTTCGGTGTTGTTGCGCCACGCCTTGGCCGATCCGGGGCTGGAAACAGCTGCCGATTCATGGATCGGCGGTCGATGCCCCAAGGAGAAGACGATCCGACCTGCTCCCGGCCCATGTCACCTGTGTAAACGGGCGAGACGGCCGAATATCGAAAAGCCCTGCCTGGCCCGGTAGGCAAGCTCCGAAAGGCCGGGCAGGGCGCGCCTTGCAGCGTTGTACACCACAGAGGGCGGAGCCGGGGCAATCCCGACTTCGCCTCCATTTCCCCTGCCCGAGCCGCTTACCTTGGCAGTCGGCCGCCGAGGAGGCGCTGCAGCTCCTGCTGCGCGCGCAGCAGCGCTGCCGACAGGCCCTGTCCGACTTTGCCGGGCTGGCGCCCGCTGCCGACGGGCAGCTCGCCCAACCTCGCGGCGTCGACCGGCAGGGTCGGTGTGACCGTCAGCGTCTCGGTGGGCATGGGCAGCAGCGTGAGCACGACGGGACGCGTGCCCCTGACCGGCTCCACAGCGGCAGCCGGGGTGGGGGACGGCGGATTCGGGGGCAGTCGCAGCGTCGGCAGCGGCAGTGGCAACGGCTTCGCCGCGGTCGCCACAGCCCGGCCGGTCGCCTCCGGGAGCACGGGAACTGAGCGGAAAACCGGCGCGCGGGTGGGTGCGGGGAGCGATGCGGTGGCCGCCGGAGGCGTGCGCCGGATCGGCTCAATGGCTGCCGGCAGCGTCGGCGATGGCCGGCTCGTGGGCAGTCCCAGGGTGGGCAGCGGCAGTGGCAGCGGCAGCGGTTTCACTACGGTTGCGACGACCCGGCTGGGCGCTCTTGGGACGGTGGCGATGACGCGAACGCCCGGAGTGGCCGTGGCAGTCGCCAACCGCAAGATGATCGGCGTCGCGGTGGGACGCGCCGCAGTCGGCATGGGTGCAGCGGTCGGCGGCGCAGTGAAGGCGAGCGTTGCGGTGGCCGGCGGCCGCCGCGTCGGGTCTGAGGTTGGCCGGCGGCCCTCGGGGGCCACGGGAATCTGCAGCACAACAGGGGTCGCAGTCGTCGTCGCGGTGCCGGTCGGAGTCGAAGTGACTGCGCCGGTGGCGGTCGCAGTGCGGGTCGGCGTGGCCGACTGCGTGCCGGTGACTGTCGCGGTCGGCGTGCGCGTTGCCGTGGGCGAGCCGGTCGCCGTGGCCGGCTGCGTGCCGGTGGCCGTCGCGGTCGGCGTGCGCGTTGCCGTCGGCGAGCCGGTCGCCGTCTCCGTGGCGGTCAGTGTCGCTGTCCGAGTTGCGGTCGCCGTGGGCGTCGCCGTCGCCGTGGGCGTCGCCGTCGCCGTCGGGGTCGCCGTCGGCGGCGGCGTCGGGGTGCTCGTCGGCAGCGGGACGGCATACCACCAGAAGTCGATCAGCGCGCCACCCAGGTTCTGATAGTACTCAACCACGAGCGAACGCGAGCCGCTGAGCCACACCTGCGCCGTATACACGACATTGCCCGGCGCATCGTGCCACTGATCGATGATCAGATTGCCGTCCACCCAGACCCGGACCCCGTCATCGGAACGCGCGTTGAACTGGTAGAGAGCCGGGCTGAAATCAATCGAACGGCTCCATCGGACGGAGAAATGCTCTCCCGGCACTCCGCCTCCCGGACCACCCACGCCCCAGTTGAAGTTGATCGCCGCATCGTTGCGCACAAAGGCCGGACTGCCGCTCAGGCTTTGG
>CAYRFV010000099.1:0-13714 GCA_964423545.1 uncultured Anaerolineales bacterium | reverse complement strand
TTGGTTTGCGAAATACTCGCCCCGCCAATCCGGGAAGCTCGCCGGCGTCGGCGCGGGGGGTTGCCACTGCTCCCACCACACCCGAACCGTGGCGACCCCGGTGGCCTGGAAGTAGTAGACCACGATGGTGTGCTGGCCTGCGGGCAGCCAGATATCGCCGACCACCTCGCGCTGATTGCCGGTGTCCCAGGCGTTGATCACCAGCACGCCATCGACATAGACCTGGACCCCGTCATCGACTACGGCGCGAAAGCGGTACGCGCCTGCCGCGAACGACCAGATGCCGGTCCAGCCGACCGAATAGTGCTGTGAGGGCATGCCCGGCCCTGGCGAGCCGTAGCCCCAATCGAAAGCGATCACCGGATCGATGCGCACGAATACCGGCGGCGCGTGCAGGCCGGGATTGGCGTAGTACTCGCCCAACCAGGCCTGGAAGGGCGGGCTCGGCGGGGGAGGCGGTTGGGGGGTCGGCGTGGGCGGCGGGGGCGGCGGCGCAGGGATGATCACCACGACGCAGTCAAAGCCGAAGTCGGTCAGCGAGCGCGCGATCCAGCCCTGCGCGCCGTCGCTGGCGCGCACGAAGAGCCAGGCGCCCCCGCTGCTCTGGCCGAGCACGGTTACTGACTCGCCCCAGGCCAGGCCGCCGACCACCAGGTATTCCATGCCCGGGCCCGAACGCATGTTGAGGCCGGCGGTCGTCACGATGGCAAAGGCGCAGCCGCGCGTCGGAGCCGGCGTCGCGGTCGGTGCGCTGGTCGGAGAGCTCGTCGCGGTTGCAGTGTCCGTCGCGGTCGCGGTGGGGGTCATGGTCGCAGTCGGCGCGGCCGGCGCACCGATGAACACGAAGGGCGCAGGCGGCGACGTCCGGGACGGAGTGAGGCTGGCGCTGGCCGACAGCAACACGGCCGCCAGATCAGCCCAAGACGCATCGTCCGGGATGGCGAGGGTGACAGTGAAGCGGCCGGTGTCGTCGGCCGCAGTCAGCGGATACGTGGCAAAGGGCAGGTCCGGCGTGCGCGGATCAAACACGTTCAGGTCGATCGCTTCGCCCGCCAGCCAACCGGCGCCGGTCGCCGTGACCACCGTGCCGAGCGTACCGAGCTGCGGGGTGATGCTGAACGACGGCCCAGGAAGCGGGGCCGGCGCGGTGGCTGTGCCGGTCGCGCCGGCTTGCGCCGGGCCCGGAGGCGTCGAGGTCGCATCACCGGCGGCGCCGACCTGCCACTCGAACGAGATGCAGCCGGCGAGCGCCAGGACCAGGATCAGCGCGAAGATCGCGCTGAGAAGCAGGGGCATCCGATGGGCCGCGAGCGCCCATCGGCGTCGAAAACGGGCCAGAAAGACCGCTTGCTTCATGGGATTCCTCATACTGGAGCGTTGCACGGCCATCGTGGCGCGTGCTTCGTCTCCACTGCCAAGTATACACCTTTGGCAGTCTGCTGGCAATGCCCAGTTTTGAGGTTTTGGCGGCTGAAACAGAACATCCGGTCGAAACAGGCCGGAGGTTGACCCGGGAGGAAGCTGGAGCGACCTACGACCCTTTGACCTGCACCGCCGTCGCCCGCGCCTGGCGACGGCCGCTGGCCCACCCCAATGCGAAGATCCCGAGTGCCAGAAGACTCGTGGCCATCATCGTGAAGAAGAGACCTTGCCGGCCGCTGCGGTCCAGCAGCCAGCCTCCGGCCAGCCCGGCGGTGAGATTCGCGAGGCTCAACACCGAGACCATCAGCCCCTGCGCGGTCGATTTCAGCTCGTCCGGCGCCAGATCGTTGACGTAGGCAACCGCTGCGACCAGGAAGAGACCGTAAGAGAGACCCTGGAGCAGCGCCAGTCCCAACACCCAGGTCACCGACGGCATTACGGCATAGAGCAAGAGGCGAAACGCGTAGACGCTCATCGCCGCGATCAGCAGCCGGGCCGGGCCGAAGCGCCGCAGCAGGGGCGCGCCGTAGTGAAACATCGGGATCTCGGTGAGCGCCGCAAGGGTGGCGGCCAGGCCGACCATGCGCTGCGTGCCGCCCATCTCGATAACGACGATCCCCAGGAACGCGAATGCGCCCATGACCGAAAACCAGAGGATGAAGACGCTGATGGCGAAGATCAGCCAGGCGGGTCGCCGCACCATCTGTTTGAGGCCGGCGAGCCGCGACGGACCGCGGACGACCGGTCGGTTCGGCAGGCGGAGCGCCAGCAACCAAAAGACAAAGACCCCGGCAGCGTAGACAGGGAAGATCAGCCCCATCCCGGTGCGCTCGATCACGAAACCGATGACTGTGCAGGTGATCACGAAGCCGATCGTGCCCCAGGCCCGGTAGACGCCGTACTGGTCGCGGCGTGCGCCCAGGATGCTGAGCGTCGTGCTGTCGAGCAGAGGCATGATCGGGCTGGAGAAGACGCTGAACAACCCGGCGGCGATCAGGATGCCCCCGAAGCTGCGAATCTGACTGAGAATCAGACAGACGACGATCAACCCCAGCGACTGAATCGACAAGAGGAGCCGCGTGCGGCCCAGGCGATCGTTCAGCATGCCCCAGGCGGTGGCGCTCAGCGTGCCCATGAGCGAAGAGACCATCACACTTGCGCCAATCTGCGTGCCCGTGAGGCCGATGTCGCTGCGGTAGTAGACGTAGATAAACGGCCAGAATCCGCCGATCGCTGCCCAGATAGCAAAATAGAGGCTCTTGAGGTGGATGTCCTGACTTGGTCGCATCATGCTCCATGCGGCAGAAAACCGGGCGAGACGCCCGCTCGAATTCATTGTACTCTTGCCGGCGGGAATGTCCAAGCGATGACCAGCGAGTCTCGTCCTCGTGACGTGCGTTGCGAAAAAACGCGCGTATTGAATGCGCCGTTACTGATCGACAGCCGCTTCTCAGGCAGGATAGGGGTGGCAGGCGTCAGCGCCATCGGCGGCACGTTTCCGCCGGAGCCAACCTATCCCTGTGAACCGCATCACCTAAGGAGGACTCTCATGGCAATTCGGAACTCTGAGGCGACCTGGAAGGGCACGCTGCGCGAGGGCAGCGGCGCCATGAAGCTGGGCAGCGGGACCTTCGAGGGCCCCTACACCTTTGCGTCTCGCTTCGAGGAAGCAAAGGGCACCAATCCCGAGGAACTGATCGGCGCGGCGCATGCCGGCTGCTACTCGATGTTCCTGTCCGCACTGCTTTCGAACAAGGGCTTCACGCCGGCCCGCATCCACACTACGGCGACGGTGCATCTGACCGCCGGTCCTACGATCAGCAAGATCGAGCTGGTGTGCGAGGCGGAGGCGCCGGGGGTGGAGGATGCCATCTTCCAGGAACTGGCCGCCCAGGCGAAGGCGAACTGCCCGGTGTCGAAGGCGCTGGCCGCGGTGCCCGAGATCACATTGACCGCCACGCTGAAACGCTGACGTCATCGCGCACCGCCGAAGCACGCCAGGTCGGCGCCTCGTTGAGACCGTCGAGGGGGACGGGCAGGCTGTACGGCGACACGTCTCGAAGTGTCGCCTGCGGTGCGAGAAGACGCGCCGGCGCGCCGATGCTCGCACCGTAGGCAGACGAAGCCGGCCGGGGCGCGTCAGCTCTCGGCCGGCACAGGTGTTAGCTCAACCTCTGCTTCGGCCGGAAAGACCGGCAGCAGCTTCGCCAGCACGACGAAGACCGCAGCGCCGAACGTGAACATCGCCGCGGTCAGCACGATCTCCATCCACGAAGGAAAGTAGACGGGCCCGGTGTAGTTCAGCAAGCCGAAAATGCTGACGTTGAGCCGGTTCAGGATGCCGCCGCACACCACCAGCGCGGCGATCGCGAACAACGCCCTGCTGCGCGCACGGATCGACGGCTGCGACAGCAGGATCGCGGGGAGCATAGCGCACAATCCCAGCTCGATCCAGAAGAGACCGG
Source organism: uncultured Anaerolineales bacterium (assembly GCA_964423545.1). Classification (GTDB taxonomy): domain Bacteria; phylum Chloroflexota; class Anaerolineae; order CG2-30-64-16; family CG2-30-64-16; genus JALOOE01. Next base: position 9,827 of record CAYRFV010000099.1, on the reverse strand, counting down.
TCTCCGGCGCCGGCGCGGTCAGCCGGGCGGCCTCCCCGCGCAGAACCACATCCGCGATCTTGGCGATGGTGTAGAGCGCCAGCAGCGCGCCGCAGGCCTTCGCCAGGCTCGCCAGCAGATCCTGCTCCAGGCCGCGCTTGAACGCGCGCGCGCTCAGGTTCGATTCGACGGTGACCATGGCCAGCCCGACGGCAATCGCCGAGATCCAGAAGAAGACCGGCAGCCAGGGGGTGTACCACAGGGGGTGCAGCTTGCCCGGCGCGATCAGCCACAGCGAGCCGAGGGAGGACTGGTGCATGGTCGAGAGCAGGATGCCGATGATGACCAGCGGCAGCGTGATCTTGTGCGTGATCTGCCAGGCGCGGCGCCAGCGCAGCCGCTCGAACACCGCCGGCGCAAACTCAAGCGCCAGCACCGTGGTGTAACACAGCACGCACATCGCCACTTCCCACAAGACAGAGTGGATGTTGATGAAGTACACCGGCCGCGCGAGCAGGATGTTTTGCGGCCGGCCCACGTCGATCAGCAGCGCGACGATGAGCAGCGAGTAGCCCAAGAACGCCGTCAGGATGGTCGAGCGCAGGATGGGCCGGTAGCGCTCGATCCCGAAGACGTATACCAGCCCGGCCAGGACGAACGCGCCGCCGCCCAGCATGGCGCCGGCCATCACGTCAAAGCCGATCCATAGGCCGAGCGGGAATCGGTCGCTCAGGCTCGTGGCCTGGCCCAAACCGCCGACAAAGCGGAGAATCAGCACGATCGCCGCCAGCGCCCACAGGGCCAGCACCAGGCCGACCCCGGTGACGAACTTCGGCGAGAAGTCGAGCTTGACGCCGTAGAACCGCTGCAGCAGCCCGTAGCCGATGCCGGTCAGCAGCAGCAGCGGCAGGCCGATCCGCAGGATGAAGAGCGCAGCGAGCATCAGGATATCTTGTAGCATATCAGCAACCCCCTGGTGCAAGATCGAAGGCCGGAGACCAGAGAGGAGAGAATGGAGTCCGGCGACGCGCGGCCGAAGCTGCCGTCAACTCGACATCGCTATCCCCTCTCGCTATCTCTCGTCTCAAGCTCACTTTTCCCCCTCCGTCTTCGTCGCGCGCTCCCACGGCGGTGTGTCGTCATGGTAGCCATTTCGCCGTCGCGTCACGATCGATGCGCCGGTGAGCACCGCGGCCAGGCCGCCCACCACCCACGGCAGCTTCGACATGACGTCCCAGGTATAGGCTGGGATGGGCCGGGACGAAACATCGGTGCGAAAACCGAGCAGTGAGAACGGCACGTCGGAGATGTACAGCATCGCTGTGCCACCGGCCTCATGCTCGCCATAGACATGATCAACATAGAAACCGGGATGCGCTTCGATGCGGGCATGCGCTTCCTTAAGCAGCTCCCCGCGTGTCCCGAGCTTCAGGGCGCCGGATGGGCAGTTCTCTGCGCACGCGGGCGGCTTGCCGCTCTGCTGGCGCTCGATGCAGAACATACACTTGCGGATTTCCGGGGTGATGCCATCGCTCCAGTCGAAGCGCGGCATATCGAAGGGGCAGCTCACCATGCAGTAGCGACAGCCCAGGCAGCGATCGGGCCGATACGCGATCGGCCCTTGCTCGCTCTGATGCAGCGCCGAAACCGGGCATGCCGATGCGCACGCTGCGTCCGTGCAGTGCATGCATTGGCGCTTCACGAAGCGGACTCGACCATCGTCCAGGTTGTAGCGCTGCACGACAGTATAGCTTTGACTGCTCAGGGTCCCGACCTGCTCCGTCGTGGGATGCAACCCGTTGACCTGGTTGCACGACCGTTGGCAGTTGCCGCATCCCACGCAGCGGCTGACATCGATCAGCATCGCGGGCACGCTCGCAGGATTGACTCCGGAGGACGCAGTGGCCGGACGGGCGATGCCGGCGACCGCCGATGCCCCCACCGTCGCGGCGGACAGCCTGAAGAACTGGCGACGAGACAGGCTCTTCATGAGAGGCGAGGTGGCGCTCATCTGGCTCGGCTCCTCTGCCACAGCGTCATCCCTGCGACACCGAGCAACAAACCACAGAATCCGCCGAAGGCCAACGCCAGCCCCATGCTGACCACCGCCGTATCGCGCAGCGCGTTCAGACGGTTCTGCAACCCGCTGATTCGATCCTCCAGCTCTGCCCTGCAGGCAGCTTCGGTCATGGCCGGGGCCGCGGCGCCGGCAGATCTCAGCTCAGCCGCGGACCGGCTAGCGGCAGCCACCTGTCCGGTGGGATGGATGGTGTCGCTATGGCAGCGGTTGCACACATCGGCGGGCACGCTGAAGCTGTGACTCCTGGCTTCGATCTTCGCGCCCGCAGTCGAGGTCTGGCCAGCCGTGTTCTTCTGACCCATCGCCATGTGGCAGTTCCCGCAGTCGACCCCGCCGATGCCATGGATCGAATGCTTGAGCTGGGTCTGTTGGTTGTTGTGGCACGCCGCACACAGCGTGTCCGCGCTGCCGGTGCGCAGGCCCTGGGTGTGCGAGCGGTGGCAATCGAAACATTCGATCTTCTGCGCCGCATGTGCGCTCTTTTCCCACTCCTGGAAGGCGGCTTCATGACACACTCGGCATGCGCCCGACTCCATCGGCAGCTGCATGGTCTCTGCCGCGGGATGGCCCCGCTTGTACGACCCATGACACGCTTCGCAGGTGACCCCTTCCCAGGCAAACTTGCCACTGCTGGTGTCGAAGCCCGTGGTGTGGCATTTCAGACAATCGCCCTGGTTGTGGCTCTTGGCGAACTGCTCCTTGAATGCCGGATCCAGCGCGGCTTTGGCATGAACAGTGTTCTGCCAATCCGCGTACTCCTCGGGATGGCAGGTCCGGCACGTCGGCTGCGACTGCTGGAAGAGCAGTTCGCCGGAGAGCGTCGCGGTCTGAATCAGAGCCGGCGCCGCCTGAGTGGTTTCGGTCAGGAGCAGTACCGAACAGGCGATCAGGAGCGGCAGCAAGATGATCAGCCAACCGCGCCAGCGACGTGGGAAGCACGCAGGTATCTGTTTCATCGACGAAATCCCCTTTGATGGAGCGCGCTAGAGGCGCAGCGCGTGGCGCCTCGATGCCGGCCAGCGATCACGCATCACGCATTGCGCGTCACGTCACATCTACGTCACATCTTAGGATAGCTCTGGAACAACTCGCATTCGACGCAGCCCTCCGGAATCGCTCCCTCAGCATCGAATCGAGCCTGCCAGCACGGCGTATCGGGACGCTGCGGCGCAGCGCACTGCCCACGCTGGTCGACGCTGCACCCTTTGATCTCCCAGCATGCCTTCGGCGCAGGGCCAGCCATCAGGCCGGGCTGAACCGTAGGACGCTGCCCCACACCTGGAGGCGGGACCCACGGAAGCTGCTTCTGCGGTGCAGGCACCTTAACGACGGTCACCGGTCTGGGCGCTGGCGGTTGAACAGCCGGCTGAGCGGCCGGTTGCTCCGCCGCCTGGCTGCGCTGCGCCCGAGCCTCCGCCTCCCAGCGGCGGTCGAGACGCTTGAGCAGATAGACGAGCCCTGCCGTCAGCAGCAGCGGGACACCGATTCGCAGCGCGAAGAGACCCGCGACCGCCAGGATTTCGGTGAAGTTCAACATGATGCACCCCTTTCTTGGTCCCATGCCCGCAGACGGGCGCTGACCCAACCCATGAACACAATCGGAAGACCAAGACGAAGCAACAGACCGATTGCCACTGAGATCGTCTCCATGACACCCTCCCCGACCAGCCGCTGGAGGTCCACGTTCCAGGCCAGGCGCATCGCCCCCCAAGCGGCGGAATCACCTACTGACAGCCTATCATGCGCAACCCGGCAAATCCATTGGGCAGTTTTCCCATCTTTGAGTGGGGTGTTTCACCCATGAGATTAAGACTCCTTACCTTGACCATCGATGTCTCCTTTGCTATAATCCCTCCCGAAGTAACCTGACAGCTTGAGGATCGTGCATTGGCGAGCTGCGCGCGTTGCAGCCACCGCCAGGAGACCATATTGATGACTCTGCGAGCCGCGTCCGCTGCTCAATCAGCGTCCCTTTTCACGCCGCGTCGCCTCCGCAGGATTCGTGAGGCCGGGCTAGGTTACCTCTTTCTGATTCCCGCATTCGCCATCCTGGTGGTTTTTGAGTTCTGGCCCGTGTTCTACGGCGCCTACATCAGCACCTGTAACTGGACTGTCAAGGGCTGCGCCCAGCAGATTGGCCTGGCCAACTACACCAGGGCGTTCAATGATCCCGAGATGTGGCATTCGCTCATGGTGACCGCCACCTACTCCATCATCTCCGTGCCGCTGCAGCTCGGGATCTCGCTCCTGCTGGCGTACCTGCTTTTTCAACAGATCCGTGGCAAAGGACTCTTTCGCGTCTTTTTCTTCATGCCGTATATCACCGCCACCGTCGCCTCGGCTTCGGTGTGGGCCTTCCTCTACAGCCCTGACAAAGGGTTGATCAACGAGGTGGCGGGCGCGTTGGGATTGCCGCAGCTTCGCTGGCTGATCGAGCCCCGCGGCATCTTCGAGGTGATCGGCAAGGGGCTGAGCATCCCCGTTCCCGTATGGCTCGCGGGCCCGAGCGTCGCCATGCTGGCGATCATCCTTTACACGACGTGGGTGTTTGTCGGCTATGACACGACGATTTTTCTCGCCGGTCTCGGCAACATCCCGAATGAGCTGTATGAAGCGGCGAAGATCGATGGCGCCAGCGGCTGGCAGCTCTTCCGGCGCATCACGGTGCCGCTGCTGTCCCCAACCACCTTCTTTCTGTTGCTCTACACGGTGATCGGCACCTTCAAGGCCTTCAACCACATCTATGTGATGACGATGGGCGGACCTGGGGACGCCACCACCACGGCAAGCATCTTCATCTTTCAGCAGATGTACCAGTACAACCGCTACGGCTACAGCGCGGCGCTTTCGTTCATCCTGTTTTCGGTGATCCTGGTGATCACGATCTTGCAGAATCGCTTCACCAGCCGTTCCGTGGTCTACGCATAGGATGGAGAAAAGAGCGATGGCGACGCGTGCGCTGCAGCCCACGGTGATCCGCACTCGCAGCATTCCCTGGTCACGGTTGGGCATCTACGTTGTCCTGGTCTTGGGCGCGTTTGTCGCGGTCTTTCCGTTCTATCACATGGTGGCGACCTCCCTGAAGACGTATGGCAGCGTCATCACGGGCACCTTCTGGCCGTGGCCCCCTTTCGGCAGCGAGCCGCTGCAATGGCAGAACTACAGGGACGCGATCGAGGCGATCGGATGGGACAAACAGGCCAACATGTACCTGTTCTTCCGGTATGCGCTGAACAGCATTCTCATCTCCCTGGTCATCGTTGCAGGGGTGATGATCACCTCGATTCTCGCGGCCTATTCCTTCGCCCTGATGGATGTGCCCGGCAAGAACCTTCTCTTCCTGCTGCTCCTCGCCACAATCATGATTCCGCCCGACCTCACGATTGTGCCGAAGGCTGTGATGATGTACCAGTTCCAGAACCCGTTCGGCGCAGGCTCCTGGTATAACACCTACCTGGCGCTGACCATCCCGTTCCTGGCGAGCGTGTTTGGCATCTTCCTGCTGCGCCAGTTCTTCATGCAGATTCCCAGGGATCTTTTCGATGCAGCGCTCATCGACGGCTCCGGTCACGTCCGCTTCCTGTTGAGGATCGTGCTGCCGCTCTCGAAGCCGGCGCTGGTTTCCGTGGCGCTCATCAACTTCATCTGGGCCTGGGATAGCTTCAAGTGGCCGCTGCTCGTCACTCGCGATCCGCAGATGCGGGTCCTTGCGGTTGGCCTGCAGCAGTTCCTGGTGCAAGAAGGCGGCACCAAGATACAGCTGATGATGGCCTTTTCATCGATGGTGGTGGTTCCGGTGATCGTGTTTTACTTCTTCACTCAGAAGTACTTCACGGAAGGCATTCAGACGACCGGGCTGAAGGGCTGAGGGGAGGCAGTCCGGAACTCGCACAGAGATTGGTTTGCAACTCGGATTCGACACGGAAAGCCTGTCCGTGGGATGTGGACGGGCAGAAATGAAGCCAACGAGCGAAGCCGTGCTATCACACTCATCACAGGAGGCAGAATGAAATCCCGCAAGTTGTTCGTGCTACTGAGTCTGCTGGTCGCTTTGGCCGTGTGCGTCACGTCGTGCGCCGCGCCGACGCCGACCAAAGCGCCGGAACCGACCAAGGCGCCCGTCGCCAAGGCCGAGCCGACCAAAGCGCCCGAGCCCACGAAGGCGCCGGCGGCCGAACCGACCAAGGCGGCCGCCCCGGCGGCAACCAAGGCGCCTGAGCCGACCAAGGCCCCGGCCGCCGAACCGACCAAGGCCCCGGCCGCGCCCGCAGTAAAGGTGAATAATCCACCCAAAACCGCCGAAGAGGTGGATGCCATCGATCTGAAGGGCAAGAACGTGACGGTCACCTACTGGCACAACCGGCCACAGAAAGACCAGGACATGCTCCAGGCGATGCTGGACGAGTTCAACAAGACCAACCCGTATGGCATCACCGCCAAGGCCGAGATCGCCGGTGCGTCCTACAACGACGTGTACAACAAGATCAATGCCGCAATCCAGGCGGGACAACCGCCAGAGCTCTCGGTAGCCTACCAGAATCAGGCCGCGACCTATCGGAACCAGGATGCGGTCATCAACCTGGCGCCCTTCATTGCGAGCAAGAAGTACGGCCTGAGCGAAACCGACCTGAAGGATTACTTCCAGACCTTCCTGGACAGCGACAAGAACCCGCAGTTCAAGGGCGAGGTGTTGGGCTTCCCCACGCAGCGCTCGATGGAAGTGCTCTACTACAATGCCGACTGGCTGAAGCAACTCGGCTTCGATGCGCCGCCGAAGAACTGGAAGGAGTTCGAGGAGATGGCGTGCAAGGCCTCCGACAAGGACAAGAAGAAGTTCGGCTGGGCCTTCCGTCACGACGCCTCCAACTTCGCCACCCTCGTCTTCGGTCGCGGTGGCCGCATTCTGGCTGAGGACGGCTCGGCCTATGCCTTCAACAGCGAAGCCGGACAAGAAGTCGTCAAGATGATCCAGCGCATGGCGGAGAAGGGGTGCCTGGTCGAGATTCCTACCAGCGAGCGTTACGGCGAGCAGACCCGCTTTGGCAACGGCGACGTGCTGTTTGTGCTGGCTTCCTCCTCCGGTCTGCCGTTCTACAAGGAGACCGTGGACAAGGGCGCGAAGTTCAAGTGGGACATCGCGATGCCGCCCAACGAGGGCAAGCCGGCGATCAACCTGTACGGCGCCAGTGTGAGCGCGTACAAGACAACGCCGGAGAAGGAGTTGGCGGCCTGGTTGGTCGCCAAATTCCTGGGCGAAAAGGCGCAGACCGCCAGGTGGGCGATCAACACAGGTTATCTGCCTGTGCGGCAAAGCGCGGTGGCCGAAGTGAAGGACGCGTATAGCAAGAATCCGGCCTGGGCCGGCGGCCTGGCGGACTCCTATGCCAAGATGTTCGATTGGGCCAAGTATGCGATGGTCGAAGCGCCGGTGGCAGGCTACGACCCGGTGCGCGCATTGATCGACAAGGACATCCTCAGCAAGGCGCTCGTCGACACGAAAGGCGATGCCAAGAAGATGCTGGACGACGCCGTCAAGAAGGCCAACGACATTCTCAAGGAAAACGCGCCGAAGTAACGGCGCTCGCTCATGCGCCCTCTGCAGTCCGATCGGGTCGCAGAGGGCGCCCGCGGGACCGCTCGGGGCACAGGGGTACCTGTGCCCCGTTTTTGTATCGATTCCTCCCGTCTCGGAAATCTTGCGCGATTTATTGTTTGGCCAGAGTGTGCTATACTGGGTCGCGTGGCGGCCAAAGTGAAGCAGACGCGCTGCGCCCGACGACCGACGTTTTCACGCGGCCAGTTTGCTCGCATCGGCGGCATGTAATGCAATATGAAATTATCGCAGAGTACAATATCACTCTAGCGTCACTTGTCTTCTTCGAATCCGATGAAATCACCCCAGGGCTCGGCAGCAACCAAAGGATGGGATGAGAGCCGCGTGTCCAGGCAAGCACCTGCACGCAGGTCGAGCACTGAGGGAAAGGCGCCTGAAGGCAGAAGCGCCTGGGGGCAGGGCGCGCAGAGGGCACGCAAGGAGGGCGGGAGTCTGGGACGCCGCCTTGCACCCTTGGAGCGGCCAGACTGAACCTGCGTAGGATGGGGCGCTGGTCTGTCACAGTATCAGCGCTGAGGCGTCGGCGAACGGCTTGTGCAGGGTACTCGCTCAAGAGTCACTCAGCGCACGTTGCGGCGATGGACATCGTTAAGCGGCCATCGCCGCAACGACCGCGCGTGTTCCATCGGTCCAGGGGGTCGCTCCGGTGAATAGGCCGCTCCTCGTTGGTATGATCGCCATCCTCGTCATAGCCGCTTCAGCCAGTGCTGGCGCAGCGCTATGGGGATCGGATGCGTCATGGCCGACGAACGCGCCGACTCCGGTGGCTCCCGTGCTGCGCGTCGAGCATCTCCCCGCTATCAGCCACAACGCAAATGCCGGCGAGTACCTGGTCGTCTGGCAGGAAGCTCGCAGCAGCGACACAGGTTCCGACATCTATGCTCAACGCGTTTCAGCGTTCGGAGAGTTGTTAGCGGATGCCTTCGTCGTCAACGCTGCGCCGGGCGCCCAGGGGTCGCCGGCGGCAGCCTGGAACGCGGCCGCCGATGAGCACCTCGTGGTCTGGTGGGAGGCTGCGCCGACTTCTGCGATCTATGGGCAGCGGGTCAGCTCGCAGGGAGCGCTGATCGGCGACAGAGTACAGCTTGCTGTCACCGATGGGGACCAGATCTCTCCGCTCGCCACCTGGAATGCCTCCGACAACGAGTTTCTGGTGGTCTGGTCCGATGCCCGCGAGACTGAAGAGGGGCAAGACCCTGATATCTACGGAAGCCGCCTGGGGGCCGATGCAGGCCCGATCGACGTCGAGTTTGCGATCGTAGTGGCTGAAGGAGCTCAGACGCCTCTCAGTCTGGAATGGAGTCGCGACGAAGAGCGCTATCTGCTGACATGGCGAGATTCGAGGCTGGGTGTGCGCGCTGCCTATGGCCAACGCCTGTTGGGCTCCGGTCACGCGATCGATGCCGAATACGAATCGCCGCTTCACATAGACAACTACCTCGGCCCGGCTGGCCTCGTCGTCACGTGGGATCCGCTGGCGAGCCGATACGTGATCACCTGTCGGACTCCAACGCCCACCCGGACACGCGCTCCTTCTTCGACGGTCTCAGCAACGCGCACTCCGAAGCCAACGGAAACGGGCAAGCCAACCAAAACACCCAGACCGACGAGGACGGCGCGACCGACCAGGACGCCCAGGCCGACCAAGACTCAGACGCCCACTCCCACGCCGTCGCCGACGGAGACGCCGTCGCCCACGGAGACGCCGACGGAGACGCCCACTCCCACGCCGTCACCCACGGAGACGCCGTCGCCCACGGAGACGCCGTCACCGACGGAGACGCCGTCGCCGACGCCTTCACCCACGGAGACGCCATCGCCGACGCCGTCGCCCACGGAGACGCCGACGAAGACACCCACTCCTACGCCGTCGCCCACGGAGACGCCGACGGAGACGCCCACTCCTACACCGTCGCCCACGGAGACGCCGTCGCCCAGCCGCACGCCCACTGCGACGGCCTCACCGACCCACACGTCATCACCGACCCACACGTCGACGCCGACCGCCACCGCGAGTCGCACGCCGACCGCGACGGCCTCACCGACCCACACGTCATCGCCGACCGCCACCGCGAGCCGCACGCCCACTGCGACGGCCTCACCGACCCACACGTCATCGCCGACCGCCACCGCGAGCCGCACGCCCACTGCGAC
>CAYRFV010000098.1:11148-17756 GCA_964423545.1 uncultured Anaerolineales bacterium | reverse complement strand
TGCACGATCCGCCGGCGCGCCGAATGCAGCCGGCATGAAGCACGCTTTGCCCTGGCTCGCCCCGCTGGCGCTGGTCCCGGTCGCACTGGCCGGCCTCGCCATGTGGCAGAGCCAGGCGACTCCGATCTGGCTCGCCGGCTGACCAAGTCAAGAAGCGATGTGGCCGAGGCGCTTTGCCTGACCTACTCCACCATGGCTCGCGTCGAGAATCAGACTCTTTCGGCCGTGGCGCTCGCCACCATCGGCGCAGACTTCAGCGACCATTTGCAGGCCGCCTGGAAGCAGGTCGTCGAAGACGAGGAGTGGGTGCTGCGCAAAGTGGGGCAGGTCACGTTGCAGCAAGTCGGTTTGGTCCCGGATGCGGGCGGCATTCGTGTCAAGGACGCTATCGAGACGTTCCTGCGCTATACCGACAAGCCCATGATCGCCGCACGCGATGCCGTCATCGAAGGGCTCTCGCAGGCGTGCAAAGAGCGGCGCGTCTCCATCGGCCGCGGCATCAACTTCAAAGATCTCCAGCGCCAGTGGTGCGGCGAGAGCGTCACCCTGGATCCGAACGAGGACGGACTGTGGATTCTGCCGCCGTGTGAACCCAATGCGTCGACGAGCCATACTGAGGGGCCCACGGTTGCCCATACGCTGACCGACCTACCTTCTGAGACATCCGAAGCGGATCAGAGTGGCAAGGCGGCTCAGACGCGCGACGACGCGGCGCCTTCCGATGGCGTGAAGCCCGCCCGGCAGACGCGGCGGATCACGATTGCGGGCGAAGTGCCGCTGGACAGTTGGTCTGACGTCTTCCGCAGCTTCGTCAGCCCTGCGGCACGCATGGGCCTGAAGCGGCTGCGGCTGGGCATAGACTTCGAGCTGGTGACGCCAGACGACCAGCCCCTGGACGAAAACTCGCCGGCGCTCAAGGCCATGAAGGAGGCCGCTCGGCAGTTGGGGCTGAAGCTCGACGACGGGGGTTAGGGCCGCCGTCAGAGCAGACGACAGCGCACGATCGCCAGGCCCGCCCGAGCGGAGGCAACCATGACGAACCCTCTTTCCTGCGACGCAGTGCTCGCCGAAGCCGCGTCTCGAGGACGCTGCGGCTGACTTGCCCGGGGCCGTGGCGCTCCTCGAAGCGCACCTCGCCGCCCACCCCGACTGCAATGAGCGAGGGCTTCAGGCGCTGGAGCGGCGGCGCGGAGCGCCCCGCTGAAGGGGTAGGATCCAGCCGACCCGGCGCGACCTGAGGCTGTCGGATGGGGCAGGAGGGGGTCGAACCCTCAAGGGGCGACCTGATGCGCTACGGGCTGCTGCTGGTGTCGGATGGGGCAGGAGGGGGTCGAACCCTCAAGGTCTTGCGACCGGCAGATTTTAAGTCTGCTGCGTATGCCGATTTCGCCACTGCCCCGAAGCTGAGGGGGAGACCAACGCACAGGGCGGAGCGAAAGCCGGCGCGTTCAGGGCGCCAAGCCCTGCCGGACTGTTCCCCGCCCCAACGCGGCTTGGCCCCTGAGCACGTCGGCTTCAGTCCCGGGTTCCCGCGTCGCCACAGGCCGACCGCCTCTCGCCGCTGCACAAGCAGTTTAGCACGAGGGTCGCGGGCTGTCAATCCGTTTGCGCGCCGGCGGCAATGGTGCTAGACTTGGCCCGTACAATACCCGCACAAGGAGTGCGTCATGGCGACCCTACCTGACGGCGCCCCGCTGCCCGGCAAGCTGTTCATCGTCGAAGGGATTGACGGCTCCGGCAAGAGCACCCAGCTCGATCTGCTGCACAAGTGGTTGGTGAGCGAGGGCTACCTGGTCGTCTTCACCGAGTGGAACTCCTCGCCGCTGGTGCGCCGCACCACGCAGCGCGGCAAGCGCGACCGCCTGCTCACCCCCCTCACCTTCAGCCTGATCCACGCCGCCGACCTCGCCGATCGGATGGAGCGGCAGGTGATTCCTGCGCTGAAGGCCGGCGCCATCGTCCTGGCGGACCGCTATATCTACACTGCCTTTGCCCGCGACGGCGCGCGCGGGATTGCCGCCGGCTGGGTGCGCAAGGTCTATAGTTTTGCGGTCCGGCCCACGGTCGCGTTCTATTTCAAGGTGCCGCTGGACGAGGCGCTCAACCGGATCATGGTCGGCCGGCCGGAGCTCAAATGGTACGAGGCCGGAATGGATCTGGGGCTGAGCCCTGACCCCTTCGAGTGCTTCCGCCTGTTCCAGCAGCGCATCCTGAAGCAGTACGAGGCGATGGTGCAGGAGTTCGGGCTGACGGTGATCGATGCGACCCGGCCGCTGGTGCAGCAGCAGCAGCAGGTGCGTGCACTGCTGGCGCCCCATCTGCACAGCCTGCAGCGCGGCACGCCGTCGCCGTGGCGGCAGGTGTTGACGAAGGAGGGCCTCTACGGACGCTATCTGCGCACCGCAGCGGAGCCGAAAGAGGAGGCGCGGGGAGAACCATGACCAAGATCCGTTACTATGGCGCAGGCTCCATCCCGGGCTTCGAGGGCGGCGAGCTGCCCGGACGGCTGATCGTGGTCGAGGGCACCGACGGCGTAGGCCGCTCGACGCAGGTCGCGCTGCTGCACGAATGGCTGGAGGCCAACGGGTACGCGGTCACGCAGACCGGCCTGGCGCGCTCGTCGCTGGTGGGACCGGGTCTGACGCGCGCCAAGCAGGGACACACGCTGGGGGATAGCACCCTCAACCTGTTCTATGCCACCGATTTCGCGGACAGGTTGGAGAAGGAGATCATCCCGGCGTTGCGCGCCGGCTTCGTCTGCCTGACGGACCGCTACATCTATTCGCTCATCGCACGCGCGCGCGTACGCGGGGTCGATCCCGACTGGCTGAAAAACCTCTTCGGCTTCGCCATCGTGCCTGACCTGGTCTTCTACCTCGAGGCCAACCTGGAGCATCTGATCCCGCGGGTCATCTCGGGCGAAGGGTTCGACTACTGGGAGTCGGGGATGGACGTGCTGCGGGGTGACGACATCTACGAGAACTGGCGCATCTATCAGACGCAGCTCCTGGAGCAGTTCCGGCTCATCGGCGAGGAATATCGCTTCACCTGCATCGACGCCAATCGCTCGGTCCACGAGATCTTCGTGGATCTGCGCCGGCGCCTGCGGCCGATTCTGAAGGGCATGCGTCCGACGATCTGACCCGGCTCCAGGGGTCGCCGATGGGTGACGCTCGCCGGGCCGCAGGCGACCGGGCCAGCGGCGACGAGCGGACGCGGGAACACGCGGCTCACCCCGTGGCGGCGAGCCCGGCGGCCGCCAACGCCTCCTGTGCGGTCGCGCCGGCGTGGATGACGGCCTTGAACGCGGTCACGGCCGCGCCGATCTGTTCGAAGCCCCAGATATTGCGCCCGATCGTTGCGCCCCGGGCGCCGCCCCGCACCACGTCGGCCATCATCGCCAGCGCCGCCTCCAGCGTATCCGCCTTCGGGCCGCCGGCCGCGACCAGGGGCGTCGGGCAGTCGGCCACGATGTCGCGCCAGGCTGCGAGGTCGCCGCAGTACGGCGTCTTCACCACATCGACGCCCATCTCGACCACACAGCGCACCGCCCACGCAATATCCTCCGGAACATACGAGATCTTCGGCACACCGGCCAGGTTGCGGGGATAGATGTGGCAGATGATGGGCAGCTCGAATGCGGCGGCCTGGCGCACGAAGTCCGCGATCACGCGCAGATGGCGCGCTTCGGAGCTGCCGCGCACGAACCCAGCGACGGCCAGCGCATCGGCGCCGAGGCGAACAGCATCCTCCGGCGTCGCCACGTGCTCGAAGATCGAGTCATCGGGCCGGATCAGGCTGGTCTGGAGAATGAGCGGGATGCGGCCTGCATAGGCCGGCCAGCACGCGGTGGCGATCCCTTTGTGCATCGTGACCGCGTCCGGACGGGCCTCGACGATCGCATGCAGCGTCGGCGCAATGTGCCGCAGGCCGGCGGGCATCTCCCGATCATAGCCCATCAGGTGGTCCACTGCGACCGAGCAGAGCCGTCCCGACGGGTGCGCAAAGATGCGGTTGAGACGAATGAGTTTGCCGAGGTTCACTGTGGGCTGCTCCGTTGGTGTGATAGGATGAGGCGTGAGCCGTGACGACGTGACGCCGCGGCAACGCGTCGATGCGCCCGCTAACGATCGCCTCTCGCCGCGTCGACGAACGCGGCGAAGAGGCGTTGCGCCAGGGGATCGCTGGCGAACATCCCCTCCGGGTGCCACTGGACGCCGAGGACGAAACGGTGCGCTGGGCCTTCGAGGGCTTCGATGATCCCATCGCCGGCCCAAGCGGCCGGCGCGAGCTCGCCGGCCGGCTGTTTCACCGATTGGTGGTGATAGCTGTTGACGTGCGCCTCCGCGGCGCCGGCCAGCCCGGCCAGACGGCTGCCGGGCGACACGCGCACGCGATGGGTCGGCTGCTCCCACGGCGACTCGGCAACCTGATAGTTGTGCTTGATCGACCCCGGCGACTGCGCGGAGATATCCTGGTAGAGGCTGCCGCCGGCTGCGACGTTGAGGGTTTGGATGCCGCGGCAGATGCCGAAGATGGGCAGGTCGGCGGCCAGCGCCCAGCGCGTCACGGTCAGCTCCGTCGCATCGCGGGCGCGATCCACCTGCCCCAGCCTGGGGTGCCGCTCCTCGCCGTATTCGGCGGGGTCGACGTCGACCCCGCCGGCCAGCAGGAGACCGTCCAGCCGGTCGAAAATGGCGCGAAGCGCCGCTTCGGGCAACCCGAGCGGGATGACCACCGGCGCCGCGCCGGAGGCAGCCAGCGCCGCGGTGTATAGGCCGTTAACGCGATAAGTCGGCAAGGTGACATAGGTGGCATCCTGGTAGGTGGCGGCCGGGATGCCGATCAGCGGACACGCAGTGGATCTCACGGAGACTGTCTCCTGACTGGATGGCTGGCGGCAACGCAGAGATTATAGCGTCATCCGGAAAGCGGCGCAAGCAGGCGCTTTGACAGGCGCGAAGCGGTCTGCTATAGTCGACGCCATGGACAGGGGAGACCGGACTGGAGACCGGGGACCAGAGACGACTGACGAAGGACCCCTGGCAGGGCCATTGTCACTCGCCATTCGTCAACTGTCTCGGCGTCGCGCCCGGTTGGCTGGCGTCGCGCTGCTGCTGGTCTGCGCGCTCCTCTATCTGCTCACACTCGACAACGGCCTCCGCCCCGGTGAGCTCCTGGGCGGCGATCTGATCACGCACCAGTACGCGCAGGCGGAGGGGCGCTTCAGCAACGCGCCCGGCTATCCGCTCTACACGATGGGCGGCTGGCTTTGGTTTCGCCTGGGCCGGGCCCTGGTCGGGCCCGAGGCCAATCCTGTTCCGATCCTATCCAGCTACTCGACGCTGTGGGCGCTGGCGGCGCTCGGTTTGCTCTACGCGCTGATCCTGGAGATCACGCGGTGGCCGGACGCACCCGATGCCAGGGCGGGCGGGCCGCAGGACAGCGGGAACTGGCCGGTCGCCCTCCTGGTCACTGCCTTCTACGGGGTGACCTACTTCTTCTGGTACTATGCCGTGACGACGGAGCAGTACACCTCCTCGGTGGCGTGGACGCTGGCGGTCTTCTGGTTGGCATTTCGATGGGAGCGTCAGCGAGGCGCGTCGGGGACGCGCGGCCGGCGCGACGGCTACCTGCTCGGCATGGCGCTCCTGGCAGGGGTGGCGCTGGCGCACCAGCTCACACTGCCCATCATCTTCGTGCCGCTGCTGTGGTTCGTGCTGAGCGTCGAGCCCGGAGTGCTGCGGCCGTGGCTGATCGCGGCCGCAGTCGGACTGGCGCTGCTGCCGCTGCTCAGCTATGCCTACGTCTATGCAGGGGGTGCGCTCCATCCGGAATGGCGCGGGGACGGGTCGTGGGCCAGCACATGGGAGTGGTTCTGGAGCTTCGTCTCCACCCGCCAGGGCCGAGCGGAGCTGACCTGGTCGTGGACTCCCTTCGTGACCGATGAGTTTCCGGCGCTGATCTGGCGCGAGCTGACCGTGCCGGGGCTGCTGGCCGGGCTGCTGGGCTGGGCGGCGCTGGGCCGCCGGCGCGCCCTTCTGCTCTACGCCTCCCTTGCGCTCTACCTGGGGCTGTGCTGGATCGACCGGCTGGGGAACTGGTACCAGGTGATCATGCCGATGTATGCGCTGCTGGCAATGGGCATCGCCGCGGGGGCGGACTGGCTGATGCGTGAAGCAGGGGCATGGGAGGAACGGAGACGCGGAGGCAGAGAGAGGGGCGGCGCGGGAGCGGTTGCCCCGCGCGGGGTCCGCCCGCACTCCGTCACGCAATGGCTCGTGCTGCTGTCTCTGGCCGGGCTGCTGTGCCTCCGCGCGCTGTTCTCCGCGCCGGCAGCCAACCAGCGGAACCGTCCCGACGACACCGGACTGACGCCGGGCTGGGCCATCCTGGCCGACGACCCGCCAGCCGGCGCCGCCATTTTCGCGACGCTGCCCGAGCAGGCCGCACTCAACTACCTGATGCGGGTCTGGGGACAGCGTCCCGATCTCAGCAGCGTGACGGCCGATGAGGCGCGCGCGCGGCTCGAACGGGGCGCAGCGCTGGCAGCGACGCGGGCCATCCTGCCGCTGGCGCCCCAGGAGATCGCCGCCGATCTGCGCTAT
>CAYRFV010000098.1:0-11138 GCA_964423545.1 uncultured Anaerolineales bacterium | reverse complement strand
ACCCTGGCGGCGCTCCACCATGAGCCGGACCGCACCGCGCCGGGCGGACTCCTGCCCTGGTCGCATGACTTCGGGGCGGAGATCAGATTGCTGGGCGGCGCAGCCGGACGCAATCCGGCCACCGATGAGCTGGTGGTGCGCCTGGCGTGGCAGACGCAGGGGAAACCGCGAGAAGATTGGGCCGTCTCGGTGCGCCTGACCCAACAGGGGAGGGAGATCGCCCAGGTCGACGCGGCGCACCCGGTTTTCGGCGCGCACCCGACCAGCCGCTGGCTTCCGGGCGAGGTTGTGTTGGACGCTTACCCGTTCAAGCTGCCGGATGGCGCCGCGCCTGATGGGGTGAAGGTCATCCTCTACCGGCAGACTTCGGAGGGTGGCTTTGCCAACCTGGACGTCGCCACCTTTCCGCTGCCGTCCGAGGTGGAGGCCGGCCGCCGGCAATGACCCCAAGCGCGCCGCCGGCCTCTCGCAGATGGACGCCTGCGAGAGGCCGGCGGCGCAAGCCAAGGACCGATGCAGGCCCGTCTACTTGACGGGGCGCGCCGGTCGCATCCCGAACGGCAGTCGCGATGCGCGCCAGCCGTTCTCCAGGCCCTTCAGCATCCAGTCGGCCTGTTCCTTGGTGATTTTCCCGTTTTCGAGCGCCTTCTGGATCGCTTCGCGCGCCTGGGTCTGGCGCACCGCTTTCGCTGCGTCCCCGATGGCCTGCATCTCGACCCCCTGGGCCTTAGCGATCTCTTGCAGCGTCTTCCCGCTGTGCAGCTGCTCGAAAAGCTGGGTCGGTGTCAGCTTCAGCGCTTCGGCGACGGCATCATAGACCTTCCAACCGCCGCCGCCGAAGGGAAACGCACCGCGCAGCTCGGCGATCTTGTTAGGCAGAACCCCTCTGGACTTCGCAGGTGGGGTTGCTCCTTGGGCAAATGCCGCCCCGGCCACCGCGAGCACGAGCAGGATGCTCACGCCCACGGCCACAAGCGTCTTCCTCTTCATCCTCATCCTCCTGGGAGTGCGCCGGTGATCCGGCTGCTTGGGAATGGCGACCGGCGAACATGCCAATCTGGAAGTAAGTCTATCAACCGATCCTGAGAGAATCATGAGAACCTTCGAACTTGTCTTCACTGTCCGCGATGCGATAGAATGAGTCGTGGAAGATGATGCGTCCAACAACCGAGGGTCGCGGAGGCGCCGATGGAGACACAATTGAACGGGGCCAGGATCGCCTTCTGCGAGCGCGGCGCGCGCTCCGGGCGGACCCTGCTGTTGATCCACGGGTTTCCGCTCGATCACCGCATGTGGCAGGCTCAGCTTGCCGGGCTGCAGGGACAGGCGCACATCATCGCCCCCGATCTGCGCGGCTTCGGGCAGTCGCAGGTCACGCCGGGGCCGCTGACCATGGAGCAGCACGCCGACGATCTGGCCGCCCTGTTGGCCCACCTGGCGGTGGAACGCGCCGTGGTGGCCGGGCTGAGCATGGGCGGCTACATCGCGTTTGCCTTCTGGCGGCGGCATGCCGCGCGCGTACAAGCGCTCGCCCTGCTCGATACGCGCGCCGAACCCGACTCGCCGCAGGCCAGGGCGAACCGGGAGGCGGCGGCCGCCAGGGTGCGGGAGGCGGGCCCGACCGCGATCGCGCGAGACATGCTGCCGCGGCTGCTCGCATCGAGCAGCCTCGCGGACCCGCACCTCAGCGGCCGGGTGCTGAACCTCATGGCGCAACAGCCTGCCGAGGGCATCATCGGCGCCCTCGCGGGGCTGCGCGACCGCGAAGACAGTCGCCCGACCTTGCCCACCATTCGTGCGCCGGCGCTGGTGCTGGTGGGCGAGCACGACGCACTCACTCCGCCTGCCGACGCCGCGACGATGGTGGCGGCGCTCCCCAACGCACGTCTCGTCGTGGCGCCGCGCGCGGGCCACCTCAGCCCGCTGGAGAACCCGGCCGCGGTCAACCGGGCGCTGCGCGCCTTCCTGCGCGAGGTGGCGCCGGATTGATCCCGCGGCAAGGGTGCGAGGCCGAGCAGGTCGCGCCGGCTCGTTTCGGGACGCGCTTGACCTGCATAAAGATCAAAAATCACATTCGGCCTATTGCAGTGTGACGAGTTCTGTGCTAGAATGCATTTAGCCGTGCACAGTAACGCGTGGTTGATGGCCCATGCCGGAGACTCCTGGCATCTCTCCATCGGACGAGCGATCGAACGCGGCGCAACCTTATTCGAGGGAGGATTCTATGCGCGTACAAGAGATTCGCGGGATGCAGGCGAGCATGGCGGAAAAGCTGGTGGCGGCGGGCATCAAATCGGCTGACGATCTGTTGACCGCAGGCAAGACGCCGGCCGGCCGAAAAGAGCTGGCGGCGCGAGTGGGCGTCGATCCGAAGCAGATCCTGGAGGTCGTCAATCGCGCGGACCTGGCGCGGGTCAAAGGCATCGGCGAAGTCTACAGCAACTTGCTGGAGAATGCCGGGGTCGATACGATCGCCGAGCTGGCCAAGCGTGTGCCGGCCAATCTCCACGCCAAGCTGACCGAGCAGGCGCAGAAGGGGGACGCCCGCCGCGCACCCACCCTGGAGCAGGTTGAAAACTGGGTGAAACAGGCCAAGGACCTCGGTCGAGGCGTCGAGTACTAAACTCATCGAGGATGGCGCCCCGTTCGGGGTGATCTCCGATCGCTCCCGACCCGGTCGGAAGCCGGCCTGAACGGAGAGATAGACCGGCCCAGTGTGGTCGCTGCGTCCGCACCCCCTGGCGGCGCAGCGCAGATCTCGTGGCATCCGAAGTCGTGCGCGACTTCGGATGCCTCTTTTTCAGACGCCGGCCGCATCCGCCAGGGAGCGACCCTCGGTCAACAGCGCCTGCACCGTCTCGGGGCTATGGGCCTCGGCGTAGACCCTCAGCACCGGCTCGGTGCCTGACGGCCGGATCAGCAGCCAGCTATCGTCCGCCAACAGGTACTTGATGCCGTCGCGCGTATTGATGGCTGCCAGGGGGATGCCCGCGAGCCGTTGAGGCGCCAGATCGATCAGCTTGGCGACCAGCGCGGCCTTCTCGAAGGGCCTGACGCTGAAGTCGTTGCGAGCGTAGTCGAAGCGACCGATCTCAGCCATGACATCGGCCAGCAGCTCCTCCGGCGACTTGCCGTACCGTGCGGTCATCTCGGCCACGATCAAGCCCATCAGCACCCCGTCCCCCTCCGGGATATGCCCCTTGATGCTGATGCCACCCGACTCCTCTCCGCCGATCAGCACGTCGTTGCTGAGCATCAGATCGGCGATGTAGTTGAAGCCGACAGGGGTCTCGTGCACCGGCAGGCCGTAGCGGCCGGCCAGGCGATTGAGCATTTGGGTCGTGGAGACCGTCTTCACCACTTCACCGCGCTGTTTTCGCTCATCCACCAGGTAACGCAGTGCCAGCGTCATGATGCTGTGCGGATCGATGAAGCGGCCCGTCGGGCCGACTGCACCGGTCCGATCGGCGTCGCCGTCCATCGCCAAGCCGAGATGGAAGCCGCCCTGCGGCACGAGCTCCATCAGCGGCTTCAGGTGTTTGGCGATTGGCTCGGGATGGATGCCGTTGAAGCCGGGATTCATCTCGCCACGGATCTCCACCACTTCGGCGCCGGCTTCCGCCAGAAGAGCGCGCAGACAGCCGCGGCCGGAGCCGTACATCGCATCCACCACCACGCGCAGTCGGGCGCGGCCGATCACATCCAGGTCGACCAGCTTCAGCACGTGCTCGCGATAGGCTGGAAACGGATCATACCGCGCCACAAGCCCTTGCGCGATCGCATCATTGAGCTCGATGCGCAGCGGGTCACGGCCAACGGCTGTGTTGGCGGCGATCTTGAGCTCGACGCGTTGCGTGTCGGCGTTGCTGGCGCCGCCGCCGAACGCAGCCTTGAGCTTGATGCCGTTGTAGCGCGGCGGATTGTGGCTGGCCGTAATCATCACGCCGCCGACGGCGCACAGGTGCGGGATGGCGAACGAGACGACCGGCGTCGGCGCATCGCCTTTGGCAAGCGCCACATGCAGTCCGTTGGCTGCCAGCACCTCACTCACGGCAATGGCGTAGCGGTCGGAAAGAAAGCGAGTGTCGAAACCGACCACGACCAGGGGGACGTCATCCCCCTGGTCGCACGATTGGTCGAGGGATCGTTTCGCCGCGACATCCTCGTGAAAGACCTCAGCGATGGCTTGCGCCACATGGCGCACGTTGGCGAAGGTGAATTCATCGCTGATGACGGCGCGCCAGCCGTCCGTGCCGAACTTGATTGTCATGATTCCCTCATCGAACAAAAGAGATCAGCCCGCTTCGGCCTGATCCATCGCGCTTGCGTTGGGCGGCAGGGAGGTCGGGCACGGCGACTGCACCAGGCGGCGCACCAAGCCACCGTAATCGGCAACCAACCCTTGCGCGGCCGTGATGGAGTTGGCCTCGGCTGTGACATGAAAGACCGGCTGATCCGCATCGGGACGGACCAGCACCCACGATTCGCCGGACAGGCAGATCTTGAGGCCGTCGATCGTTTCAGTGGGGAACTTGGCGAACTGCTCCACCAGGCATCGCATCACCCGACCCTTAGTTTCCCAAGTCGCCGGCACGACGCCTGAAGCGACATGGAAGGTCGGCAGATCGGCCACGACTTCCGAGAGGCAAACATTCCGCCTGGCCAGGAATTCAACCAGCTTACCGATGGCGATCAACCCATCGATGGCCGGGTGCAAGGCGGGAAAGACAAAGTTGCCGGCGCCGTCGCACGCCATGACGATCTCGCCCTCGCTGGCAGCCATCATCAGCGCCTGGGGATCGATTGGACAGCGGCGGACCTGCCCGCCGAAGCGTTCGGCCAGGCGCTCGAAGACGCGTGACTGATCGACGGTGACAACGATGGTGCTGCCGGGATGACACTGGAAGACGAGCGATGCGAGGGCGGCGCTCGCTATCGCATCCGAAAGGCTCATGCCGGTCTCGTCGACCAGGAACATTCGTTCGCCGCCGACATCGAGGCGCACTCCCAGGCACACATCCTGCAGCACCCCAGTGATGACGGCGAGCTGCGTGCGCTCAGCCCGGAAGTCGGCCTGCGAGATCGCCGCTTTGTTGGCATCGATGCGCGCGTTGAGCGGAACCACCTCGACATTAAGGGCATCCAAGAGCTGCGGCAGCACTTCGGCGGCCGTGGCATGGGCGTAATCGACCACAATCTTGGGCTTCGCGCTGCGAATGGCCGCGCCGTCGAGAGCCGCGAGATACCCTCTGGAGTAGACATCGACCACGTCCGAGGCGTACTCGATGTTGCCGATCTCCTCCAGGTAGACCCGGCGATAGTCTTCGCGGAAGAAGACCCGCTCCACGGCGCGCTCCTGTTCCCGGGGCAGGTTCAACCCCTGGCTGTCGAAGAAGCGCAGATCGACCACTCGCGGATCGTAGGGAGAGAGGCGGACGTGCACCCCGCCCACCGCGCCGCTCATCCGGGTGTAGTAGCGCGCCACCGGGATCGGCACGGTGCGCAGATCGAGCACATGGTTGCCAGCCGACGGCAACCCCGACACCACGGCGCGCTTGATCATGCGCGAGCTGCGGTGGGGATCGCGATTGATCGTCACGACGCTCCCTTTGGCCAGGGTGGTGGCGAACGCCGCCCCCAGCCGGGCGATCATATCGGGCGTGAAATCCACATTGACGAAGCCGGTCACACCGTAGCGGCCAAACAGCACGCGACGGCCCTGCGATCCCCAAATGATGCTGTGCGCAACCGTGGCCCCCGCGTCCACCTCTTTGTTCGGCCACAGCTTCACGCCGGCCTGAATCACCGCATCCTCGCCGATCACCGATCCATCCGCCAGGACGGCGCCCTCGAAGACATTCGCACGCGCCTTCAAACTGCATTGGCGGCCGATGACCGCGCCGCGCAACTGCACCCCTTCACCGATATAGCAGTTGCGCCAGATGATGCTGCGGTGGATATGCGAGCGATCGTCGAGCACAGTAAAATCGCGAATCACGGCCGGGCCGTGCACCTCCACTCCCTGCTTGATCTGCACCTCTTCGCCCAGGTAGACGGGGCCCAGCACCTGGGCGTCAGACGCGATCTGCACGGGTCCGCCGGTCCACACGCCGCTGCGCAACTTCTGTCCCAGCTCGCCCAGGTTGAGCAAGCCATTGAGCAGATCGGCATTGGCGCGACGATATTCACCCAGAGTCCCGATGTCGCACCAGTAGCCACCGGCAATGTAGCCGTAGAGGGGCTCTCCTGCCGCCAACATCTGCGGGAAGATATGCTGGCTCCAGTCCACGGCGCGGTCGGTCGGGATACGGCGAAGCACTTCCGGCTGCACGACGTAGATCCCGGTGTTTACGGTGTCAGAGGTGACCGCGCCCCAACGCGGCTTCTCCAGGAACTGAGCGACGCGGCCATCTTCGTGCACATTGATGACGCCGTATTCGAGGGGATCGGGGACGTGGTACAGAGCCAGCGTCAGCAGGGCCCGGCGCTCGCGGTGAAAGGCCAGCAGTCCGGTCAGGTCGAAGTCGGTCAACGCATCGCCGCTGATGACCAGGAAGGGTTCATCCTCATCAAGAGAGTGCTGCGCGTTCCTCACACTGCCGGCCGTGCCCAGCGGCGACTCCTCGATGGCGTACTCGATGTTCATGCCCAGGGCTTTGCCGTCGCCGAAGTAATCCTGAATATGAGCGGCCAGATACTGCAGCGTCATCACGACATCGACGACGCCGTGGTGCTTGAGGAGATAGAGGATATGCCCCAACACCGGACGGTTGACCACCGGCAACATCGGTTTTGGTCGCTCCAGTGTCAGAGGACGCAGGCGGGAACCCTCGCCGCCCGCCATGACGACTGCTCTCATGGCCGCCCCCAAGAACGATCCTGGTCTTTGACCCCTGTGTGCTGACAAGAATGGTTGCGATCATACCACACGGCAGCGATATGACGCAACCCGAATGGCTCTTGATTTCATGCCCATCGCGGCCTATGCTATACTTGCCGAATGCATCAGAGAACGTTACGGCTGCTCGAATTCAACAAAATCCTTGAGCAGCTGGCCCGTTTCACCTCCTTCTCCGTCGGCGACGAGCGCGTGCACGCGTTGCAGCCCACCGACGACATCCGCCTGGCGTTGGAGTGGCAGGCTGAGACGGCTGAGGCACGGCGTCTTCTGGACGAGAAGAGCGACATCTACCTTGGCGGTGTGCATGACCTGCGTCCACTGGTGGAGCAGGCGTTGCGCGGCAGTCCGATTCTGCCAACCGATTTCGTCAGTATTCGCTACACGCTGCAGCGCGCGAAGGCGCTGAACCGCGCGCTGGGCCGGATCGCCGAGCGCTTCCCGCACGTAGCCGACGTCGCCCTGCGCATGGATGCGCCGCAGTCGATCATCGACGAGATCGGCCGCTGCATCGACGAACGCGGCGAGGTGTTGGACAGCGCCAGCGACGCATTAGGGCGCATCCGCCGGGAGCTACGCGAGGCGCATGCGCGCCTCATGGAGCGACTACAGCGCATCGTCGCCACGCCTGGCAACCAGCCCTATCTTCAGGAGGCAATCGTCACGCAGCGGCAGGGACGATACGTGATCCCGCTGCGCTCCGAGTTCAAGGGACGTATTCCCGGCCTGGTGCACGATCAGTCGGGGAGCGGCGCAACGCTATTCATCGAGCCGATCGCTGTCGTCGATCTGAACAACCGCTGGCGCGAGGCCCAACTGGCCGAAGAGGAGGAGATTCGCCGCATCCTGTTGCACCTTACGGACATGATCGCGGCAGCCGCAGGCCCGATCAGTCGGACGGTGGAGGCGCTAGGCGATCTCGATCTCATCTTTGCCAAGGCCCGCTATGCCAACGAACTGCGCGCCACCGAGGCGGAGCTGGCTCCGTTCGGAGCAGCTGCCGGGGCCCGCGAGCGGCCCGCACGCGCGCCGTCTTCGTCCTCCGAATCGGAGCGTACAGTCACCTCGCATCCCGGCAGCACGATCCGTCTCCTGCAAGCCCGGCACCCGCTGCTCGACCCACAGACGGTGGTGCCGGTGGACATCCACCTGGACGAGGACTACTTCATCCTGGTCGTCACTGGTCCGAACACGGGCGGCAAGACCGTTACGCTCAAGACGACCGGACTGCTGGCGCTGATGGCGCAGGCCGGCCTGGCGATCCCGGCTGCTGAGGGGTCGAGGCTGACGGTGTTCGAGCAGATCTATGCAGACATCGGAGACGAACAGAGCATCGAGCAAAGCCTCTCCACCTTCTCGTCGCACATGACGCACATCGTCGAGATCCTGGGGGAGGCGGACGATCGCTCCCTGGTGCTCCTCGACGAGCTGGGCGCGGGCACCGACCCGGAGGAAGGCGCGGCCTTGGCCCAGGCGCTCCTGGGCGCGCTGCTCGATCGCCGCATCACAGCGCTGGCGACCACCCACTACTCCGAGCTGAAGGTTTTTGCGCACAATACTCCCTTTGTAACCAACGCCAGCGTCGAGTTCGATATCGAGACGCTCAGCCCGACCTATAAGCTGAGCATCGGGCTGCCGGGCCGGTCGAATGCGTTCGCCATCGCGCGCCGGCTTGGGCTGCCGGAGCCGATCATAGCGCGCGCCGAAGCGCTCGTCTCACCCCATTCGCTGGAAGCCGAGGCGATGTTGGCCGAAATCAAGCGCGCCCGCGAATCCGCGTTGACCGCTGAAGCGGACGCCAAGGCGGCGCAACGCCGCGCGGAGGCGTTGAACGCAGATCTGCGCTACCGGCTGGCGAAGATGGAGGAGGCGCGGCGCGAGGTGCTCTCCGAAGCGCGTGCGCAGGCCGAGGCTGAGCTCGAAACGCTGCGCGGCGAGCTCGAGCGCCTGCGCGAGCGGCTGACGGCCCTCGGCGCTGAGCTGCCCGGGCGCAGCGCCCACGGGCTCCACGAGGCGTGGCTGGCCGAAGCCGAGCAGATCCTGGCGCAGCGTGCAGCGCAGGCGCGACCCCTGCCGGTCGCCCAGGCGCCGGCCCCGGTCGTGATCGATGGTCCGCTCTTGCCCGGTGATCGCGTGTGGGTGCCGTCGCTGCAAGCCTCCGGCGAAGTCGTCGCGGTCAGCGGACGCGAAGTGGAGGTGAAGGTCGGTGGCTTCCGACTCAAACTTGCCCCGGGCCGGGTCGAGCTGCGTCAGCGCGGCGAGCAGCTGGCGGCGCAGTCGAGCGGCGTCAGCGGGCCCAGGCCACCCAGCCCGCCCATGGAACTCGACTTGCGCGGCTTGACCGTAGACGACATGCTGGTGGAGCTGGATCGCTACCTGGACACCGCCTACCTGGCCGGGCTGCCCTTCGTCCGCATCATCCATGGCAAAGGCACGGGCGCGCTGCGCCAGGCGGTGCGCGACGAGCTGCGCAAGCATTCCCTCATCAGCAGCTTTCGCGCAGGCGAGGCGAACGAGGGCGGCGAGGGCGTGACGGTGGCAAACCTGGTGCAGAGATGACCGGGTCAGAAGGCCTGGAGACCGACGAAGGAGAAACGCGCCGGCCCTCATCACGCAGCGCCCAGCCAGCGTCCGGCGCCAAACGTCGACTCCGCGGCCTTGTTCAGATCGGCGTCAGCCTCGTGATGATGGTGCTTATCCTGCGGCAGGTGCAATGGGATGACGTATGGGCGGCATTGCAGCGGATCGAGGTGGGCTGGCTGGCAGCAGCCTGGGCGTTGTTCCTGCTGGGCGTCGTGATTCGTGCGGGGCGATGGCGCACACTGCTGCATGCGCTTCACATCGACCGACCACTGCGTGAGCTGACTTTGTGGTATTTCGTGGGCGGCTTCTTCAATGTCATCCTGCCTACCGGCTTCGGCGGAGACGCGGTGCGAGTTGCTGAGCTGGCCCAGGACACTCGCCAGGTCGGCCCCGTGCTGAACAGCGTGGTCGTGGACCGCTATTTGGGCATCATCGTGTTGCTCGGCATGGGACTGGCTGCCGGGATCATCTGGCCGGGCGCCGCGCCTACCTCTGTGCTGTTGCTGACGGTCGCGTTCTTCGCGGCCGGGCTTGGAGCGGCCTGGCTGCTTCGCCGGCCCTGGTGGGCTTCCCTCGGCAGCCGCACCGATCGGGTCGGCCGCCTCGTGCGCTCCGCGCGTCTGCCTGCACTGGCCGAGGCGGTCCGACCATACACTCGGCGGACCCTGGCAATCGGCCTGGCGATTTCGCTGGCTTTCAACGGACTGCAAATTGGCTGGAACATGGCGCTGGCACACGGGTTGGGCCTATCGCTCTCCCCGGCCACCTACCTGGTCCTGACGCCGCTGACCGCACTGGCGCTTCTGCTGCCGGCATTCGGCGGCCTCGGCGTCCGGGAGTTGACCTATGTGGGATTGTTCGGGCAGGCCGGCGTACCGGCGCCGACCGCCATGGCGCTGTCATTAGGGGTGTACGGCATTACGGTGGCGACGGGGCTGGTGGGCGGGATCATGTACCTCGCGACTGGAATCCGTCGGACCCAGCTCCAGAGACCAACATGAACCCTGAACTCTCCGTCGTCATCCCGCTCTATAACGAAGCGGAGAACGTCGAGCCGCTCTACGCAGAGTTGAGCGCCGCGCTGGCCGAGACGGGCCGGTCGTACGAAGTGATCGTCGTAGACGACGGCAGTCGCGACGGCAGCTTCGAGCGTCTGAAGACGCTCCACGAGCGCGATCCCCGCTGGCGGATCATCCGCTTCCGCCGCAATTTTGGCCAGACGGCTGCCTTCTCCGCGGGATTCGCCGCAGCGCTGGGTGAGATCATCATCACGAGCGACGCCGATCTGCAAAATGATCCGCGCGATATCCCGAAGCTGCTGACGAAGATGGCTGAGGGCTTCGACATCGTGAGCGGTTGGCGCGTCGATCGCAAGGAGCCGTTCCTGAGCCGCCGGCTGCCCTCGATGATGGCGAATCGGATGATCTCGAGCTCCACAGGGGTTGAGCTCCACGACTATGGCTGCTCACTCAAAGCATATCGCCGCGAAGTGGTCAAGAATATCCATCTCTATGGCGAACTGCACCGGTTCATCCCGGCCGTGGCCAGCGGTATCGGGGTAACGGTGGCGGAGATGCCCGTGAACGATCGGGCGCGACGCTTCGGCTCGAGCAAATACGGGATCAGCCGCACCTTTCGTGTCTTCCTGGATCTGATC
>CAYRFV010000097.1:0-17825 GCA_964423545.1 uncultured Anaerolineales bacterium | reverse complement strand
TCGTCGATGTGACCGGGGCGTCTGAGGCTCAGGCGGCCCTTGCGGTGGCGGTGTGGACCGGCGTCGGCCTGGTCGGCGACCTGCTGCTGATCCCACTGCTGGAACGTGTGCCGGGTGTTCGCTATCTCCGAGCGAGCGCCGCAGCGGTGCTGGTGATCTTCCCGGCGTTTCTTTTGATACCGGACATGGTGGGCAAGCTGCTCCTGCTGGCCGCGCTCGGCTTCTCGAACGCGGGGTGGTATGCCATTCTCCAGGCAGGCCTGTATTCGGCCATGCCGGGGCGGAGCGGCGCCGCGCTGGCCGTCAAGAACCTCTCCGGGCTGGTTGCCGGGCTGATCCCACTCGCGCTGGGTCTGATCGCCCAACAGGCAAACCTGCAAACCGCAATGTGGCTGCTGCTCGCGGGGCCGGGGACGCTGCTCATCGGCCTGCCGCGCCTTCGGCCCTCACGGGGAGACGGCTGATAGCTGCAACCATCCGCCCCGCCGACTACCGTTCGCGTCCGCAGCCCTGCACCGAATAACGCACAGCGTCATCAATTTCGCCTTATTTGCACTTTCACCCCAGGCAGCGCCATCGGGCAGTGCCTGATGGCAGTGCCATAATGATCTTTGACGACGGACCGCAGCAGCATTACAATGTAGCAAACCTCACTGAACGACGGTCTGCGCTGTACGCACAGACCGGAGATGAATAGAAATGGGTCTGAGGCGCTCAAGACGCAGAAGTCAGCTGGCGCTCGTGCTTGCCGGGGCGGGCTGACCGGCGCAGTCTACGAGATCGGCGCACTGCGAGCCATCGATGACCTGCTGATCGACCGCACTGGCAACGACTTCGACATCTATGTCGGCGCCAGCGCCGGCGCAATCGTGGCGGCGTTCCTCGCCAATGGCCTTGCGCCTGACGAGATGTACCAGGGGATGGACAGATCTCACCCCACGAGACGCCTGGTGATCGACGAACTGGCGGAGATTCGCAGCTCGGGCTTCGACCTGGCGGTAGTCCGGCGCATCCTGGAAGCGCGCACCCTCGCCTGCACAAGGCGCCGGCGCAACACGCCTTTCTGCCAGCTTCAGCAGACGCTCGTGCGCCTCGAGCTGGAGCTGGACGAGGTCGAACCGGGCCTATCGACCTCCTGCGCTCCGCCGGCTGTGCCGGTCACTTGACGCGGCAGCCGGATTCCCGATCCTCGGTCCGGTCCTGCCTGCTGAGAGATGAGATGCGATTGCTTTTCCTGTTCCTCGATGGCGTCGGTCTCGGCAAAGACGATCCCGACATCAATCCCCTGGCCTGCACCGCGATGCCGAACCTCGAGGCGCTGCTCGGCGGACGGAAGCTGATCGCCCAGTCAGCGCCAGTGGAGACGGCGCGCGCCACACTGGTCGCGCTCGATGCTTGCCTGGGCGTAAGCGGTTTGCCGCAGTCGGCGACAGGTCAGGCGGTGCTGCTCACCGGGAGGAACGTGCCGCGCGAGATCGGGTGCCACTATGGGCCGAAGCCTAACCCCGCCATTGCCGAGTACTTGCGCAACGGCAATCTGTTCCGCTCACTGAGTCAGGCCGGCCGCCGCGCGGCCCTGCTCAACGCGTATCCGCAGGGCTACTTCGACGCCATTCACTCGGGGCGTCGCCTCTACTCGGCGATTCCCCTGGCGGTGGTCAGCGCCGGGCTCCGGCTGAAAACCGCCGCTGATCTCTTCGCAGGAACGGCCCTCTCCGCCGATTTCACTGGCGCAGGTTGGCGCGAGCGACTGAACCTGCCGGATGCGCCGCTCCTGGCGCCGCGGCAGGCCGGCCAACGCATGGCGCATCTCGCCAGCCAGTATGATCTTGCCTTCTTCGAGTACTGGCCCAGTGACTACGCCGGGCACGGACAGGACCTCGCAGCGGCGAGAACGCTGTTGGAGACGCTGGATGCGGTGCTCGGGGGCCTGGTCGACGCCTGGGATGACGAGGCGGGGCTCATTCTCATCACGTCTGACCATGGGAATCTGGAGGACCTGAGCACCCGCGGACATACGACCCATCCGGCGCCCGCGCTGGTCATTGGCGCGCCCGAATTGCGGCGGTCGTTCGTCTCCGAATGGCGCGACCTAACGCACGTGGCGCCCGCGATCGTCAACGCGCTGGCGCCGCGCCGTCCGTAGCGCAGGCGGCGCCGCCTGCGCTACGATCATGGCAAGGGTGTAGGAGTCGGCGTGGAAGGCTGGAGCAGCTGGCCCTGCATCTGTTGGTACAAGATCGCCAGGCGGTAGCGCGCGATTGCGGTCAACTGGGGTTGCTCGCGCTTCTCACTCAGCTCCGAAGCGCGCTCCAATGACTTCACAGCTTCCCCCAGCCTCCCCTGAAGCTCGTTGACGTTCGCGAGATACAGCCATGCCCGCGGCTCCTCCGGGTCGATCTTGAGCGCCGCTTCGAGGTCAGTGCGCGCTTCGTCTTGCAGGCCGATCCCGGAGTAGATCATGCCACGCTGGATGAAAAGCTCGAGATCCTGGCCCGCCAGACTGCGAGCGCGCGTGAAGCTCTGTTCAGCGGCTGCGGCGTCACCCATTTTTTTCTGAGCCGCTCCCAGCCACAGCCAAAGCTCGGGATCGGCCGGGGTCAGCGCGATCGCCTCCTCGAAGGCGCGGATCGCGCCGGCATAGTCGCCACGCTCCTCGATCAGGCGCTGCCCGGCCATCTGCTTCGACAGCGCCGCCTGGTAGTTCGGATCCGTGGGCAGGACTTTGTTGATGACAAAGAGCGCCGCCGCCCCGACGATCCCCACAACAGCCACGGTGATGAGCGCCCTCCGAAGGCTTCGGAGGCGATTCTGCCGGACCTCGCTGTCGAGATGCCACCACCAGGGGGCCTGGCCGTCGGGGTGGTGACGCGCGCGCGCAGCCGCCAGGCCGCCTGCCGCCCCACTCTCGCGCACGATGATGGGGCCGTTTCTGTGAACTGAAGCTTCGACGGTCTCCCATCGGCCCGCCTCAGGCCGCAAGTCCGCACCCAATGCCTCGACTTGCGGCCACAGAGCCGCGATGCGGTCCAGACCCAGCAGGAAGTCGATGCTGTGCGCACCGCTGCCCTTCAGATGCGGGAGTTGATCTTCGGCTGCCGACAGCAGCTTACGCAGTTCGTCGGCCGGCGTGAACTGCTGCGACGGTATCGCTTGCGCCATACGCTCACTCTTCGCTGGCCTCTTCGGCCTCGACGGCTACGGCTTTCCCCTTGCCCTTGCTCGCCTTGTCCATCTCGTTCCAGATGCGGCCGATGCCCTGCTTAATCTGCGACTCGGTCTTGGACTTGGTCGCAGGCGAGATCGGGAACCACGCCACGACCTCGCGCAGAACGCTCTGCACGGTCTCCTGTTTGGTCTTCCCCTGGCGATGGTTGAGCCGGACGCGCGCGCGCATGAAACGGATGTACTCCGACATGCGCTCCGTGGCCTCGCGCCCACAGACGGGCCCGCGCCCCGGGACGATGCGGTCCGCTTTGAACTTGCGGATGTAGGTCAGTCCGTCCAGCCACTCTTTGGAGTTGGCCTGCGCCATGTACGGATGCTGATCGACCCACACCGCATCGCCAACAAAGAGAAGACTCTCGTTCGGCATCCAGATCACCGACGTCGCGGCCGTATGCCCGCCGATGCGAATGATGCGCAGATCGCGGCCTCCGCGCACGATGTCGAGGCGATGGGAGAAGGTCACCTTGGGCACGATGATCTGGATGTCGGTCAGTTGCGCTTGAACCTCCGGTTCCTTTCGGAACGAATCGATCACCCGCTGCTTGAAGTTGTCCCCGTAGCCTTTCATGTGTTTCCAGGCCTGCTCATGCGCGACGACCGGCGTGGGCTGAAAGTACTGGTTGCCGAGAATGTGGCCGCGATGGTGATCGGTGTTGATCACGTACAGGAACGGGCGGCCCCCGGCCGCCCGCGCCAGCTCATTGCGAAACGCGCGCGCCTGGTCGGGCACCATCGGCGCGTCGACCACGATCATGCCGACATCGGTGGCTATGCCGGCATAGTTGGCGCCGCGATGGTCGGTCTCAATGAAGATGCCGGGTGAGATCTCACGCATAGCACATCCTTCCGAGGGTCGTGTCGCCAGAGGACCGGGTGCGCTGACCCGGCGGCCGCCGGGTCACTGACCGGTCATCGCAGCCGCGCTCGCGGCCCGCAGGGCCGCTTCCAAGCCCTCATTCGAGGGCGTCCCGCCCTGCGCCCAATCAGGGCGGCCACCGCCCCGACCACCGCCGGACGTCGCGGCGGCCCGGAGCAGTTCGCCCATATTGAGGGTCACATCATCGGCCCGCGCAAACAACAGCTGTGGGCGCTCACCGGGCAAGCCCAGCAAGACCACCGCTCCCGGACGCCCGCGAAGCATCTGAGCCAGCTTCTTCGCGCGCTCGACCGGAACATCGGCCGTGCGCACGATCAAGCGGCCAGCCCCGCGCGGCGCGGCCTCTGCCCACCAGGTCGCGGCTGTCGCCTCGACCCACTGCGCTTCGAGATCCGCGAGGTCCTTTCGGATCGCCCGGTTCTCATTGGAGAGGCGCTCGACCGCGCCAGGGATCTCATCTTGCGCGCAGGTGAAACGCGCAGCCAATCCACCGGCAAGTGCGTGCACCCGTGCGTAGTCGGCACGCGCCCTCCGGCCACACAGAAAGGTCACGCGCAACTCGCCGCCGCGGCGTTCAATCCCCACGACTTTGATCAGACCGATCTGCGCGCTGTTCGCCACGTGCGTGCCTCCGCAGGCCGACCAATCGAACCCAGCGACCTGCACGATGCGAATCGCTTCGGTCACCTTCGGAGGCTTCCGCAGTGGCAGTCTGGCCAGTTCCTCCTGCTCCACAAATGCGGCGGTTACAGGCCGGGCCTCATCGACCACGGCGTTCGCCGCCGCCTCGGCTGCGGCCAGCGCGGCCGGATTCAGATCGGCGCGATTCAGGTCGATCGTGCTTTCGCTGGCGCCCATGTGAAACGCCACCGTCTCCGCGCCGCACGTCACGCTGAAGGCCTGGGAAAGGATGTGCTGGCCGGTGTGCTGCTGCATGTGGTCGAGCCGTCGCGGCCAATCAAGGACGCCGCGCGCCTCCTCAGCAGGCAGCTCGGTTGCCAGAATATGCCAGACCGCCTCCTGGTCGCTCACGACATCGACCACTTGCGCCCCGCCAAGCTCTCCGATATCATTCGGCTGCCCGCCGCCGGTAGGATAGAACGCTGTGCGGTCCAGGGCGACGGCAGGTCTGCTGCTGATCAGTTTTCGGCCAACGATGCGCGCGGCAAACTCGCGCAGGTAGGAATCGTGATAATAGAGGCGCTCTGAGTGCATATCGACTACCCGCCATGCGTCAACGCATAGTCGCTGAGTGTCCGCTGAGCCTGGCGCTTCACCGCCAAAGCCCGAAAGTAGAGATCGACGTATTTCTCAGCCGAGCGTCGCCAGGAGAAATCGACCAGCATGCAGCGTCGCACGAGCTGCCGCCACACCTCGGCGTGGCGGTAGGTCTCGACAGACCGCACCAGCGAAGTGAAAAGCGCCATGGCGTCATAGTGGGCGAAGCTGAAGCCATTGCCCTGGCCCGTCTCGGGCCGATAGTCGCTGACGGTGTCGGCAAGACCGCCCACCGCGTGAACGACGGGCACACACCCGTAGCGCATGGCGATCATCTGGTTGATGCCACACGGCTCGAACCGGGAAGGCATCACGAAGATGTCACTGCCGGCATAGATGCGCTGCTCCAGGGGTCGCTCAAAGGTGAGAAAGGCCTTGATCTGAGAAGGATGGCTGGCGACCAGCGACTCGAGCAGGTCGTGGTAGCGCGACTCACCGGTGCCCATCACTATCAACTGGCAGCCGAGCTCGCGCGTCAGCGGTTCGGCGATCGCGCCGACAAGGTCCAGCCCCTTCTGATCGGTCAGCCGGGAAACGAGGCTGATGACGGGCGTTTCACTGCGGCCTGGCAGCCCGGCGGCTTCCTGGAGCGCCGTCTTGTTGGCGGCGCGCCGCTCGATGCTGTTCGCGTCAAATCGCGCTGTGATATGCGGATCGGTCGCTGGATCATAGAGCTCGGTGTCGATGCCGTTCAGGATGCCGAACAATCGGTCGCGGCGGTCGCGCACGATGGGGTCAAGACGCTGGCCGAATTCGGGGGTCAGGATCTCGCGCGCGTAGGTCTCGCTCACCGTGTTGATGATGTCGGCAAACAGCAGACCGCGCGCCATCATATCCACCACTTCGTTGAGGTCGGGCGCCACATCGGGATGGGCGATGAAGCCCAGGTCGGACAACCCGGCAATCTCCAGCACGCGATGGCCGAAGATGCCCTGGTATTCGAGATTGTGCGCCGTGTAGACCGTGGCCGTCCGGGCAAAGAAGGGATCGCTGCTATAGGTGGTCTTCAACCAGTTCGGCACCAGCGCGGTGTGCCACTCGTTGCAGTGGATCACATCGGGCTGCCAACCGAGGGCCCGGCATGCCTCCAACGCGGCGCGCGAGAAGAAGATGAAGCGCTCAGCATCGTCGGGGTACATGTAGATTCCCTGGCGGTCGAAGTAGCGGGGACTATCCACCAGGTACACGGGCGTTTCAGACTCCCCGGCGCCGATCCGGCCCTCCAGGAGGCCGGCGATCTCCGTGCGTTCGTCCATCGGCGCTGTCAGGCCATCCAGGAGACGCACCAGCCCAAATCGGTCGACATCCACGCGGCCGTAACGAGGTATGGCAAGTCGGATGTCATGGCCCAGGCAACGGATCGCCTTCGGCAGCGACCCGGCCACGTCGGCCAGGCCGCCCGTCTTGGCGAATGGCACCGCCTCAGCAGACAGATATAGGATCTTGAGGGACTGCTGGTCTGTCATGGGCTAGTCATGCGCGGCAGAAAAGCCAGTCATGGGCAACGATTTGCGTGATCGACCGAAGGTGAGCACAAACGCCTGCCGGCGGCCCCGGCTCAACGCCGCTTATGTGATGCTAGCACACAACGGCTCAAAAATCAACCCGAATTTCGGCGCGGTCGCGCCAGCGCACGAAGACACCGGCGAACCAGGAGTGAACGTCGTTATTGACCGTCACAGATCTCTTCCCGCACGGCACGCACCAGACGAACGAACTCGGGCTCGGTGGTGATAGCGCGATCCCGCGGGCGCGTCAGCGGTACGGTGAACTCGGCCCGCACCTGGCCCGGACGCGGCGTCATGACCAACACCCGGTCGGCCAGAAAGAGCGCCTCGGCGATGCTGTGCGTGACCATCACCACAGTGATCCGGCGCCTGTCCCAGATGCGCAGCAGCTCCCCATTCATGCGCTCGCGCGTCAACGCATCGAGGGAGCCGAACGGCTCGTCCAGCAGCAGCATCGAAGGCTCATGGATCAGCGCACGGGCCAACGCCACGCGCTGCTGCATGCCCCCCGACAACTGGGCCGGGTAGGCATTCGCGAATCCGTCCAATCCCACAAGCGTCACCCATGCGCTCGCCCGCAATATGCGCTCCTTGCCCGCGACGCGGCTGGTCTCGAGCGGCAGCGCGATGTTATCCAGCACCGTGCGCCACGGCATCAACGTGGCGCGCTGGAAGACGAAACCGATCTCGCGTCGCGGGGCAGTCAAAGGCCGGCCACGAAAACGCACCTCGCCGACAATCGGACGCTCAAGTCCCGCGAGCAGCCGCAGCAACGTGCTCTTACCGCAGCCGGACGGACCCACAATGGCCAGAAACTCCCCTTCTTCTGCGGAGAAGGAGAGGCCATCGAGAGCCAGCAATGCTGAACGGCCGGGATCAAGGAACGTCTTGCGCAGATTGTCGGCCTGGAGGATGGGGGCCATGCCTATCGCACAAACTCGTTGGTGTAAAGCTCAGAAGCAACCACATCCGACTGAATCAGCCCAGCCTGCTTCATGAACGCGGCCGCCTTCGACCAGGCCTCAGGATCGGCGCGGCCGAGGGTGGCGGCATCCGCCTGCCACAGTTTGATCGACTCATCGAAGATGGCCCGGCTGACCTTCTCGTTCGTGCCTCCGGCCTCCGGAACAGCTCTGAGACTGATCGCAAACGCCGCGTTGGGATCCTTGAGCGTATCTTCCAGGCCCCGCAGCGTCGCGCCGACCAGGGCTCGAACCAACCCCGGCTGCTCTCTGATCACCTTCTCGTTGGTGATAATGCCATTTGAGGGCAGATCGATGAAATCGGACACCGGTATCACGGTGACATCCTCGCCCGCCAGGCGAAGCTGCACGGGGCCGTTGACGACGTAGTCCATTGCGGCATCCACCTGGTCCTGGCTGACTGCCGCGGCCTGCGTGAAGCCGATGCTTTGCAGACTGACCTTGGTAGGATCCAGCCCACTGGCCGACACGAGCGCCTGCCATCCGATGTAGCTCGCGCCGAAAAGCCCCGGCACCCCCACCTTCTTGCCCACCAGATCGCGCGGGCCGTTGATGCCTCGGTCTGCCTTGGCGAAAAGCACGACCGGGAACTTGCGATACCACCGCATCACGCTGCGCACGGGCAGCCCCTGACTGCGCCCGAGGATCACCTCTTCGCCGCTGCCCACCATGAACTGCAGCTCGTTCGTACCCACGAGCTTGAGCAGATCGGACTCGAAACCGTAACGGAAGTTGATCTCCAGGCCCGCGTCCCTGAAGTAGCCGCGTTCCTGGGCCACATAGAACGGAGCAAACTGCACACTGGGGATATACCCCATCGCCAATGTGACTGGGACGGGCTGCCCCGTGGGTGCGGGAGAAACCGGCACCGGCAAGGCATGAAAACAGCCGGCGAGTAACGTCACGACGAGCACCACCACCGGGATCACCTGTCTCACGGAACCTACCTCCTCCTGTGCGCGCAGGGTGCATTTGATCATCAGGTGTAACGCCGCCAGCGCAGAACGACAGCTTCCAGCACGACGACGCAGGTGTAGAGCGCCAGGGCGATCGCCACCAGCGAGAACAGGGCCACAAAAAGCATCGGCGTGTCAAGGATTCCCCTGGCGAGATTGATCAGAAAGCCCAGTCCTCGATCTGCGCCGACGAACTCGCCCACCACGGCGCCGATGACGGCCAGTGTCACAGCCAGCTTGAGTCCCCCGAAGAGCACGGGCAACGCGGCCGGCGCCTCGAGCTTGGTGAAAGTCTGCCAGCGCGTGGCCTGGAGCGATCGCATCAAGGCACGCAAATCCGGGTCGACAGACCGGACGCCGATGATCGTTGTCACGAGGACGGCGAAGAACACCGTCAGCGCACACACGAGGACCTTTGAGAGCCAGCCGAAGCCGAACCAGATCACCAACAGCGGCGCCAGGGCTACGATCGGGACCGCCTGTGATGCTACGATATAGGGTGAAAGGAGGCGCTCCAGAAGCGGCGACTTGGCCAGCCCGTAGCCGATCAGCAGCGCTGCGGACAAACCAAGGGCGAGGCCCCCAAACACCTCAGCCAGCGTCACGCTGGCGTGCATCAACAACGCACCGCTGGAGAGCAGACTCCCAAAGCGACGCCAGACGGCGCCGGGGCCGGGCAAGACGAAGGAAGGATACCCCTGCCAGCGCACCAGGAGCTCCCAACCCAGGACAAATAGGGCAAGCACGAGTGGCACAAGCACGAAATCCACGCGCATCAACCGCCTGCCGACCCGCACGGGCGAACGCCACATGTTGTCGATCTGCATTCTACCGCCACAAAAAAGAAGCCCCGGGTTATACGTCCCCGGGGCATCGCAAGCCTACGCCGCGCCATATCACGGGCGCTGCGCGCTCACCTTCTCCCATCCGGACTATACCGTCGGCCCCGGCATCTGACCGGGTCTGCGACGCCCGATGGGACATCGCTCGCGGGCTCGGCCCACCTGGGCCCTACCGCCGGTCGAGAATAGCTCTGTGACCAGAGCGCACTCGGCCCCGAAGGTGTCTAGCGCGTGAAGTATAGCACAGGAGAACCGGTTGTCAAATGTTTTCGAGCAGACCGAGCGCCGCGATGACGCCCAGCGTCATATTGTAGAAGGCGTGTACGAACATGCTGGTCGTGGTGTTCGCAGCCAGACGCACGAGACCCAGCACCAGCCCGACCCCAAACACAATCAATGTCGCCAGGCTGAGGCCGTAGGTGCTGTGCAGCAGGGCGAAAAGCAGCGTGGTGAAGATCAGACCGAACCTCGGCTGCAAAGCGCCTCGGAAAATGCTCTCTTCGCCGATGGCTGCCGCCACGCCCAGGGT
Organism: uncultured Anaerolineales bacterium; assembly: GCA_964423545.1. Classification (GTDB taxonomy): domain Bacteria; phylum Chloroflexota; class Anaerolineae; order CG2-30-64-16; family CG2-30-64-16; genus JALOOE01. Next base: position 7,624 of record CAYRFV010000097.1, on the reverse strand, counting down.
GATGATGCCGAACGCTGACCTGGTGAGGGGCCCCAGCAATTGCTCGCTCAGCCGGGCCACATCGGCGTCGGTTACAATCCCCACCTGACTCAGAATCCATTCGAGCGCGGCAATCGCGCCGCCCATCACGATGCCGAGCCCCACCCCGGCCAAGGTCTGTCTGAAGGTGGGTTTGACAATCGCCAGGCGCTGAAAGGAGCAGGCGAGGCCCCGGCGCGCCAACCAACCCACCCCAACCACCGCCATGAGGGCCATCATGATCTGCTGGGCCCACAGCGATGAAGTCAGATCGATCGGACCGCCAACCTGAATCATCTCCGCCAGATTGCCCAACCCAATGCCAAGCGTCATGAACAGATTCACTGCTATAAGCGCCGTGTACGACAGCGCCACCGCGTGCACCTGGCTGGCGGGATCGAATGACGGCAGGATTCGTCCGACCCGGTCCCGCACGATGCGCAGAAGGAACAACAGCCCGAAGAGTGAGGGCAGCCACATTCCCAGACCCATCCGACTGAAACTCGACGGATCGATGCCCACCTGTTGGTAGGCTGCACCCATGACAGACGCCGTTGAGCCTGACGCCAACAGTCCGAGGATCTGCAGCACGGCGCCGAAGAGGATCAACACGCCGTAGAGCACTGCCAGCAGAAAGTTCCCCAGAACCGCCCACACCAAGCCGGCCCGCTCGGAGTAATTGGCGAGCCAGAGAATTAGGATCAGCGGAAGAAAAAGCAGGATCGTGAAGGTGGCATCCACGGCGCGTCCTCAGAGCAGTTCAGTTACACGTTCAGATCGATTAGCTCGCCCGTAACGGAATAGACCACGCGCTCGGCGACGTTCGTGGCCCGGTCGGCCACGCGCTCCAGATCAAGCATCGCCTGAAGAATCTGTACCGGCGCCGACCCAGCGCGGTCGTTCGACCATGTAGGATGATACCACATGGAAGGTCTGCAATGCGCCGGAGCCCTTGTTCTCGAGCGTGCCCGGACGCGGCGGCGCCGGTGGAACGGTCGCCCTGCGCCGGCGCGGGTCGTCCGCTGCAAGCCCGAGAACGGCATGCTCACCAACACGACGCCCAGCACCGCCAGCCACGCTTGCACGCGCGGCATGGCGCTCCGCAGCAACATGAGGATTCGTCAATGGGTCAGGCCTTGGGAAGCGTGAAGAAGAATCGCGAGCCCTCTCCTGGGGTGCTCTCCACCCAGATGCGGCCACCGTGGCCTTCAACGATGTGGCGGGCGATGGCCAATCCCAGACCAGTGCCTCCCTTAGTGCGAGCACGGTCCTGCTTGTAGAATCGCTCGAAGATGCGCGCCTGGTCATTCTTAGGAATCCCCGGGCCGGTATCGGTCACGCAGACCCGGATGTCATCACCGACCGACTCGGCTGCGATACTGATGATGCCCCCGTCGGGTGTGAACTTGATTGCGTTGTGCAGCAAGTTGCTGACGACTCGAGCCACCTGTTGCTCGTCCATCAGCGCAGCCATATCCTCTGGCACCAACCTGCTCACGTGGAGACCTTTGACAGTCGCCTGCGGCAACATCGTCGCGACCACCTGGCCGACAAGCGGCGCTATGGGCGCCGGCACCAGTTTCAGCAGCACCTGGCCCGACTCGATCTGCGCCAGGTCCATCATCTCCTGGCTCAACTGGCTCAGCACTTGCACCTGGGACTGGATCTGCCCCAGAAGTCGCTGAACGAGAGCGGGGTCACGCGACGCAGCGCCGTCCCTCAGCGTTTGGGCCGCAAGATCGATGTTGGCCAGTGGCGTGCGCAGCTCGTGAGAAAGGTTAGCGACGAAATCCCGGCGTGCTCGACCCAGCCGCTGGAGCTCGGTGACATCCTCGATCGCGACAGCCACTCCGCCCGGTTCCGGAACCGGCACGGCCCGGATTCGCATCGTGCGGCCGCCAACCACTGTTTGTCGCACGATGGAGCGCCCGCCAGACGCAGCGTCCAAGACCGCCTGGTTCAACTCGTAGTCGTGCACCAACCCGATGAAGGTCTGCCCGATCACGTTCTCGACGGGCGGGAACATCGTCCATGTCGCCTGATTGGCCCAAATGATCCGCCGGTCGGCGTCCAGCAGGAGCAAAGCATCGAGGCTGGCATCGCCGAGACCAGCCAGATAGGCGGCGTTTTGGCGAGCTCGCTCGGATGCTTCGGCGGCTTCGGCCATCGCCTCCATACGCGCCTGGCCGGCGCTGTGCACCTCCTGGGCTGCGCGCCGGCCGCGCACCCACAGCAGGAGCAACAGCACAGCCGCCGCGCCCAACAGCCCGATCAGAAGCAGGTCAGAGGTCCGCATGAAGACCAGAAGGGGCAGCCCCTATCCTTCGAAGCGATATCCGATCCCGCGCACCGTGACGATCCGCACTGGCTCGGCCGGATTGTCCTCGATCTTCTCGCGCAGCCAACGCACGTGCACATCGACAGTTCGATTATCGCCATAATAGTCGAAGCCCCAGACGCGAGTCAGGAGCAGATCGCGCGAAAGCACTGCGCCCTGATGCCGCATCAGCTCTGCAAGCAAGCTGAACTCCTTGGGGCTCAACACGAGCTCCTTGCCGGCCAGGAATGCGCGACGGCTGACCAGATTCAGGGTGAGGTTGCCGACGACGATCTGCTCGGCCGTTTCGCGCGAGCCCGCGCGGCGCAGCAACGCGCGAATGCGCGCCTGAAGCTCGCCCAGGCTGAACGGCTTGGTCATATAGTCGTCAGCACCGCTCTCCAGACCGACGATCTTGTCCAGCTCAGCGGTGCGCGCCGTCAGCATGAGCACCGGCACATCGGAGAGCTGGCGCATGCTGCGGCACACGGTAAGCCCGTCGAGCTCGGGCAGCATCAGATCGAGGATGACCAGATCTGGATGCTCGGTCTGGACGCGATCGAGCGCGGCCGCGCCATCGCCGGCAGTGACGACGTGATAGCCGGAGTGCCGCAGGTTGAGCGCCAGGGTCTCGCGCAGGTTGGGCTCGTCATCGACGAGCAGGATCTTCTCTGCCATCTGATCGGGTCAACAAGACACAAAACGGGCGGGCCGGCACCCTGCCCGGCTCGCCCGCAGCTCCTGGGGCCGCCGATTCGCGAATCGGCGGCCCAGACAATTCCGAGTGCCCCGCCGTGCCGTGCGCTTCCGTGGTTTTGAACCTGCATGCGCAGGTGGGAGCCTTGCCGACGGGGTCTGCCTTGCCAGAACACGGACTGCTAAACGCAGTCTATGCGGCTATCGCGTCGCCCGTCAGAATGTCCAACTCCCTTGAGTTTGGTGTTGGCTCAAAACGTATTTGGAGCATCACGCACACCGCAGGGTACTACATTCGTATCCTAGCACAGGTCGCTATGGCGTGCAAATGCGGCAAACCAGGCATCGGAAGCTTCTCGCGCTAGTCGCGCACCGCCAGATGCAACTCGCGCAGTTGCGCCTCCGAGATAGGCGAAGGCGAACGGAACATCACATCGGTGGCCGAGGCGGTCTTCGGGAATGCGATGACCTCTCGAATGCTTGACGTCCCCGCCAGGATGGCGACCGTACGGTCGATCCCTGTTGCGATGCCACCATGGGGCGGTGCACCGAACTCGAATGCCTCGAGCAAGTGACCGAACTTCTCCTCCGCTTCCGCAGCGCCGATGCCGAGCGCCCTGAACATCGCCTGTTGCTGCTCGCGGCGATGGATGCGGATGCTGCCCCCACCCACTTCCCAGCCATCCATCACCAAGTCGTAGGCCTTGGCGCGCACTGTGCCCGGATCGGTGTCCAACAGCGCCCAATCCTCGTCCATCGCAGAAGTGAACGGATGGTGCATCGCCGACCAACGTCTCTCTTCGGCGCTCCACTCCAGCAACGGGAACTCCACCACCCAACACAACGCATGAGTATCGTGCCGCACCAGCCCGAGTTGCTCGCCAAGCGCCAGGCGCAACTCGGACAGACTCCGGGCCACGATGCCGCGATGCGCATCCGCTACGATCAGGACGAGATCTCCGGCCGCCGCCCCGGCTCGCGCACAGACGGCATCCAGCGTCTCGGAGGGCAGGAACCTGGACAGCGACGACTTAACGCTGCCGTCGGTCTCGCGCGCAATGGTGGCGACGCCTTTCGCTCCGAAGCGCCTGGCAAGGTCGGCCAGCTCGTCCACTTGCCTGCGACTGAAAGCAGCGCAGCCGGGAGCGACGAGTGCCTTCACCTGGCCCCCCGCCGCCACGGCCTTGGCGAACGCCTCGAAGCTGCTGCTGACCATCAGATCGCTGAGATCGACCAGCTCCATCCCAAAGCGTAAGTCGGGCTTATCCGATCCGTACTTCGCCATGGCCTCGGCATAGGTGAGCACCGGGAACGGCTTCGCCATGATCGGCTTGCTGCCGCATCTTTCGACGATCTTGGTATACAGCGGCTCGATCACGCCCATCACATCATCGCGATCAACGAACGACATTTCCAGATCAAGCTGAGTGAACTCCGGCTGCCGGTCAGCGCGCAGGTCTTCATCTCGGAAGCAGCGGGCGATCTGGAAGTACTTCTCAAAGCCGCCGACCATGAGGAGCTGCTTGAGCTGCTGCGGTGATTGCGGCAGCGCGTAGAACGCACCGGGATGCACCCGGCTCGGCACGACGTAGTCCCGAGCGCCTTCCGGAGTGGTCTTGATCAGTATCGGCGTCTCGATTTCGAGGAAACCGAGAGTGTCCAGGTGGTCGCGAATCAACTTGACAACTTGGTGACGCAGGATGATGTTGCTCTGCATCGGAGGCCGGCGCAGATCGAGGTAGCGGTACTTCAGGCGCAACGCTTCATCCACTGTGGCATCCTCGTTGATGTAGAACGGCGTGGTCCGCGCCTCATTCAGCACTTGGGCAGCCTCGGCGATCACCTCGATGTCGCCCGTCGCCACGTTTGGATTGGACAGCCCGGCAGGACGCTCATGCACGAGGCCGGTGACCTGCACCACGTACTCATTGCGCACTCCGTTGAGCACGGCGTGCGCCGCAGGTGCGTTCTGCGCGTTGCACGTCACTTGCACCAATCCTGAACGGTCGCGCAGATCCAGGAAGATCAGCGCGCCGTGATCGCGCCGCCGGTGCACCCAACCGGCCAGCGTCACGTGCTGCCCGGCATGCGCCAGGCGCAGGTCCCCACAGTTGATCGTCTTAAGCATCATGGCTCTCCCCAAACAGATCTGGGGCCATTATACCGACTGCCAGGAGAATGGCCAAACGTCACGCGCGGCGGCTGACCGCCGCACATTTTCTATCCGCTTCACGATCTGTGCTATACTGAGCATGAAAGCCAAAGATACTGCTCGCAACTGAGGAGGCACATGCGTTGCCTAATCACCGGCGGCGCAGGGTTCATTGGGACAGCGCTGACCAATCGCTTAGCTGAAACCGGACACCAGGTCCGGGTTTTCGATGACCTCAGCACCGGCGACCCAACGCGTCTCCATCCTGACGCTCTCTTCACTCGGGGGGACGTGCGCGACCGTCCGAAACTGTGGACACAGCTCCAACAGGTCGACTGCGTCTTCCACCTGGCGGCTCGCGTATCCGTTCAGGAATCGGTCCTGTATCCTCGCGATTACAACGACGTCAATGTGGGGGGCACGGTGAGCCTGGTGGAGGCCATACGCGATGCCGGAGTCAAGCGCGTCGTCTTCGCATCCTCTGCGACGGTCTATGGACCGCAGCCGAGCCAGCCGGTGGCGGAGGACGCGCGACCCCATCCGCTGGTGCCCTATGCCGTCAGCAAGCTGGCGGCGGAGTATTACATCTTCGCACTGGGTGAGCTCAATCGGATAGAAACCGTGGCGCTGCGCATCTTCAATGCGTACGGGCCGGGACAGCGGGTGCCGCCGGCGCATTCGCCCGTAATTCCTCTCTACGTCAAAAGCATTCTGAGCGGCGCGTCACTGGTGATCCACGGCAAGGGCCAGCAGACGCGCGACTTCGTCTATATCGACGATGTGGTGGATGCGCTGGTGGCGGCCGCCACGGCGCCCAATATCAATGGCGCTGTCCTCAATGTCGGCTCCGGCGAAGAGACCTCGATCAGTCAACTGATCGCGGTTCTCGGCCAGGTGACGGGACGCCAGCCGGAAGTAATCTCGAATCCGCAACAGGGGGGCGGCGTCAGCCGCCTGGTAGCCGACATCCGCCAGGCGCAACTCAAACTTGGCTATCGTCCCCGAGTGACGCTCCGTGCAGGACTGCGACAAGTTCTGGATGAGAGCATGCGCAACGCCCCGCAGAGGGCCGGCCGGCCGTGGCCGTCGAACGGCCAATAAAAAAGGGAGACCCGATCACACCGGATCTCCCTGTCCCCTGAACCTACGCGATCAGTAGTGCACCACCACCGGCGTGCCGATGCTCGCCCAGTTGTAGAGCCACTTCGCCTCCGGGATGCGCATATTGACGCACCCGTGGCTCATCGGACGCCCGAAGTTGTTGTGCCAATAGGTGCCGTGGATGGCGTTCGCCCCTGCGAAGTACATCACGTAAGGGACTCCGGGTAGGTTGTACCCTGGCCCCGACATCCGTTGCGCCGGAATCTTCGTCCGCACGGCATGGCGCCCGGTGGGAGTGCGGCGGCCAGCCACCCCGCTGCTGATCAGCGTGGAGAAGACCGCCGTGTTGCCCTGATAGGCAGTCAGGCGCTGCTGACTCAGATTCACATCGATCCACCGTCCTGCCACAGGCGCGGGCGATGGCTTGACGCCCGGCGCGGGGCGAACCGTTGCGCCTGGAATGCGAAGCACCTGGCCCGTATAGATCAGATTCGCGTTGCGGATGCCATTCGCGGCCACCAGGGCGCCGACAGAGACGCCATATTGCGCGGCGATGCGCGAAAGTGTGTCTCCGCGCCGCACAATGTAGGTGCCGCCCGCCGGCTCAGGTTCGGCGAACGCCGCCACCGGTGTCGCCAACATCGCGACCAAGAGCAGGACGAACAAGAAGCGATAAGCACGGACGCGACAAAACATGACGCTCTCCTCTGCTGGGCGAACCAGCAAGCTGGTTTGCTTGAGCGGACACAAACACGGCGATCGAGACAATTCAGATGTAAGTACAATCCACTTATAGCAGAGACCCACGTGTTTGTCAATACCTTGACGCAAACAACTTAAGTAATATTTTTAGTATCTCGAGATCTGATCGCTGCTTACGCGTTTCCTTTGCCACGTCAGGGCGATGTGGTATACTACCGCTTCGATGCGCCTGCGATCGGTATCAGGGCCGCGCAGGATACTGCGACCGAATTGTTTCTTGGGAGCTTGTCACGCATGTCGCGACTATCGGGATGGGCGCTGGGGGGATCGGCGCTGCTAACACTGCTGGCCGGATTGATGATCGGCCTAGCGGCACCGATTCGAGCTCAAGGCCCGGGTCTGGCGATCGACCAGGCGTCGTTGCGCCTCTGGCCGGAATACGACGATCCAGGACTCCTGGTCATACTTTCCGGCAGCATCACGGGCACCACCACGTTCCCCCAGCGGGTCGCATTTCCGATCCCGACGGGCGCTCGCGGCATCCAGGCCACATTCGCCGATGCGGCGGGTGACCTGTACAACCAGCCGTGGCAGATCGTCGACGGCAAACTGGTCTATGAGCTGCCCGGCCCTACGTT
>CAYRFV010000096.1:0-17878 GCA_964423545.1 uncultured Anaerolineales bacterium | reverse complement strand
CAATCGGTCAAGAGCGCGCCGCTCACCCGGGCCTCCTGCTGGAGCCACAAGCGGGACTCGGGCGGCAGCCCACCGCGTCGGAGCGGAAGACCGTGTGTCCAGCGATCAGGCCTGCTCAGGGTGCAGCGCGCGTTCCGCCAGGAACCGCGTCGCAACCGATGCAAGCAGCGTCACCCCCAGCGGCAACACCCGCTCGTCGAAATCGAAGCGCGGGTTATGATGGGGTGCGTTCAGACCCAGTTCCGGGTTGCTGGAGCCGAGCAACAGGAAGCAGGAGGGCGCCAGACGGCCGTACTCAGAGAAATCCTCCGAGACCATGAGCGGGGCGTTCCAGGCAACCGCAGTGCTCCCCATCGCCTGCACCGCGGCCACACGCGCGATCTCGCTGGCGGCCGGATCATTGATCACCGGGCCGGTCATTGGCGTGACAGTGAGCTCGCACACGGCGCCCATGCCGGTCGTCACACCGTCGAGCAGCACGCGCAGGCGAGTCAACACGGTCTCGCGCACGGCGGGGGAGAAGGTGCGCAGCGTGCCTTGAAGCTCAACCGTCTCCGCAATGATGTTATAGGCCGTACCGCCGCGCACGGTGCCGATGCTGAGCACGGCCGTATCCTGTGGATTCACATTGCGGCTGACGATCGTCTGCAGCGCCGAGAGCATCTGTCCGGTGACGGCGATGGCATCCACCGTCTCGTGCGGCTGCCCACCGTGACCGCCCCTGCCTCGCACCACGATCTTCAGCACATCGGCGGCAGCCATGAGCGGACCGGCTTGCGCCACGACGCGACCGAACGGGAGAGCATTCCATAGGTGCAGCCCGAACGCCGCGGCCGGCGCCGGATCGGCCAACGCACCGGCGGCGATCATGGCGGCCGCGCCGCCATCCCGCTCCTCGGCCGGCTGAAACACAAACAGCACATCGCCAGGCAGCTCTGCGGCATGGCGGGCCAACACGGCCGCAGCGCCCAGGCCGATTGCCATATGTCCGTCGTGTCCGCACGCATGCATCACACCCGGCATCTGCGAGGCGTATGGCGCCTCACTGATTTCCTGGATGGGCAACGCATCCATGTCGGCGCGCAACATCACCGTGGGCCCGGGCCGACCGCCATGAAGCAGCCCCACCACCCCGGTCTGCGCCAGCCCCGTGCGCACTTCGTAGCCCAGTTCGCCCAACGTGCGCGCCACGATGCCCGAAGTGCGCACCTCGTGAAAACTGAGTTCGGGGTGTGCATGGAAATCACGACGCCATGCAATCAGCTTGGGGAGCAGAGACTCGGCCTCCGCACGATAGTCCAAAGGGGTCATCCGGGCTTCCCCCCATATGACCACGCCGTGCCCCACAACACCATCGGCGGATCGCGCCGGCGCACGCCGGCGCCGGTCACTTCTCCGAGGAAGAGGGCGTGATCGCCGGGCGAGGCTAACTCCGCAGCCAGCCGGCATTCCAACCACGCCAGGGCGTCGGTGAGTAACGGGCAACGGCTCGTGGTCGAGCGATATGCAACGCCCTGAAGATCGGCTGAGCTGACCGGCGCCGTCAAGTGCGTGAAGAAGCGCTCGGCGAGCACCTCTTGATCGACGGCGAGGATGTTCAGCGCGAAGCGATGGGCTCTACGCACTGCCTGCGCCAAGTGCGAGTTGCGGCGCAGGGCGACCATGACCAGCGGTGGCTCAGACGACACCTGACTGACCCATGCCACCGTAGCGCCGTGAAGTACGTCGTCCAGGCAGGTGGTCAGCACATACAGGCCGCTGGTCAACAGGCGCAGCGCATCGCTGCGCACGTCGGTGGGTGCATGTTCTGACATGAGCGACAATCCCCCTGAGAATCGCAGGTTGCAGGCCATGGGCGAAAAGAGGCGCCCAGCATGCTCACGGCTCCGCCCCGCAGCCGTCATCCGCCATAGTGCCAGGGCGTATCGCGCAGAGCCAATGCAGTGCGCACAGGCTCTCGCTGGCCGCTGCTCAGCACACGGCAAATGAAGATTGCGTGGTCGCCGGTTGCATTCGCCTCTTCGACCACCTCGCACTCCAGCCACGCTGCTGCGACGTCGAACAGGGGTAGACCGTTGGCCGTCAGGCTGAAATGATAACCGGCGATCTGGTCCGGCCCGGACTGCGTGACTTTGAAGAACGCCTTGGCCAGGTCCATTTGGTCGGAAGTCACCACCTGGAGCACGAAGCGTCCGGTGGCACGCGCTGACTCGCAAATCGCCGTGCCCTTGCGCATGGCGACGCCCACCAGCCTCGGCTCAAACGAAACCTGAGTCACCCAACTGATCGTCGCTGCCCGTGGGCCGTCGGGGCTGTGTGCAGCGGCGACATACAGGCCGTAGCTGAACATGCGGAGTACATCTTTGGTGGTGTCTCGGTCTGCCATGGAATCCTCCGGATGAGTATGGATGAGATATCTCACAAGAGACGTAGTGCGTGAGAAGGAACGATCCGTCGAGCGACCCGGTCGCGCAGACTCAGCGGCGCCGTGTCGTCCGTTCGCTTACCACAAGCTGTGATCCGTGCGACCGGCCAATGCCTCGACAATCGGCTCGCGCCATTCCGGCTCCACATCCGCACCCGCGCGCAGCAAGCCGAAGCAGCCCGTCAGCATCTGGTCGCCATGCGGCGCCGCGCAATGGATGGGCAGCCCGGCGTTCTTCAGCATCGCCTGCCGCGGGCCGACTACCGCCACAAACTCCAGTGGCACAGCCTGGCCATCCAGCGCCAGGGCGCCATGCCCGTGGTCAGCGAAGACGGCGGCATGGCTGATCTCGCCCGCGGCCAGGGTTTGCAGCCACGCGGCGAGGCTCGATGGTGTCAGCAAGCCGGTGTGGTGCTCAAACAACCGGACGAAAGCCGCATCCCGGAACTGAAAGGCCAGGGTGTGGAAATTGCCCACGTTGACGACCACGGCATCGGGATGCGCGGCGACCGCCGGGTCCTCTAGCGCGCCCAGCACGGCTGCCGGCGCCGTATCCATGACAACGACCGGCACGCCGGCCTGTTGGACCGCGGTGGTCGCCAGCGCGGCCAAACGGGTCATGGAGGGCGGCGTGTCGGCAGCCTTGAAGGCAAAGGTGCTGAGCCGTCGGTCGCGGCGCAAACGCTCGCCCAGGTAATCCATGCGGAACTGCCTGTCGCTGACGTCGGGCGGCGCAGCGCCGTGGTCGAATACTGCCAGCGCCAGGGCGTCCGGCCGCAGGTCGAAGCCAAATGCGCCAAACGCGGCCCGGATCGCATCATAGCTGAAGTCGCGAAACTCGATGCTGGCGTAGTCGCCGTTTGTCGCCAACCGCTGCGCATCCTCATCTGCAATCAGATCAACCCCGAGCTCGCGCTGCACATAATCCAGATCATCGTTGAGAGTTGCCGCCGCGCCGGGGGTGGCCAGCACGCGCAGGCCGGCGCGGCGGTGCGCCTCGACCGCCCAGGAGACCGGGCCGCCGCCCATCACGACGCCTCGAATCAGCAACGGCCGTCCTGCTGCGGTCGCGCGCCGAATCTCCCCGCCGATCAAGAGCGTGGGTGAAGGCATCACGAGCTTCAGGCAATTCTCGGGCGCCCGTGCACTGTCGAACAGCAGGATGTCCTGTGTGCCGGTCCCGACATCAACCGTAAGAATCTGCATCTGTATGTGCTCGATGTGACGAGTAGGAAGGGTTCCTACAGGTTAGAGGGAGGTGTCATTCGCTCTGACTCATGCGTTCGGGTATGATCCGCGCCTGTCCATCCGCGTGGTACGATGAGCGCACCAGCGGCGCCGACTCCACCCACTTGAAGCCGCGCTGTCGTCCCTCACGGGCAAGCTCCACGAATTCATCGGGATGGTAGTAGCGCTGGACGGGCAGGTGATTCTTGCTCGGCTGGAGGTACTGGCCGACAGTCAGGATGTCAACATCGACCCTGCGCAGCGCATCCATGACCTGCAGGACCTCGTCCCATGTTTCACCCAGGCCAACCATCAGGCCGGACTTCGTTAAGCCGGAGGGACTCATCTCCTTCGCCATGCGCAGCACTGCGAGGCTGCGATCCGGCCTGGCCTGGGGACGCACCCAGCGGGAGAGTCGCGGCACCGTCTCCGTATTGTGATTGAGGATTTCGGGGCGCGCATCCATCACCAGCTTGAGCGCACCAGGATCGGCTCGGAAATCTGGAATGAGCACCTCGATGGTGCAGCCGGGTTGGAGCGTCCGAATCTCGGCGATGGCGTGAGCGAAGATATGCGCCCCGCCATCGGGCTGATCATCGCGATCCACACTGGTCAACACCACGTGGCGCAACCCCATCTGTCGCACCGATGCCGCGACTCGATGCGGCTCCTCCTCGTCCAGCGGCAGCGGCTTCCCTGATTTCACATTGCAGAACTTGCAGGAACGCGTGCAGATGTCGCCCATCAGCAGAAACGTTGCCGTGCCTCGACTCCAGCACTCGCCCAGGTTCGGGCAGAAAGCCTCTTCGCAGACCGTGTGCAGCGTCTGTTCGCGCATCAGCGACTTCAGCCGCCAGTACTCCTCGTTCTGGCTCAACTTGATTCTGAGCCACTCCGGCTTACGGCCCGGAGTCAGCTGTTCATCGTGCAAGCGCGCCCGCCGCACCTTGGCCGCGGATTGGGGTTCCACCGGAGGCGGATCAATGGTGATGTTGGCCTGCATTGCTCAAATACGATCCTCTGGGTCAGTGATTCCAACGATGAGATTGTATCAGTCTCAAGTCGGTCGCGCAGTATGCCATGATACCAAATGCTCGCGCTCGCCTGCGCCCTGAACCGTCCATGCGGCCATCGCCAGTCCCCATACGGCCCAGACAAGCATTGCGGGGCGCGTGCCCCATGTGACTGCGTCGGTCAACCCGTGGACTGCGAGCGCCGCCTGGCTCGCCAAGAGGCCTGCGCCGAGACCGGACCACCAAGCGTCGCCAAGCATCCGGCCGCGGCGGTAGACCTGCCATGCGCCGGCGGAGGCCAGTCCGAACAGCGCCAGCCAGGCGATCAGGCCGGGCAACCCCAGGTCGACCGCAACTTGCAAGGCCAGATTGTGGGCATGCGCCACATCGGCATCGGGGCTGATTCGGAAGAAAGGATAGAGCAGGTCGGTGACCTGCTTGAACAACCCCATCCCGACTCCGGTGAACGGGAAGTCCTGTATCATGTAGAGGGCGCGCGACCAGACTTCCGGCCTGCCGCTCAGCCCGCCGACCGCTGAACCGCTGCTGAACAGCGCCGAAACCCGCTCTGCGCCTGCACGCCAGGCGATCATCCCACTGATTGTCGCACTCAGTGGGATGACAACCCAACCCCAGCGCCAGCGCAGAGCAACCAGGAGCAGCAGAGCGACGGCGATGCTGATCAGGGCACTGCGTGACCCGGTGAAAGGGAGTACGGACAGCGACACAAGCGCCGCCGCCGCCATCAGCGCCAGTTCGAGCCGGCCGAGGCGCCTCCACGAGAAGAGCAGTGCGCCAATGGCCAACGGCGCCAGGACGACCAAAATGCCGGCCATCACGTTCGGATTGACCGCTTCGGAAAGCAGGCTGGGAAGGCGCGCCATGCCTCGCGAAAGGAAGCCGAACCTACTGGGCAGTGTGGCGGTGGTGAAGGGGGCAGCCAGGGCCAGCCCCAGGGCAACAACCGTCAGGCTGATCCGCAGCCAGCCCAGTTGGCTGCGCCGATCGGCCGAGTTCACCGCCGCGTAGAAGAGCGCGACGCCCATCAGGAGACGAAGGATCTGTGATCGCGTGGATTCGGGCAGCGCCGTGACCCAGAGTGTCACGGGAATCATCAGCATCAGCCCGCCGATCGCCCAATCGCCTGCTGTGCGCACGCTCAGCCGCCGATAAGCCAGCCAGCGAAGCGGCCAGAATACAGCAGCGACCGCCAGTCCAGGGATCAGCAGGCGTTCACTGGCGACGCCGGCAATCACAGCCAAGCCCACCGCCCACAGCTCGCAGCTTGCCAGCCGGCGGGCGATCGCCAGGTTGCTCACACCTTCCCCTGCAATGCGCCGAGCAAGTGACGGCAACGAGTGGGCACATCGTGCCGTCCGTATCGCACCGCCAGCCAACTATCCTCCGGCCACAGCGCCCGCCACAGCAACCGCGCCACATCGCGGGGCCGATCCACCAGAAGCAGCTGCAATACGAGCCGCTGTGGTCCGCGCGTCGAGTTGCGCATCTCTCGCAGGGAGCGCGTGCTCACCAGGAGGCCCAGCGCCCAGCGCCGCGGCCGCGAAGGCTTCAGGTGCGCCGACGATGCGAGGGCTTCGCTCAGCCCGAACAACTCGTTGACGAAGCTCTCCGTCAGCCAAACCACGGTGGCAAGCCGCCATTCGCGGGCGCGCGCCGCCACGGCGTCCCAATCGACTCCTCGCCAGCGGGCCACCATGACGATATCCAGCAGCCCGCGCAGCCACGGATGGGCGAACTGGTGGTTGACCGCCAGGTGCGCTGCAAGCTGGATCACGGCATCCTCCGGGGCCAGGGTGCGCGCCGGAAGTCCGAGCACGTCGATCTCCAGACAGCGAGCCCGGATCGGCGCCTCATCGACGGCCGCGGCGCGTTCCAGCCATTCGCCGGCGAAGACGCCCCAGTGCAATTCGACTAACCCGCTGCCGGGATCACCACCAACCAGCTGGACTTCACCGCGGCGCTGCGCCTGCAACGCCACCGGTCGGGTTCCCTTGGTATGCTGAGCATAGCCCAGCGGCTCCAGAACGGCCGGAGCACGCGCCATCTCTTCATCGGTGAGCCACAGATCCAGGTCGCCCATGGGCCGGAGCGCCGATCTGTCGTAGGCGGTGTGCGCCAGGGCGGCCCCTTTGAAAAGCACCGGCCGAATGCCTGTCGCACTGAGCGCGCCCAAGACCCTTCGCAGCTCTCCGTCAAGGAGCGCTGCGTCGGCTGCGCTGCGGTAATAAGCCTTGCGGAGATCATCGCGCGCCTCGGCCGGCAGAAGATCCGCCAGTCCGGTCTCGCGCAGCCGGTGATGGGCATACGGGGCCAGGCCCTGGCGGTGGAGCCAGGCGACGGCATCGGCATCCAGGCGATGTTCGGCAAGCCATGCCCGCAAGGCGTCCGGTCCCGCCGACGCCAGGGCATGCAGCAATGCAACGGCCCCCTGGAAGCAGCCGTTAGCTCCACCAGAAGGCCGCGAGCCCGTCGCATCTCGGTTCATCTGACCGTTTCTGCCCGGTATTCCGGCACCACGACACGCAGCAGACGGCGCACCTCGCGTCCGTCGCCGCGCTGCGCAGCGCAGATGAGCTCATCCACCGCAACGTCCAGGCAGCTTGTCGGACCCTCTTCGGGGCCACGCCCGTTCTGCGAGACGAAGATCTTCTGATGCAGCGTGCGGTTGTACGCCTCGCGATCCGAAAAGATCTCCTCATAGAGCTTCTCTCCGGGCCGCAGACCGGTGAACACCACGTCGATATCGTGACCGGGTTGCAGTCCGGAGAGACGGATCAGATCCTGGGCCAGGTCCTTGATGTAGACCGGATCACCCATATCGAGCACGAACACCTCGCCCCCACTGCCGATGGCCGCAGCCTGCATCACGAGCTGCACTGCTTCGGGGATAGTCATGAAGAAGCGGCGCATCTCCGGATGCGTGACGGTGACCGGCCCGCCGGCGGCGATCTGCTTGCGAAAGAACGGGATGACGCTCCCCCGGCTGCCCAGCACGTTGCCGAAGCGCACTGCCACAAACACCCGGCCGGTCTGTCGCGCCGCCTGCTGCACGATCAGTTCTGCGATGCGCTTGGTGGCGCCCATGACGCTGACCGGGTTGACGGCCTTATCGGTCGAAATCAGCACAAAATGCGTCACAGCGCCCTGCATCGCAGCCCTGACGAGATTGCGCGTCCCCATGACATTGTTGGTGATCGCCTCGACCTCGTTGGCTTCCATCAGCGGCACATGCTTGTGGGCAGCCGCATGGAACACGACCTCCGGCTGGTATGCCGCGAACAGCGCCGATAGCCGATCGGCGTCGCGAACGTCGGCAATGATGGGATGCAGTCTGGCAGGATCAAAGTGAACGGCGGACGGGCCCTCCTTGACTTTCAGGACAGCAGCCTTCAACTCGTTGTGGATATCGAAGATGCTGTTCTCGCCGTGCCCCACCATCATCAAATCGGCCGGCCCCAGACGCACGATCTGGCGACACAACTCCGAACCGATCGATCCCCCGGCGCCCGTGACCAATACGCGTTTGCCGTGTACGAGCGCCGCCACCTGCGTCACGTCGATCTGAACCGGCGCGCGGCGCAACAGATCCTCGATCTGCACTTCGCGGAGCTGCCGAACGCTGACCGTGCCGCCGAGCAGCTCGTACAGGCCCGGAACGATGCGCGTCTCCGCTCCCGCCTGGCTGCAGATCGCTACGATCTCGCGGAGGGTCTTGCCGGATGTCGTGGGCATGGCGATGATGACCAGCTTGGCTTTGTGAGCTGCGACCATCTCCGGGATATCGTTGCGATCGCCCAAGACGGGGATGCCGTGGATGCGCACATCGTGTTTGCCCAGGTCGTCGTCCAGGAATCCCACCGGCTCCAGTCCCAGGTGGGGATTGCTCTTCAGTTCGCGCACGATCATCGCGCCTGCGGCGCCGGCGCCCATGATCAGCACGGGCTGCGCCTGGCTGTGGCCCGGTTTTTCGCTTCGCAGGCTGATCGTAGAACGCGCCGACAAGCGCAGCAGCAGGCGTGGCCCCGCAGTGGCTGACAGGGCCAGCAGGAGATAGATGAAAGGGATCGAGCGAGGGACATTCGGAGCGCCGGGCACCAAGATGACGACCGCCCAGCTCAGCGCCCCCGTCAGCACCACGCCGATCGTGAGCGAGCCGGCTAACAGAAGCAGCTCCTCGACGGAGGCATAGCGCCAGTACCGCGAGTAGATGCCGGCGCGCCACAGGGTCAGCGGCGTGATGACCACGGCGATGCAGACAAACAGCAGGAATCCCGGCCAAGCCAGCCCAAGCGCCACCGTATCCAGGCGCAGCACGAAGCTGAGATACGCGGCCAGGATGAGCAGAATGCAATCGAGAAGAAACAGGTGGCGGTTATGTATTCTCATCATGGGCGGATAGCTCGTGATCGGCCTACCGGAAGAGCGCGGTCACCGTGCGCCAGATCAGCGCCAGGTCGGATGCGACGGTTCGGCGCGACAGGTATTCCAGGTCGAGGGCCAGCTTGGCAGGCATCACCTGCTGCCGATACTGCGTTTCCCAGTCGACGCCGGACAGGATCTGCTCTTCATGACGATAAGCCAACGAGGCGGCGCTGGTGATGCCGGGGCGCACGCGCAGCACCTGGCGCTGCTCATCGGTATAGAGCGCCACATACCGGGGGTCCTCGGGACGGGGTCCGACCAGGCTCATCTCGCCCTTGAGGACGTTGATGAGTTGGGGCAACTCATCCAGCTTGGTGCGGCGCAGAAGCCGGCCGACCGGCGTGATCCGCGGATCACCTGCCGCTGTGATGCCGGGCCCCCGCTTGTCGGCATCGCTGACCATGCTGCGGAACTTGTAGATTCGGAACGGTGCGCCGTTCCTGCCGACCCGCATGGACCGATAGAAGACCGGCCCAGGCGAGGTCAGCTTGATCGCCAGCGCAATCAGCAGGAAGAGCGGCGACAACACGATCAAGCCGATCCCAGAAGCTGCTGCGTCAATGATGCGCATCCGTTCCTACGCCTTGTACGTCTCAACGATATCGAGCACGGCATCGATGACATCCTGGACGTCGGCATCGCTCATCCGCAGGTTCAACGGCAGCGAGACGAGCCGCTGATACTCCCGGTGCGCCACAGGGAAATCGGAGGGGCGGTAGCCGTACTTGTCTCGATAGTACGGGTGGAGGTGGATCGGGATGAAATGCACGCTGCTGCCGATGTTGCGCGCCTTCAGCTCCTCGATGAAGCGCGCCCGGTCGATCGCCAGCCGGTCGAGGTGCAGGCGCAGCGCATAGATGTGCCATGCCGATTCCACCTCGGGCCGTTCCACCGGCGTCTGGAGCGCCTCGACAGGGGCGAACGCCCGGTGATAGCGCGCAACGATCTCGCGACGCCGCACCTGGAAGCCGGGCAACTTCTTGAGCTGCTGCAGGCCCAGCGCCGCCTGGATGTCGGTCATGTTGCACTTGAAACCAGGCAGCACCACCTCGTAATACCACGAGCCCTCGGCGCTGTAGCGTTTGTAAGCATCCCGACTCATGCCGTGCAAGCTCCAGAGCCGCGCGCGGTCGATCACCTCTGCGGTGCCCGTCAACATGCCGCCTTCGGCGGTCGTGAGGTTCTTCGTCGCGTAGAAGCTGAAGGCGGTGAGTTCACTTCCCATAGCCGGCGACCGGCCGCGGGGAGAGCCGATCATGCGGCCCCGGTAGCGCGCGGGCAGGCTGTGCGCAGCATCCTCGAGGACATGCAGCCCATCCCGCTCGGCGAGGTCCAGGAGCCGATCCATCTCGCACGGGTGGCCGTACAGATGCACCGGCATGATCGCCCGAGTGCGGGGCGTGATCGCGGCTGCCACCCGGTCCGGCGCGATGTTGAGCGTGTCAGGCTCCACATCCACCAGGATGGGTCGCGCGCCCAGGTGCTCGATCACGTGAACGGTCGAGCAGAAGGTCATCGCCGTGGTGATCACCTCATCGTTCGGCCCGATGCCCAGGGCCGCCAGCCCAACCAGCATTGCGTCGGTCGCCGAGCTGACCGCCAGGGCGGCCGGCGCCCCTGCGAAGGCAGCGAATTCCTGCTCGAAGCGCTTGACCTTCGGCCCGGTCGTGATCCAGTCAGAGCGGATAGTATCCAGAACCTCGGCAATCTCCTCTTCACCGAGAAGAGGAGGAGAGAAAGGCAGAAACGTAGTACGCATGATGACTCCTGTGATGCTTGATGCTGCTCCACGGCCATCGGTCGTCAGCAGATGCCCCCGGTAACGGGGCGCACCACTTCCTCGGCTCCAGGGGAAAGGGCGGCTGCGTATTCGTTCATCTGCCTGCCCTCCGCCGTCACATAGTGACGAACCAACTCGAAACCAAGCCTCAGGTAGAAGCTGTTCGCGGCCTCATTGTCGAGCCTGTCGGTGGTGAGATTCACTGTGGTCAGGCCGCGATGGCGCGCTTCGGCAAGGAATTGTCGCACCAGCACATGCCCGATGCCCCGCCCTTGCCTCTCGGGTAACACTGCGATCGACATCAAGGTCGCGTGCCCCTCAAGGTCCCGCACCTGACTGGGCATGGTCAAAGCGCGCAGCAGTCGAGGCGCAATCCGTGGGTCGCGCAGGGTCGGCTTGAGCGCCGCGAGACCGAAGCGCCACCATCGCCTGCGCAGCAGGCGCGTGTAGAAGCCGTTCGGCTGGCTGGTGCCGGCAACGAAGCCAACAATATGCCCTTCTTCTTCCGACACACAGGCAATGCCGGAGGGATCGGCGAGTATGGCGGAATAGAGTTCACAGAGAAACGCGGGCCCAAGGAAGGTGAGGAAGAAACCGCGAAAACTCGACACGTGCACCTGGACGACCGGGTCCACATCGCGCATTTCCATAGCACGGATGGATGCATTCATGTTTCAGTGTCCACCGGACTGCGCCGACGCCTCGATGAGGGCGACCACGCGCGGCAGGCAGACTGCACGGGAGAAGTGACTCAGTGCGTACTCCCTCCCCGCCTGGCCACGTTGGCGTCGCTCTTCAGATGATAGGCTCAGCGCCTCACGAATCGCATCAGCCAGACGATCTGGCTGATTGGGCTCGACAACCCATCCGCACCCCGCTGCAACAATCACGTTGGCCAGGTCGGACCCCGGCACCGCCTGGGCGATGATCGGCCGGGCAGACAGCATGTAGGCAATCAGTTTGGAGGGCGCCGATGCCAACGATTGTCTTCCTTGCGTCGGGAGCACCAGCACGTCGGCGGCGGCATACACCGGGGAGGTCTTCTCCGCAGGCCAGGGCGTGTAGAAAGACACCTGGCCGGGTGCGACGACGCCGGCCAGTCGGCGGCACTCCTCCAGCCTCGATCCTGCGCCTGCAATCAGGAGATGCGGACGGTTTGGCGCCTCCGCCAGCCGGCCCACCGCTTCGATCACACCCTCCACATTGGCTGCGGCGCCGATATTGCCGCCATAGGCCAGGAGGAAGGCGCCCTCGCGTATGCCTGCTTCAGCGCGCACCGGCTCGCCGCCCTCGTCGGGCCGAATCTGCTGCTCATCAACCCAGTTGGGCACCAGGTGGACGTTCTCCACAGGGACCTGGCGGTCATCACGGTACTGCCGCGCAAAGTACTCGGAGATCACGATCACGTTTCGACTGCTGCGGCTGATGGCCCGATCCAACCGGCGGAGCCAGCGCGCCGGGCGGCTCTGCGCCGACAGCCGGCCCTGGGACACCAACGACTCGGGATACATATCCTGGACGCTGATCACGAGCGGAATCCGCCGCAGGCGTGCGACCGCCGCCAGGATGCCCGCAGCGAAGATGGGCCAGGTGTTGGCATAGATCACATCCGGTCGCCCCTGGCGCAAGACCTGCCAACCGCCGGTGAGGCCAAACGACAGATTCTCGGCAAAGCGGCTGGGGAGGCTCGACGTCGAGGAGATGACGGAGAAGCAGCGCACGATGCCGTATCCCGCCTCGGAGGCCTCCCACCGGCGCCACGAGCGCCGGTAACCGGGGAAGAGCTGTCCCGCAGGACGGCTCGGAAACGCCGTGACGACGGTCACGTTGTGTCCCCTTGCAACCAGCGCCGCCGCGACCTGCGCGCTGGTTTGGGCCGAAACGACCGGCTCGGGAGGAAACACCGGGCTGACGATGAACGCTCGCACGGCTAACGACCGGGACCGACGCTTTCGCCCGCCGAACCCCATGCCTCGAGCTGCGCTGACAGATGGCTCGTGATGAGATCCCAACTGTAGCGCTCCTCGACCAATTGCCTGGCGCGGCGCTCTGCCCGGCGGCGGCGCTCTGGATCACGCGCCAGGTCACAGATCGTCGCCGTAGATTCCTCGGAGTTCTGCGCCAGGAACGCGTGCTCTCCGGGAAGCAGCCCCTCGATGCCCATCAAGGCCAGATGGGAGCCGACGACACAGACTCCCGCCGCCATCGCTTCCAGAACGCGCAGCTTGGTGCCCGCTCCCGACTCCAGGGGCAGCGCAAGCACATCCATCCGGTGCAGATAGGGCAACACATCCTCCACGGTGCCCGTCACGGTGATGCGCGCGGCCGGATGGTCGCGGCCATACTCAACGAGCTCCGCCGGCGGGTTGCGACCGACAATCAGCGCAGAGACCGCCACATCGGGCAGGCGGGCCTGGACGTGCGGCAGGATCTCCTTACATAGGACGAAGGCCGCTCGCTGGTTGAGCTCCAGATCCAGAGAACCCAGAAATCCTATCACCAGCTCGCCCGGAGGCCGGCCCGGCGCCGAGGCCGCGGGCACAAACCGCCTCGTATCGACGCCGTTGGGAGCCACCAGGAAGCGAGTCACGTTTGCCGGCGCGAACTCCCGCGTGGCGGCCGCATCCTCTTCGGCCACCGACACCACACCCCTGACATATCTGAGGGCAGCGTTCTCAAAGCGGATCGTCTTGCTGAGGTTGACCCGCGAAAACCAGTACTTCGCGCGATCGCCATGCCGCCGGTAGTACTCTGCCTTGCGCACCCAGTACTGGCGATCGACATTCTGTTGATCCACGACCACCGGCGCGCCGGCCCCCTGCACATAGGGCAGGGTATAGATGAAGTGGCAGTAGATCAGCGCATAGGGCGTCGACCGCAACATCTCCCGGATGCCGCGGCGCATCGACTCGGAATAGTAGAGGCTCGCATGGTACGGCCAGGGGCCCAGGACGGCCTTGAGCGTCTTGAGCGGCCGGGAGGCGCCATCGGGAAACTCGACGATCGAGCCGGCCCCGGGCCTGGGCGTCGCCGCCGCCGTCCCATGGGGCTGAGGCATCGCGAGCACCACGTCGTGATGCCGCGCCAGGCCCTCGAAGAGCCTGGCGATCCGCACGTAGCCGCCGGTGTTCGCGGGATACGGACACATCGGCGAGATCATCAGGATTCGCAAGGGAAGCCCCTTCTTTTCCGGTTTTTCGCGGCTCTATTGCAGTGCATCAGCAAGACAAGGTTTCGCCATCAAGGCAGCAGTTGATTGCCGAACCGGCGCTGCAGGAAGTGCGCCACGCCCATCGCATAGGCCCGGCAGAGCCGTAGGAATGTGCGGGCGCGAAAGGATCGACGGACCACCAACCGCATCGATGCCAGCAGCACTTCGAGCGGGACGATCAGCAGAACGTAGGCCGGGAAATACAGCAGCCACTGCGCGCTGGAAACGTTCTTGTGGTGAACCAGAAGCTGGTTGCGCGTGATCATGTACGCCGGAAACGGCGACGTGGCGCCTCCCGCGGTGCTCGACACGCGATGCCAGACCACTGCTTCCGGGACAACAACAACGCGATAGCCCGCGCGCCGCATCCTCCATGCCCAATCGATATCTTCGCAATAGGCGAAGAAATCGGGGTCAAGGAGCCCCGTTCGCTCTATCGCCGCCCGCCGCGCCATCAGGCTGCAGCCGGGCACGTAGTCGACGTCGAACGGCGCGCCCGTGATCTCCCCCGATCGTCTCTTGTAATACAGATGGGCGCTCCCGCCGCCGCGCAGCTGTTTCCAATCCACGCGACCGCCTGCCGCCCAGACCAGGTCAGGTGGATCGTAGAAAAGCACCTTGGGCCCGACAATGCCGATCTCGGGACATGCCTCCGCGGCCGCCACCAGCTTGGAAATGGCATCGGGAGCCACCGTCGCGTCGTTGTTCAACAGATGAACATAATCGCAGTCCTGCTCGAGCGCCCACCGGATCCCCAGGTTGTTGCCGCCTGTATAGCCCAGGTTGCCGCCGCTCTGGATCAGCGCTGCCTGCGGAAACCGGGCCCGAATGAAGTCGGCCGACCCATCGGAGGAATCATTGTCGACGACCACCACGCGATGGTTGGGATACGCCACGCGATCGAGGCTTTCCAGGCAGTCGCAGGTCAGGTCCCTGCGATTCCAGTTGACGACGACGGTGGCCACCCTCGGCAGCGCGGCGATGCTCATATCGCGCCTGACGGGGTCGGCTGCTGCAGTCGGAGGCGCAGCGCGGCGACTGCGAGGCCGGCCACGATGCCCAGATAGGTCGTGCCCCCTCGATCATCGAATCTGGAAGCTGCAACGCTATACACCATCATGCTGAAGACCAGGGCGCACAGGGTCACGCCGAGAAGAAACGGCAGCGACTGAGCCTTCGAGTCGTCTGCCGACAGCCGCGCCAGCCGCCATCCGTCTCGGATCAGGCTGACCAGGAACCACAGAAAGATGGCCATGCCCAGGACCCCGAACCGCAGCAGCGTCGAGAGGTAGCCGTTGTGCATGAAGCCGCCGAAGTAATTCACCGGCCGGTTGTAATAGTCCACCAGCACGCCCGCGGGGATCTCGAACGTCAGGCCCAGCCCGAAGATCGGCGAGCGCTCCAGATAGAGTGGGGTCACGATCAATTCTTGAATCCGCAGATACATCGTTGGAAGAGATAGAATGGAACTCAAGTCGAACGGGTTGAACTCCGTGCCGCGATGCGCCATCTGCGTGTCCTGCAGGCTGCCGCCCAGAAAGGCGAACAGAACGAGGAGGCCGACGCCGCAAACCACCAATGCGGCAGACAGGAAGCGGATCAGCCTCCGCGCATCCTTCAGTCTCGCCAGAGCAAACAGCACCGACCAGGCCGCAAGCGCAGCAGCTGTCGCCACCACGAAGCTCAGCCCGCTCTGCTCGACCGAGAACAAAGACTGCAAGAGCCATCGCATCGGCACAATCACGACGCTCGCCAGGAAAAGGAACCGCAGCCTGAAGCTGCCGGTGACGACGAAGAGCGACAACCCCAGGAGAACCACGATCAACAGGTTCATCTGCCCGTTCACCGCGACAGCGACCGGCGCGCCGCTGGTCGAATAGCCGCCGAAGAGCCCGGTGGCGGTGGCCGTAGCCCAGAGCGCAAGGGTCACCCGCGAAAGCGCCTGCCGGGTATGCACCGAGCTCGCAACGACAAACAACATGGCGTAGCCCGTGAACTGCGAGAAGACCCGCACCCAGCGCAGATAGCCTGCACTGGGGTCAACAAAGAGCCACAGCAGCGTGAGGACGATGGAGACCATGAACAGAAGCAGCGGCAGGGCAGACCGGGCATGACGCACCGAGAGCCAAATCCACCTCCAGCCCTCGCGCTGCTGCGCCAGATAGGCAAGCCAACCGACGACTACGACCAGGTGGAAGGCAAAGTACGCGATCTTCGGGGCGTCGATCTCGTCCGTGCGATAAAACGCCACACTCTGCAGCGCCAGCAGGAGCAGCACCGCGGCCGGCGGGCTGATCACGCAGATCAGGAGGGCGAGACACGCAAACATGACCAGGAGCGGGGCCGAAGGCGCATAGGGGGTGAGAACGCCGGCCAACAGCGAAAGGGCCAGGCTGATTCCCACCAAGACGATCACTGCGCTGCGGCGCTGCCTGGTGAAGTCAGATAACAATGAACTCATAGCAAGTCTCTGTTCTCATTCCGTGGAAAGGTTCACGCATCGCACCCTACTGAGTCGGATGCCTCTCTATCATCGTTCGGGCTGCACGCGGCCTGCGGTCTCAGCGCGACGCTTCACATCGAGTCCCGCTAACGCGACGGCGCCGGCAAGGCGTCGAGCTCCTGGCGGGCCAGCGAGGAAGTCTGGGTTTCGCCGAGCTTCACTACGGTTTCCAGCTCCCCACGGGCGCCGTCGAGGTTGTTGGCGCCCCGCATAGCCTTCGCCAGGCCCAGGTGATTCCAGGGGTTTCCCGGCTCCAGGTTGACGGAAGTCTCGTAGGCGCGCACCGCATCCTGATATCGGGCCGTGGCAAGAAATGCATTGCCCTTCCAGGCGTAAGGCGCCGGGTTGTTGGGGTCCAGCCTGGCGGCTTCGTCGAACAGCCGCAGTGCATCGCCGTGTCTGCCCATCTGAACATACAAGATTCCCAACTCGACCAGCCCCCACACATCCTCTCGCACCGCCGCAACCTTCTCGCACCAGGAGGCTCGCCGATCCGCAGTCAGACAATCGCAGCGACAGAGGTTCGTGTACATCTGGAGCTTGGCCAGAGTCACGTCATCGCTGATGGCCTGCGACCAGTCGTACTGCTCCAGCGCTTCCGCAGTCTGCCCGGCTGCGAATCGCCGATCGCCAAGACCGGCGAAGTAGATTGCGCTGTCAGGGATGCGCCTCAACACGGCCAACGCTCGCGCCTTTTCAGCCTGCTCTAGCAACAACAATCCGCGCCAGAGCAGCGCTGTCACGCGGCCACCGCCCTCCTGGCCGAGCGGATCGCGATCCAGATCCGGAAGCGCCGGACGACGACCCAGGTAGGACTCGAAGTCCAGGGGTTGGTTCGCAACCTCTCTATGCAGCATCGCTCGCCCCACAGCCAATCTTCGCGCGGACTCGTCACCCGGATAGGCAACGGCCTGACGCACAAACGCCGCCATCGCGGCATTCGAACGCCCGGAGATCAGCAGGTGGGACGCCTGCAAGAGGCCATAGATGACCAGGATCGAGACCGTGACGATGGCAAAGCCACCGATTCTCGGGCGCATCAGACCTTGCTCAGATGAGGACCCGGCCCAAGCCGAGGCCCCGGGATATGCCTGACCAGACGATCACGCACCCAGATAGCGCCGTCCGCCGCCGGCTTTGGAGCGGAGTATCTGGACAAGGACAAGGTTTCTCGGTTGGATGATCAGAGTGCCGAAATGGCGCTTCACGGACACCAGATACACCGCCAACACGATCAGATTGGTGAAAAGGTTGATCCAGGCGGCTGCCAACGGGC
>CAYRFV010000095.1:5271-17951 GCA_964423545.1 uncultured Anaerolineales bacterium | reverse complement strand
GCCGGCAACATCGGCGTCAACATCGGGGTGGCTGCACCCATGGCCTTTTTCCCCTTCAGCGGCTGGCGCAGCAGCTTCTTCGGCACGTTGCACGCCCAGGGCAAGCATGCCGTTGAGTTCTTCACGCAGACCAAGGTCGTGGTCGAGCGCTGGCTCGGGGAGTGGGCGCGGAAGTTCTAAGGCCTGGCACGCGAGGCGAGACCTGGAATGCGCGGCGTCCACGCGCCGCTCTCACTGGACGCCCATCGCGTCGCATGACATCGCAAGACAGGGGTGATACGCATGAAAACCGTCGAATTGGGCGCCACCGGCGTTCGGGTGTCGGAGCTGTGCCTCGGCACGATGATGTTCGCTGACCGCTGCGACTACGCGGTCTCGGAGGCGATTGTGCATGCCGCGCTGGAGCACGGCATCAACTTCGTTGATACGGCGGCCATGTACGGTGCAGGTGCGTGCGAGGAGTACCTGGGCCGCATCCTGAAGGGCAAGCGCGACCGTGTTTTCCTGGCCACCAAGGTTGTCAAAGGCGTGGATCGGGCGAGCATCCTCGGCAGCCTGGATGAGAGCCTGGCGCGGCTGCAGACCGACACCGTTGATCTGTACATGATTCATTGGCCGGTCCAGGGCATGAATGTCACGGAGATCATGGCCGCGCTCAACGAGACCGTCGTCGCGGGGAAGGCGCGCTTCGTCGGCTGCTGCAACTACCCCGCCTGGTTGGTCGCGCACTCGAACGCCATCGCCGAACGCCATGGCTGGGCCAAGCTGGTCTGTCACCAGGTGGCGTACAACCTGATCGAACGCGGGGTCGAGGTCGAAATCCTGCCGCAGGCGATCGCTGAAAAGATCGCCATCACCACCTATCGCCCCCTGGCGATCGGGCTGCTGGCAGGCAAGTATGCGACGACCATGCCGATGCCTGCGGAGGCGCGCGGCAAGACGGACGCGCGAGTGATCACCTGGCTCAGCCAGCACGGCGGCAGCGTCGACCGGTTCAATCGTTTCGCCGCCGAACGCGGGATCCACCCGGCTAACCTGGCCACGGCCTGGGTGCGCTATTCCGACGCCGTCACCTGTCCCATCGTCGGCGTGAGTTCGCTGCGCCAGTTGGAGGAGTCCGTGCGCGGCGCCGATATCAGCCTGAGCGCTGACGACTACGCAGCCCTGACCGCGATGTTTGACACGGAGGTCAAAGAGGAGGGCCTCCAGCTTTTCCCCGGCCTGAAGTACAACTTCCCGCGGCTGCGGCGGAATCTGCATCTCGTCGCACGGCAATAACCCGATGGGAGGACTCACATGAACATCTCCATCGCATCGTATGCCTTTCACGGCCTGCTGCGTGCAGGCCAGATGGACGTTTTCGGGTATCTCGAAACGTGCAAATATCGCTATGGGCTGGCGTCGGCTGATATTTGGAACGGCTTTTTCCCCACCATCGCGGACGACTTCCTGGCGAGGGTGAAAGAGGGGTTGGCGGAACGCGAGCTTGTCCTGGCGAATCTGTGCGTGGATGGCCCGCACATCTGGGAGGACGACGCTGATGTGCGGGCGAAGCATTACGCCGAGGGGTTGGCCTATCTGCGCGCGGCCGAGCTGCTCGGGGCCCGCACCCTCCGCATCGACGCCGGGGTGCGCGCCGAGACCTTCACCGCCGAGCAGTTCGACCGGATCGTTACGCGCTATCGCGAGTATGCGCAGCGCGCCTACGACAACGGCTACCGAGTCGGCCCGGAGAACCACTGGGGCGCCGAGGTCGTGCCGGAGAACATGGTGCGCATCTGCAAGGCGGTGGACCATCCCGGCTTCGGCATGCTGCTTCACTTCCGGGGCAATGCGGGCGATGCGCTGATGGCGCCGTGGGCCATGCACACGCATATCTCGATGGACGTCGCGGAGCGCGCGCTGGAGCAGAGCATGACCATGCTGCGCGATGCCGGTTACACCGGCTTCTGGGGCGTCGAGCATCACTCCGGCAAACACGAGTATGCCGAGGTCGCGATCCAGGTGGCGCGGGTGCGCGCCGTGCTGGAGCGCTGGCGGGCCGGCTGAGCATCGATGCGCGAGGCGCCGGCGCCGTTGGCCGGCCGAAGGCGGAGCGCTCATGGCCGTAATGACGAAACGCGAGCGTGTGCTGCGGACGGTCCGCTTCGAGGAAACGGACCGCGTGCCCCTCTACGATCTGCTGCAGAACCAGCCGGTGATCGAGCACTTCGCCCGCGAGCCGCTAACCGTCGAGAACAGCCGGCGGCTGATGGGCATCGCGATCTCAGCCACGCTCGACATGACGCGTTCGCCGGGCGCGGGCCCCTACGAGCCCGGGGTGGTTCAGCAGGAGAACGGCCTCGTGATGCAGCGAGAGCGTTGGACCACCTGGATCAGGGAGCGGCCCTGGCGCGATGCCGCGGGCCTGATCGAATGGATCCAGGGCGAGATCGCGCGCACGGACGCGCTGCACTTCGATCAGCCCTACGTCGACCGCTATCGGGCGCACGTTCAGGGTTGGCTGGACAGCTTTGCGGCCGCCGATCCCACCGGCCGCGGCGATCCCACCGTCTTGATCGTGGAGAGCGGCGTCGGCCTGGACACCATGTTCTGGGTGGCGGGGCTGGAGGACTTCTCCTATCTGCTGGCCGACGCACCGGACCTGGTGGAGGCGTGGCTCGATGCGCGCCACCGGGCGGAGCTGCGCCGCGTGGCGGCCATCGCAGATCCCGCTCTCGTGCCCATCGTGTTGACTTACGACGACATCGCGTACAAGACCGGGCCGATCTTCTCGCCGAGGTGGTTGCGTCGCCATTGGGCGCCGCGGCTGAAGGCGTTGAATGATGCGTGGCATACGCGAGACACCCTCTGCCTCTACCATTCGGACGGCAACCTGTTTCCAGTGCTCGATGACCTGGTGGCTGCGGGGATCGATGGCCTCAATCCGCTCGAAGTGCTGGCCGGGATGACGGTGGGGGCGGTGCGGCAGCGCTATCCCCGACTCTTTCTGACCGGCGGCATCGATGTGAGCCAACTGCTCAGCTTCGGCACGCCGGACGAGGTGCGAGCGGCCTGTCGCCAGGCGATCGCCGAGTCCGGCGGCCGGGGCTATTTTCTGGGCTCATCCACGGAGCTGCACTGGGACGTGAAACTGGAGAACGCACTCGCCATGTTCGAGAGCGCCTGGGAGACCGGGCCGGACAGCTGACCCTGCGAGGATGCGCCCGCGCACTGCCGCAGAGGTCCTCACAGGGCCACAGCGGTTCACAGCCTGCCGGCCGAGATCCCGCGCAGCGAAAGCGTGTCGGCAAGATGGCACGCCACGGCGTGGCCGGGCGAGATCTCGCGCAGCGGCGGCTGTACTTGCGAACACTCGGCTGCGGCATACAGGCAGCGAGGATGGAAATAGCAGCCGCTCGGCGGCTTGCTGGGACTGGGCACCTCGCCCGACAAGACGATGCGCTTCTTGGGAGCGTCCGGGTCCGGGTTCGGCACGCTGGAGAGGAGTGCTTCCGTGTAGGGGTGCTTCGGATCGTGATAGAGCTCTTCGGTGTCGGCCATCTCCACGAGCTTGCCCACGTACATGACCGCCACCACATCACTGATGTGTTCCACCACGCTCAGATCGTGCGAGATGAACAGGTAGGAAAGATCGAACTGCTCTTGCAGGTCTTGCAGCAGGTTGAGCGTCTGCGCCTGAATCGAAACATCGAGCGCCGAGACCGGTTCGTCTGCGATGATGAACTGCGGCCGCAGCGCGAGCGAGCGGGCGACGGCGATCCTCTGCCGCTGCCCGCCGCTGAACGCGTGCGGGAAGCGGTGCATATGTTCGGGCAACAGGCCCACGACGCGCAGCAGTTCGGCGACTCGATCCTGTAGCTCCTTGCCGCGGGCGATGTTATTGACGATCAACGGTTCGCTGACGATATCGAGCAACGTCATGCGCGGATTCAGAGATGAGCTGGGGTCCTGGAACACCATCTGCATGTTAAGCCGGACGTGATGCAACGTCTCCGCATTGGCTTGAGCGACGTCGATACTGCCGCGCTCGCGATCGTGGAAGAACACCTGGCCTGCCGTCGGCTCGATGCCGCGCATGATGCAGTGACCGGTCGTGGACTTGCCGCATCCGCTTTCGCCCACCAGACCCAGCGTCTGGCCCGCGGGCACCGTGAAACTCACCCCGTCGACCGCCTTGGTGTAGCCGACCAGCTTCCGGTTGAAGCCTTTGAGCACGGGATAATGCTTCTTGAGGTCTCTGACCTCGAGAATCGGCTGCAGATGGTTGTTTGTCATTCCGACACCCTTTGTGCTCGTATGGGCAGTTGCTGCCGCTTGCCCGAGGCTGCCAGCAGCGAACGTCAAGGCCGCAGTTAGTGGTACAGGAAGCACTTCACGGTGTGTTCGCCGCCGAGATCGATGGTCGGCGGCTCGGCGACATCGCAGACGCCGCTCATGAACTGCGGGCAGCGCGGATGAAACGAGCAGCCTCGCGGCACTGCGAACGGGCTGGGCACCATCCCCGAGATGGCCTGCAAGCGCGCGCTGTTCTTGCGCCCGAGCTTCGGGATCGATTGCAGCAGCGCCACCAAGTAGGGATGCTTGGGGTTGTAAAACAGATTGCGAACGGGTGCGCGCTCGACGATCTTGCCCATGTACATCACGATCGCCGCCTCCACCATTTCGGCGACCACGCCCAGGTTGTGCGTAATGTACATGATCGCCATACCGAACTCCTCCTGGAGCTCCCGCAGCAGCTCCAGGATCTGAGCTTCGGTCGTGACATCCAGCGCCGTGGTAGGCTCATCTGCGATGAGCAGGCTCGGACGCAGCGCCAAGGCCATGGCAATCATGGCGCGCTGGCGCATGCCGCCGGAAAGCTGGTGCGGATAGGCCTCGAAGACCCGCTGCGGTTCCGGCATGTTGACCCGCCGGAGCATCTCCAGGGTCATCTTCCGAGCTTCATCGGGCGAGACCTTGAGATGATAGTTGATCCCCTCCACGATCTGGTTGCCGACAGTATAGACCGGATCAAGGGAGGTCATCGGCTCCTGGAAGATCATGGCGATCTGGCCGCCGCGAATGCTGCGCATCTGGCTGCTGTCAGGCTTGAGGGTCGCGATGTCGATGACCTCCTCGTTGCCATCCGCTTGGCGCCAATGGTAGAGGATTTGGCCTCCGACGATCTTGCCGGGCTTCTGCAGGAGGCGCAGCGTAGAGAAGCTGGTGATCGACTTGCCGCAGCCGCTCTCTCCCACAACGCCGAGCGTATGGCTGCGCTTGACATCGAAGGAGATGCCATCTACGGCCCGCACCAGACCTCGGCCCGTGAAGAAGTGGGTTTTCAGATCCTTGACTTCCAGGAGGATGTTGTTATCCTGCATCGCTCTCTCCACGCGCTATTCCCCGGCAAAGGGGTCGGCGGCATCCCGCATCCCGTCACCCACAAAGTTGAAGGATACCACGGTGACCAGGACAAACAGGGCGGGGATCAGCGACCACGGCTGCTGGAGCAAGACTCGGACCTGCTGGGCCTCGTTCAAGAGCACGCCCCAGCTGGTGAGGGGCGGGCGGATGCCGAGCCCCAGGAAGCTCAGCGCGGTCTCGGCCAGGATCATCCCTGGGATGGCCAGCGTCGCGATCACCAACACATGGCTGAAGGTGTTGGGCAGCAGATGGCGAGAGAGGATGCGAAAGGTGTTGCAGTTGGTATAGCGCGCCGCGGTGACGAAATCCGACTCGCGCAGGCCCAGCACGATGCCGCGCACCTGGCGCGCCAGTCCGCCCCACGTCACGAGCGACAGCACGATGGCGATGCCGAAGTAGACCTGCACCGGATCCCAATTGGAGGGTACCGCAGCCGCCAACGCCAACCAGAGCGGAATCTGTGGGATGTTGGAAATCACCTCGATGGCGCGCTGGACCACCATGTCGATCGTCCCGCCGAAGTAGCCGCTGGCTGTGCCCAGAAACGACCCCAGGGTCAGGCTCAAGAACACGCCCACCAATCCCACGGTCAGGGAAATCTGCGACCCCCAGATGACGCGCGAAAACAGGTCGCGGCCGTTGCGGTCGGTGCCGAAGAGAAAGATCTTGCCCGGCTCCGCAACCACAAAGAGATGGATGTTCGTCTCGATAAGGCCGAACAGCCTGTAGGTCTCGCCCGGAGCCAGGAAGTTCAGAGGATAGATCTCGCTGGTGTTCTCGACGTAGATTCGGCGAAAGGTGTTGGGATCGGTGGTGGCTTTCGTGCCGAAGACGAAGGGCCAGCGGATCCGCCCCTCGTAGGTGAGGTGGAGGGTGGTCGGCGGCGCGCTGACATACTTCTCATGCGTCGTGGTGACGCCGTAAGGCGCCACGAAGCCGGCGAAGACCATGACGGTATACATGATCGCCAGGATCACCATCCCCAGGATCGCGAGCCGGTTGCGGCGGAAGCGAATCCACGTCAGTTGGCGCACCGAGAGCAGAGCCCTGCGTTCCTCTTCACTGAGTTGGCGCGGGGCGGCAGGCGTATTGGCTGCGGTCATGCTTTCTCTTTTCCTTCCCTCGCGGCTCAGTCGTACCGGATGCGCGGGTCCAGCAGCGCGAGCCCCACATCGGCCAACAGGTTTCCGATCACCAGCATGGTGCTGAGCAGAATCAGGATGGTGCCGGACAGGTAGACGTCCTGCTCCATAGTCGCCTGGATGAAGAGCGGCCCCAGGGTCGGCAGGCCCAACACCTGCTCGACAATCGCGGTGCCGCTCAGCAGCCAGGCCAACACCCCTCCCAAGGCCATCACGAGCGGGTGAAAGGCATTGCGGACCGCGTGTCTCCAGACGACCGTACGTTCAGGCACGCCTTTGGCGCGGGCGGCCTGGACGTAGTTGACGCGCAGCTCGTCGAGCAAGTTGCCCCGCATGACGCGCATCACCCATGCCATGCCGGAGAAGACCACGGCTGAGACGGGGATCACCAGGTGCTTGGCCAGGTCGATGACTTTCTCGATCGACCATGGCGCCCGGGCGTACTCCGCCGAAAACAGACCTGTATAGACGTCGCCGGTGATCTGCCAGACAACCACGATCAAGATCAGCGCCACCAAAAACGCCGGCAGCCCCAGTCCCAGAAAGGCTACGACGGTCAAGAAGTTGTCGCCGATCGAATACTGATGGGTGGCGGAGAAAATGCCGAGAGAAATGCCGATACTCCAGGATATGAGGAAACAGGGAATAGTCAGGGCCAGCGTCAGCGCCAGTCGCTGTCCAATCAGCTGCTTGACCGGCCTTTGGTAATAGAACGAATCGCCGAAATCCCCGCGCACGAAGCGGCCGATCCAGGTGAAAAAGCGCGTGACCGCCGGATCGTCCAACTGATACAGCTTGCGCAGTTCCGCGCCGCGCTCGCGCGCTCCCGACTGGCCAGAAGCTTCGAGCTGGGCAATATAGCGGGTCACATAGTCGCCTTGCGGGAGCTCCATCGTGATGAACCCGATCACGGCGATGACCAGGAGCGTGGGTATGGCGATCAGCAAGCGCCGCAAGATGTATTCGAGCATGAATCCTCCTCGGCCGGGACGACGAAAGAGGGTGCGCCTGTCCGGCGTTCCGGCCGGGGCCCAGCGGTCCGGCCCGAACACTGTTCCGGCGGACCCCAGCGGTCCGCCGGAACGTCTAGATCAAGCTCCGTGCAGCGGAGACTACACCTTCCAGAAGAACTGCTCGGGATCGGCGGTGCCGGGGAAGGACAGGTCCCAACCGGCGACCAGGCCGAAGTTCGGCACGTTGCGGAACTTGTTCTTCGCCACCAACGGGCTGGGATGCTCGCCGACCGTGCCGATGGAGATCGGGCCGCCGTCGATGTGCACCTGGTATGCAGCCAGCAACTTCTGTTGGCGCAACTCCGGATTCACGGTCGTGATGACTTCCGTGTACTTCTTGAGCAGGGTCTCCAGCATCGAGCCGGGCCGCGGGGCCACGCCTTCCTTGCCGCCGGTCTGATACCAGAGGCCGATGCGTGCGCCGCCCACGGCGTATGTGACACCCTCGTTGGGCGCCCATACCGGGGTGGCCGAGACCAGGCCCCAAGCCGCCGCGCTGCCCCACGAACGGATCATGATCTCGCCGTTCATCGTCTTCTGGCTGACGACGCTGCCTTCCTCGGTGGAGATCGTGACCTTGAGCCCGATCGCTTCCCAATCCTTCTTGTACAGCTCGGTGGCGTCGATCGACTGCGTGTCGCCTGCAACGCAGGTGATGATCAGCTCCAGCGGCTTGCCATCGGGCCGCACGCGCGTCTTGCCGTCGGGGCCGATCTTGACGCCGGCCTCATCCAGCAGAGATGCGGCTTTCTTGGGATCATAGTCGGCGTAGGCCTTCACCCATTGGTTGTAGACGGCCTTACCTTCGCGGCTCTGGAACTCCGGGCTCTCCGGGCTAAGGGCCGCCTGGCGAGGCTGGGCCAGGCCCAGGCTGACGACCTCGTTGATCCGACTGCGGTTGATGGCGTACGAGAGCGCCTGGCGGAACCTCTGATCGTACATCAGATCCACGATGCCCTTGTCGGGGTAGTCGTAGTAGAGGATGATCCAGGGCCAGGCATAGTCGCCGCGGTTCCACAACATCGTCCGGTAGTCGCCCTTCTTCTCGTTTTCCTTGAGCACCGAGACGTTCTTGATGGGGTAGTCGCGAATCTGGAAGTCGATCTCGCCCGCGATAGTCTTCAGCAGCAGGAGCTCGGTCCAGTTGGTGCCGGTCGGCGCGATTTTGACTTCGATCTTGTCGATATAGGGCAGCTGGTTGCCTTCGGGATCCACCTTCCAGTAGTAGGGGTTGCGCACGAAGGTGGCCGCATCGCCCGACTTGAACGCCTCCACCATCCAGCCCCAAAGGACCGGTTGGCCGGGGTATTGATGCGGGTTGTTGTAGTGGGCCAGCAGCTCCTTGGCGTCGGGATACTTGTTGTTGACGGACGGATGGAACTGCTTCAGGTATTCCGACGGCACCAGGTGCGTTGCGGAATTGTAGTAGCCGCGAACGCTGTAGTCCATAAACAGCGGCGTGGGCGCCGCAAAGGTGAGCTTGACGGTGTAGTCGTCGATCTTCTCCATCTTGAGCGGCTTGCCTTCGGTGCGGTAGCCGGCCGGGGTGGCGAGACCGACCTTCTCGTTGAGCACCATCTCGTTCCACCACCAGAGGTAATCGTTGGCCGTGAACGGCGAGCCGTCGGACCACTTAACCCCCTTGCGGAACTGGATCGTCAGCTCGGTGGCCGTGTCGTTGAACTTGTAGCTCTGCACCACGTTCGGCCGCGAGCCGTTGACGTCGCGGCGCCACTTGTTCAGCGACTCGGTGGCGATGGCCATGCGGAGCTGCCCCATGCCATCGCCGCTGTCCATCATGCGCCAGGTGCCGCCGTATTTCCCGACTTCCTCCACGGGATCGACGATCAGCGGGTTTTCCGGCAGACGCTTGTCGACGGGCGGCAGCTTGCCGGCCTTGACCTGGTCAGCCAGCGCCGGCGCTTCCTTGAAGCGGGTCGGCGCTGCAACGGTGACCTGCTTCTCCACGATCTTGGTCGCCTCGACGATCTTCGTCGCTTCCACGACTTTGGTCTGGACGACCGGCTTTTCGACCGCCTTCTCGACGACGACGGTCTCCTTGATGATCTGGGGCGTCGGCTGCGCGCAGGCGGCCAACACCGCACCGGATGCTGCCAGGCCCAGGCCCTTCAGCATCTCACGACGAGTGATCCGACGAGTAGTCATCTGCTTCCCTCCTGGTCTGAATGCCTGATGGTAGTAATGCGAGCGAACCAAACGAACAGATGGGGCCAGTGTCAGGCTTCATGTCGCGTGCGATATCACCTCCTTTGCGTTCGCATTCATGCAGAGTCGCGCACCACCAGTTCCGCACGGAGGAACGTGGGGGGAAAGCTGCATCCCGGTGCGGCCAGCATCTCCAGCAGACGAGCGACGGCTTGTTCGCCCAGGGCCTGTTTGTCCATCCTTACGGTGGTCAGCGCCGGTGTCACCCAGTCCGCCAGCGGGATGTCGTCGAATCCGATGATGGCGCAGTCTTCGGGCACGCGGCGGCCCAATTCCCGACACGCCCGGATCGCGCCCAACGCCAGCAGATCGTTGTAGGCGAAGATCGCGGTGAGTTCAGGGTGCTGACTAAGCAGTTCATAGGCGGAGCGGCGTCCCCGTTCGAAAGTGGCCGGCCCGGGGCGAATCCACTCCGCCCGGAGCGGAACCCCGCACGCCAGCAGAGCGTCCCGGTAGCCCTTGACGCGCCAATGGATCATCGGCGTAGGGGCAGGGCCGGCCAGCATGGCAATGGCAGTATGTCCTTTGGCGATGAGGTATTCCACGGCCTGGCGCGCCCCGTTGCGGATCCCGGACAGAATCGAGCTGATGTTCGGGTGCGCGATCGGGTAGACAAGGGTGACGATGGGATGAAAGCGATCGGCAAACGGCTTGATGCGCTCGGCGGTCAGCCCCGGACTCGGTGAGATGACGATGCCATCCACCCCATGATCGGCCAACGAATGCAGCGCCCGCAGCTCTTCTTCCCACGAACCGCTCGAATTGCAGAAGAAAACGTCGTAACCGGCTGCGCGCGCCCTGGTCTGCATGGCGTGCGCCACTTCGGAGAAGAAAGGATTGGCGATATCGCCGACGATCAGGCCGATGGTATCGGTGTGGCGCGAGACCAGGCCGCGTGCGAGCTTGCTGGGCCGATAGCCCATTTCGTCGATGGTCGCCAGCACGCGCTGCCGGGTGGCGTCGGTGATCTCGCCCTGCCCGTTGATCACACGCGAAACAGTGCGCACCGATACCTGAGCCTTGTTTGCGACGTCGCGCATGGTCACGGAACGCACAGGCCAAAACTTTCTTGCCCGGTGATGTGAGCACCCGACCCGGCGACCGGGTGGCGGACGAGGATTTGAGCCGCCTGCGTCAGCGCCAACGTTTTCGCCAACGAACGACAGGGCTTATACCATGCTTCGCATGAATTGTCAAACAGCTTACAGACCGTAACTGTTCACCTTACAGACCGTCCGCTTTGCTCCACTGGCGTCGTGCGCCGCTGTCGCATTTTCGTTTCAACGCAGAAGCGGTTAGAATAGCGGCTTGAGTTCTCAAATCCACTGGCGGAGGAGACCCATGCCATCCCGGAAGTCCAAGCTGCCGAACATCCTCTTCTTCGGCATCGATTCGCTGCTTGCCGACCATATGAGCTGCTACGGTTACCGCCGGCTGACCACGCCGCACCTCGACCGTGTAGCCGGCCAGGGCACGTTGTTCGAGCGCTACTACAGTCCGCACATCCCCACGACCAGCGGCTACGCCAACATGCTCACCGGCATGGATGTGTTCAGCACGCAGGTGGTGGCGCTGCGCCACCAGGGGCCCATGCGCTCCGAGGTCAAGACGCTGCCCGAGATCCTGCGCGAGGCCGGGTACACGACCACCTGCGTCGGCTTCCGCGGCAACGCTGCGTCGCGCGGCTTCGACGCCTATATCGATTTTGACTCCGGCTGGAAAACCTTCGAGCAAGGCCGCATGCCGAAAGCGGAGAACCTCAACCAGGTGACGCTGCCGGAGATCGATCGATTGACCCGTCAGAAGCAGCCGTGGTTGCTCTTCCTGCGCCACCTCGATCCGCATTCGCCCTACCTGCCGCCGGCGCCGTACGAGCGGATGTTCTACGGCGGAAACGAGCGCGATCCGAAGAACACCTCGCTGGATCAGATGAAGGCATTCAAGCCGTTCCGCGATTATCTGTTGAGCTGGATGCCGGATGGCGTCACCGACAAGGAGTACGTCATCGCACAATACGACGGCGAAATCGCCTACATGGACGCCGCGATCCAGAACATCTTCGCGCGCCTGGAGGCGAAGGGGATCCTGGATGAGACCCTTGTCGTCATCACCTCCGACCACGGCGAAACGCTCGCCGACCACGACTGCTACTTCGACCACCATGGCCTGTATGATGTGACGCTGCACGTGCCGCTGATCCTGCGCTATCCGGGCAAGATGCCTGCCGGCAGGCGCGTGGGCGGCTATGGCCAGCATTACGACCTCGTGCCGACCGTGCTCGACCTGGCAGGGATCGAGCCGGGTATCCAGTTCGACGGCCGCAGCCTCCTGCCGATGGTGCGCGGCGAAGTCGCATCGCACCGGCCCGAGTTCTACATCACCGAGTGCACCTGGATGCGCAAGCACGGCTGGCGCACGCCGCAGTGGAAGCTGATCGAGGCGCTGGAGCCGGACTTCCACTTCAAGCCCGCTGTCGAACTCTACAACCTGGTCGAAGATCCCGCCGAGTATCGCAACCTGGCCGAGGCCGAGCCGGGAGTCGTGGCTGCGCTCAAGGCTCGCATGGACGCCTGGATCGCCCGCCGCGAGGCCGAGACCGGCCTGTCCAATCCGATTTTCAGCCAGGGCGATTGGCACGGCCACGCCGGGGTGGGGCCGTTCAAGACCTCGCAGCAGGCGTACGACACGCTGCATATCGGCAATCCCCGCCAGGCGCAGCAGTTGCAGGCGAAGGCGAAGGGCGAGAAGTGAGGCATGAGACGTGAAGATCACGCATTGTCTTCACGTTTGACGGGTGCAGCGATGCGAGCGAACACCGATTGGCTCCAACAGGCCGGCTGGGGCGTCTTTACGCACTACCTGGCTGCTGCCGAGATGCCCGTCGAGGCCT
>CAYRFV010000095.1:0-5261 GCA_964423545.1 uncultured Anaerolineales bacterium | reverse complement strand
CAGGCGCAGGTTGACGCGTTCGATGTACACGCGCTGGCCGATCAGCTGGCCGCGGTGGCCGCGCCCTACTACTTCATCACGATCGGCCAGAATTCCGGCCACTACTGCGCGCCGAACGCGACCTACGATGCGTTCGTCGGTCGCGTCCCCAGCCGCCTCTCCCGCCGCGACCTGGTGGCCGACCTGGCCGATGCGCTGGCCGGTCGCGGCATCCGCCTCCTGGTCTACCTGCCGAGCGGCGCGCCGTCGATGGACGCTCTGGCCATGCAGCGGCTGGAATGGCGATGGGGGTTCGTGAAGCCGTGGCCGGCGTGGGGCGGCGCGGAGACGGGCGAGCGGCTGGCGGCGTTTCAGCAGCGCTGGGAAGCGGTGATCCGCGAATGGTCGCTGCGCTGGGGGCGCAAAGTGTCAGGCTGGTGGTTCGACGGCTGCTACTTCGCCGATGCCATGTATCGCCATCCCGATCCGCCCAACTTCGCATCGTTTGCCGCAGCCGCCAGGGCGGGCAACCCCGAGGCGTTGGTGGCGTTCAACCCTGGCGTCAAGGTCCCTGTCGTCTGCCACAGCGAACACGAGGACTACACGGCCGGGGAGATCAGTGAGGCGTTTCCCGTGTGCCAGGGCCGCTGGCTCGACGGCGCGCAGTATCACCTGCTCAGTTATCTCGGCGAGAACTGGTGCCGCGGCTTGCCGCGTTTTCCAGACCCCTTCGTCGTCGGTTACACGCGGCACGTGCGTGACCGCGGCGGCGCGATGACCTGGGATGCGCCGATCACGCCCGAAGGGCGCATACCCGGACCGTTTCTTGAGCAGTTAGCCCTGCTGAGCCGATAGATCGCGGAAGTTACAACGCCATCCCCTCACCCCGACCGACGACGCGGCGAGGGGATGGCAGCATGAGGGACAGCCATTGAACAATCGTGATCGATACCGCTCCTCGCTGCGCTTCGAGAGGGTCGACCGCTTGCCACGCTTCGAGTGGGCCCATTGGTGGGATCAGACGATCCGTCGCTGGGAAGGGGAGGGATTGCCCTCCGAACGGCCCGCTGGCGAGGCCGGCGTCGTCGCTATCATGGAGTATTTTGGCCTCGATCCCGCCTGGCAATCGTGGTTTCCCATCCACAAGCCTTCCTATCCCCGGCCGGCATCCCACGGCCAGGGCACGGTCAGCGACATGGCGAGCTACGAGGCCATTCGTGAGCATCTCTACCCGGAGATCGACTGGGACGCCGTCCTTCCGCCGGAGGTGCGCCGGCGCCACGAGCGCGGCGAACTTGCCGTCTGGTTCACCCTGAACGGCTTCTTCTGGTTCCCGCGGCAGCTGCTGGGGATCGAGCGTCACCTGTACGCATTCTACGATCAGCCCGAGTTGATGCGCCGCATCAACGACGACCTGCTCGCGTTCAACAAGCGCCTGCTTCGCGGGATCGCAAACGTCATCGAGCCGGAGTTCATGACGTTCGCCGAGGATCTCTCCTACAACCACGGCCCGATGCTGTCGAAGGCGCTCTTCACTGAGTTCCTGACCCCGTACTACCTGGAGCTGACCCCGCTCATCCGGGCCATGAACGTCATTCCGATGGTCGATTCCGACGGCAACGTCGAGCGCTGTCTGCCGTGGTTCATCGACGCTGGCGTCGAGGGGCTGCTGCCGTGGGAGCGGCAGTCGGGCGTGGACATCGCCCGCGTCCGGCGGAACCATCCGCACTTCGCCATCATCGGCGCGTTCGACAAGATGACCATGAATCAGGGGATCGAGGCGATGCGCAGCGAGTGGGAGCGGCTCCTGCCGGTGATGCGACTGGGGGGCTTCATTCCCAGCGTGGATCACCAGACGCCGCCGGGCGTATCGCTCGCCCAGTACCGCGACTTCCTGGCGCTGATGTGGGAGTACACGGAGCGCGGCGCGGCGTAGCATCGCAAGCCACACGACAGGGCGATCGTCGCACGCCCGAGCGCTGTGCCAGCAGGGCGTGCGGCGTCTTGTTCTTTGTCAAACATCAGGGGGAAATGCCGTGAGCAAGAGCCGAATCGCACCCGTGCGACCCTCGATCGCCAAGATCCTGAAACGCCAGATCGGGGGCTTCATCCGCGAGTACGAACGCGAGGTCAACCGTCCGGCTGCAAGCCCGGCCGGCGGGGCGAACCCGGCCCGTCCGGCGCCACCGCCGCCGGTCGCATCGGCGCCGCCGGCCGCACCCGCGCCGTCGGCCGCACCCGCGACCCCGGCCGGCGTCTCTTCGGCGTCCTCACCCACTGCGCCGGCCGAGCAGCGTCCTGAGACGCCCCCATCGTCGGGCCAACCGGAGTAGCGTCCTGTTGGCCAACGAGGCCGGCGCATCGTAACACAATCCTCCGGATTGTCTGATGCAAGCGGAAGGCGCGCATCGCCGGCGCCCCAGGAGCTTCCTATGAACATCACCAGCAAAGACCGTGACACCCTGCGTCGCCTGGCCTCCGAACAGGCCCGGATCGCTGCGCTCCCCATCCAGCAGGAGAAGGCCGAGCTGTGGCGCCGGCTGAATGATCTCGAGCCGGTGCGGCCGCTGGTCTGGATCAACGAGATTCCCTGGAACGAGATGAACGTCGACGACGAGCTGACGTTCCGCTGCGAGGGCGCCTGGGCCAGGGAGATCGAGATCCGGCTGCGGCTGCTCCTCTATCAGTGGCGGCATATGCCAGCCGACATGATCGTGGATCCCTACATCGCCTGTCCGCTCGTCATTCGCAGCAGCGGGTTTGGTCTGCGCGAGGACGTCGATATCGTCAAGACGGACGAGACCAACGCCGTCGTTTCGCGCCACTTCCATCCCCATATCGTCCATCCCGAAGATATCGAGAAGATCAAGATGCCGGTCGTCACGCACGACGTGGCGCAGACCGAGGCGAACTATGCGGCGATGTGCGATCTCTTCGGTGACATCCTGCCTGTGAAGAAGGTGGGCAAGAAGGGGACCTGGTTCGCGCCGTGGGATGAGTTGATTCGCTGGTGGGGCGTGCAGGAGGCGATGCGCGATCTGGTGGATCGACCCGAGATGGTGGAGGCCGCGATCTCCCGGTTAGTGGACGCCTACATGTGCGAGCTCGACCAATGGGAGGCGCTTAACCTGCTGACGCGCAACGATGACAACACTCGCATCGGTTCGGGCGGATACGGCCATACGCGCGCGCTGCCCGGCCCCGACTACGATCCGGCATATCCGCGCACGAAGAACTTGTGGGGCTGCGCCACCGCGCAGATCTTCGGATCCGTCTCGCCCAAGATGCATTGGGATTTTGCGCTCAAGCACGAGCTGCGCTGGCTTCAGCGTTGGGGCCTGACTTATTACGGCTGCTGCGAGCCGCTCGATGTCAAGATGGGCATCCTGCGCCGCATCCCGAACCTGCGCAAGGTGTCCGC
Organism: uncultured Anaerolineales bacterium; assembly: GCA_964423545.1. GTDB lineage: Bacteria > Chloroflexota > Anaerolineae > CG2-30-64-16 > CG2-30-64-16 > JALOOE01. Next base: position 1,861 of record CAYRFV010000095.1, on the reverse strand, counting down.
CAGTCCCTGGGTGAACGTCGATCGGGCCATCAAGGAGATCGGTGGGCGTTACGTCATGTCGCGTAAGCCGAATCCCGCCTGGCTGGCCGAGGACGTCTGGCGGCCCGACATGGCGGAGGCCGATCTGCGCGCGTTTCTCGACCAGGCGCGCGGCCTGCCCGTCGAAGTGATCCTCAAGGATATTTCGACGGTGCGCTATCAGCCCCAACGCCTGTGGGAGTGGGCGCGCATGGCGATGCGGGTTGTCGAAACGTATTGGCCATGAGAAGCAGACTCGTCCCCGCGGCCCGGACTGACGAGTTTCGACCATCAGACAAGGAGAGATCATCCATGCCAGTCAAGATCGCCATGATCGGCGCCGGATCCATCGGCTTCACCCGCCGTCTGATGCGGGACATTGTTGCTGTGCCGGAGCTGTCCGACACCGTTTTTGCGTTCACCGACATCTCGGAGCGCAACCTCGATATGGTCACACAGCTTTGCCGCCGCGATCTGGAGGCAGCGAAGCTGGCGGCGACGGTCCAATCGACTCTCGACCGTCGTGCAGCCATCGCGGACAGCGACTACGTCGTCTCGATGATTCGCCAGGGCGGGCTGGAGGCGTTCCAGCTCGATATCGACATCCCGCTCAAGTATGGCGTGGATCAGTGCGTCGGAGACACCCTGTGCGCCGGTGGCATCATGTATGCTCAGCGCACCATCCCGGCCCTGCTGGGCTTCTGCAAGGATATCCGGGAGGTCGCCAAGCCCGGCGCGCTCTTCCTGAACTACTCGAACCCGATGGCGATGAACACCTGGGCCTGCAACAAGTACGGTGGCGTTAACACCATCGGCCTGTGTCACGGCGTGCAGGGCGCGCACTGGCAGATCACACGGGTGATCGAGCTGTGGGCCAGGAAAGAGGGGCTGATCGGTCCGGACGAGACGCTGCACCGGCGAGAAGTGGATGTCATCGCAGCCGGCCTGAATCACCAAACCTGGTTTGTTAAGGTGCAGTGGCGCGGCATGGACATGACCCCGCAGTTGCTCGAGCTCTTTGAAGCGCACCCGCAGTATGTCCAGACCGAGAAAGTCCGCATCGACGTGCTGCGCCGCTTCGGCTATTACAGCACCGAGTCGAACGGCCACCTCAGCGAGTACGTGCCGTGGTATCGCAAGCGCACGCACGAGATCATGCAGTGGATCGACCTCTCGTCGTGGATCAACGGCGAGACGGGCGGCTATCTGCGCGTCTGCACCGAGGGGCGCAACTGGTTCGAGACCGACTTCCCCCGCTGGCTTCAGGAGCCGCCGTGGGACCTGACCACCTTCAAGCGCAGCGAGGAGCACGGCTCGTACATCATCGAGGGGCTCGAGACCGGTCGCACCTATCGGGGGCACTTCAATGTGGTCAACCGGGGACACATCACCAACCTGCCGGACGGCTGCGTGGTGGAGATTCCCGGCTATGTGGACAAGAACGGCATCAACATGCCGGTGGTGGGTGACCTGCCACTGGCCTGCGCAGCGACGTGCGCCATCTCAGCCCGTGTGCAGGAGATGGGCATGGAGGCGGCCGTGGCCGGCGACCTGACGCTGCTCAAACAGGCGATGCTGCACGATCCGCTGACCGGCGCGGTCTGCAATCCCGAAGAGGTCTGGCAGTTGACCGATGAGATGCTGGTCAGCCAGGCGCAGTGGTTGCCGCAATACGCCAGGGAGGTGCCCAAGGCGCGGCGCCGCCTGAGGGAAGCCGAGCGCACCGGCAAGCGCGTGCGCCTGATCGAGACGCAGGGCGCCGCTCGCCTGCACACCAAGACCGTCGAGGAGATGGCTGCCGATGCCGCCGCTGCGCGCGCCAACGCCGGTGCCGCGGACAAGG